>NZ_CP150207.1:690000-1035000 GCF_037969765.1 Paenibacillus sp. FSL W8-0186 | reverse complement strand
GTCGGTTCCGGCGTTGGTTCTGGTGTCGATGTTGGCGTCGGCGTCGGTTCCGGCGTTGGTTCTGGTGTCGATGTTGGCGTCGGCGTCGGTTCCGGCGTTGGTTCTGGTGTCGATGTTGGCGTCGGCGTCGGTTCCGGCGTTGGTTCTGGTGTCGATGTTGGTGTCGGCGTCGGTTCCGGCGTTGGTTCTGGTGTCGATGTTGGTGTCGGCGTCGGTTCCGGCGTTGGCTCTGGTGTCGGCGTTGGTGTCGGTGTCGGTGTCGGCGTTGGCGTTGGCGTTGGCGTCGGGGTCGGCGTTGGCGTCGGTGTTGGTGTTGGCGTTGGCGTCGGTGTTGGCGTTGGCGTTGGCGTCGGTGTTGGCGTCGGTGTCGGTGTTGGTGTTGGTGTTGGTGTTGGTGTTGGTGTTGGTGTTGGTGTTGGTGTTGGTGTTGGTGTTGGTGTTGGTGTTGGTGTTGGTGTTGGTGTTGGTGTTGGTGTTGGTGTTGGTGTTGGTGTTGGTGTTGGCGTCGGTGTCGGCGTTGGCGTCGGCGTCTTCGTTGGTGTTGGGGTCGGCGTTGGCTTCGGCGTCTTCGTTGGTGTCGGGGTCGGCGTTGGCTTCGGCGTCTTCGTTGGTGTCGGGGTCGGCGTTGGCTTCGGCGTCTTCGTTGGTGTCGGGGTCGGCGTTGGCTTCGGTGTCGGCGTTGGTGTCGGCGTCGGCGTTGGCTTCGGGGTCGGCGTCGGTGTCGGCGTCGGCTTCGGCGTCTTCGTTGGTGTCGGGGTCGGCGTTGGCTTCGGCGTCTTCGTTGGTGTCGGGGTCGGCGTTGGCTTCGGCGTCTTCGTTGGTGTCGGGGTCGGCGTTGGCTTCGGTGTCTTCGTTGGTGTCGGGGTCGGCGTTGGCTTCGGTGTCGGTGTTGGCTTCGGCGTTGGCGTCGGTGTTGGACACCATCCGTACGTTTCGGACTCGGATCCAATCAAATTTTCCTGCAGTCCGTCTACCGTTGCAAAAGCCGTGTTCGCCGCGCCCATCGTCAAACCTGCAGCAAGCGTAGCAGCAATTACTGTTCTGGCTTTGCTCCTCATTAGTCCCACTCCAATACGATAGTTAATTCACTTTTCCTCAATCCATCTTTATTGAACTTCTGCTGCACTTATGCCTGTCTTCTTCATCCAATCCAAAATTATATTCTAAAAAAACAGTCTCCGTTAGCGATATTTCATCCTTCCATTCTGTCGTGCCCATAAGTTTGTTTAGTAAATACCCATTTCCGGCTTCCCAAAAAATTCAAGCCTACAGTGACAGCCGTGACCAGCACTTTAGATGTAAGCGGGTGAAATCCGGCCAGTGAGGTTAATACAAAAAGCAGCATTAATGATAAAGCAAGAACCGCTGCGTTCAATGCCGCAAACCGAGCAAACTGTCCAATAACAAACATGCTCCGTCCACTCCAGCCGCTTTCCTGACCGGAGAACGTAATTTTTTTATTCAATATATAACTGTTCAGCGTTCCCACAGCGTATGATATGACCTGCGCCCCAAGACTGCCCATCCCGAAAAACAGCAGCATAGTAAAAATCGAAAAATCGATCGCCGTATTGATCAGCCCGACAGCATTGAACTTCAGAAACTGTATAGCGACACGTCCTCCTCCGTTATCCCGCATACTCCCCCACCTGCGCATTCACTCCCTCCGGCACATACGATGGCCGGGCAGGCGGATTTGCATCCTCTCGCTGAAAGCCTGTAGTCTCCCGCACGATATAAAGCGGCCTATCCTTAGACTCATCGTAAATCCGCCCGATGTACTCCCCCATCACCCCCAGCAGCATGAGCACAATACCGTTGAAGAACAGATTGATCGCTACGATCGAAGCCCACCCAGGGACCGTCCCCAGCTCAAACCATTTCTGAAACAATACGACGAACAGGTAGATGAAGCTGGAAAGCGACAGAATAACTCCAATATATGAAGCCATCTTTAACGGTTTATGCGAAAAAGAGGTGATGCCATCCAGAGCAAACGAAATCATTTTCCGCAAAGGATATTTCGTGACACCTGCAAAACGCTCATCGCGCACATACTCTACACTCGTTTGCCGAAAGCCCGCCCAGCCTACCAATCCGCGAACAAAGCGGTTTTTCTCCTTTAAGCTTTTCAGCACATCGCACACTTTCCGGTCGATTAGGCGAAAATCCCCGGTATCGAGCGGAATGTCTACCTTCGTCATTCTCCCAAGCAGCCGATAAAACAGCAGCGCGGTCGTTTTCTTGAATACACTCTCGCCTTTGCGCTTGATACGCTTGCCGTACACCACTTCGTAACCCTCTCTCCATTTGCTGAGCATTTCCAGAATAAGCTCGGGCGGATCCTGCAAATCGGCATCGATAATAACGACGCAGCGGCCAGAGGCATAGTCCATTCCAGCGCTGATCGCTACCTGATGGCCAAAATTCCTGGAGAATTGGATTAACTTCACATTCGGGTCTTTATGGCAAATTGCTTCCACCATTTGGGCAGTTCTGTCCCGGCTTCCGTCGTTTACAAAAATAATCTCATAACCTTCCTCTGCACAATCCATGACCTGCTTCAGGCGATGATACGTATGCTCAATCACTTCCTCTTCATTAAACATCGGTACGATAACGCTGCAGCCTATTTCCATAACTGCCCCTCCTTCACCTGATAACTTACATCCTGGCCATCTCTGCTTTCCAGCCAAAAGGCTCTCACCTGAGAACTAAAATATCCAGGTCGGGAACCATCTCAGTACATGCTCAACGTATCCCGAATTCACGGCCATCCCTGACAGAACGGGATAGAACATCGCAAACAGCAGCACCGCAGCGCATATAAACGCATATCTAACGTACTTGAAGCGGGCCCATTTTTGCTCGGCAATACTAGTGATATACACGATAGCCACAATCACAAACGGCACCATGGCGAAATAGTGGTAGAGGAATGTCTCCCGCGTAACAAGCATCCAAGGAATATATTGGGCCAGAAAAGAAATCCACATGACATACTTCCCGAATTCTCGCCGCTTCACGCTTAGCCATAGCGCCGCAGCCATAGCGACGATTCCAGTCCACCAAATCAGCGGGTTGCCTATCGTCACGATGCTGGACACCATTCCCTCAGCCAGACCGCCGGTTTCACCCTGGGCACTGTAGAACCAGACAGGCCTCTTCATGAATGGCCATTCCCACCAAGACGAAGCAAACGGATGACTCCCTACAAGTCTGCTGTGATAGTCGAACATATCCTTTTGCGCCTGAATCAAATTGTTTAAATTGAAACCGCCCTCTGTGGCAGCAAGGGCCGGAATATAGCTGAAGGTGTAGATCGCTGCAGGAATCGCCACAAAAAAGATACAGCAGCAACCTAAAGTAATCAGCGTCTTTCGCCAGAAGCCTTCTTGAATACGGTGATATAGCTCCTGCTGCTCCGATTCTTCATTCCCTTCACGGGCTTTAACCCTGCGTTTGACGGCAGCATATTCCTTATAGCGGCTTAGCAAAGACAGAAGCAGCAGCAACGCCAGCCCTGCGCCGCCATACAACACAATCCATTTAGTCGAAATCCCGATGCCGAAGAATAACCCCGTCCAGGCCAGAGGAACCAGCGTTTTACCCAGGGGCTGCTTATGAAAGCTCATGTGCAGATAACGATTCATGCTATAAAACATCAGCAGGATAAAAAACACGGCGTAAACGTCAATCGTTGCGATACGCGTCTGTGCAAAATGCATAAACTCAGCTGCAAGGAGCACCATAGACATGACTGCATATTTTCGCTGCCCGAAGAGCTGCAGGGCAAACCGGTAAATTAGCGGCAGCATCGCCGCTCCAAACAATGTTCCTGCGATACGCCAGCCTAACGGGCTGAATCCGAACAGCTGCATGCCCAGTCCGATCAGCAGCTTGCCGAGCGGCGGATGCGTCGTTTCATACGGAGGCAAATGATGCCAATATTCATATGCGGTTCTGGCATGATATATTTCATCGAAATAAGTGCTGTTAATAAAACCGGGGTAAATTACCGAGGTCGATGCCTCATCAAATAACAATGCGCTTCTGTCACTCCCCCTTGCCCCTTCCGTTTCATCATATATGCCAGCTATAGGGACAGGCTTGTCGTGCCCCGCTTCATAAAATGCCATTTCATGCAGCGAAATGCCGACATGCTCTACCGTAATCCGGGCGTACCTGGCTTCTATGCCGACCGCCTCGCTTTTCCAGGCGAAGACCGCGCCTATATCATCGGAGAGTTCAATCGTTTTTTCCCAGGATGCAGGATCATTCCCGAAGTCCAATTTGAACGCTCCCGTCGAAGCTCCGCCGAAGAAATGAACACGATCCACAGTCTTAGCCTCGCCGAAATCTACATAAAAGCTGACCGGCTTCGTCGGCCTCCATTCGGTAACCGGCGCCTTCGTCGATCCTAGTTGGTACAAGGCCAGCGCTGCGTACAGTAAAGTGACCAGGCCAACCCAGAGCCAATCCCTGCTTTGGAAACGGATTTTGTACAAGCTGCGCCGCTTCCCTTTGGAAGCTAGCTCTTCCAGCAGCAAAGCGTCGTTAGCTTCTCGTTCCTTCTCGGCCTGACGTTTGACCGGCTGGCGTTTTTTTTGCACATACATGCGATATCCCGTGATCAGCATACA
The DNA here is from genome assembly GCF_037969765.1 of Paenibacillus sp. FSL W8-0186. Taxonomy (NCBI): domain Bacteria; kingdom Bacillati; phylum Bacillota; class Bacilli; order Caryophanales; family Paenibacillaceae; genus Paenibacillus; species Paenibacillus sp. FSL W8-0186. The sequence goes on along the minus strand of NZ_CP150207.1, from coordinate 1,030,357 downwards.
TATCAGGAGCACCGCGTTGGCGAGTGAGCAGAGCAGTACGATCCCATCATTGCCCGGACTCATGCCTTGGTTCAGATGCCCTAGAACATAAGCGACGTTGACATACTGCGTCAGACTGAATCCGAGGTACAGATAGAGCAGACGGCGATCCCGGGATTGGATGAAGCTGAACAAACATAACAGCAGCGCCGGAAACATATAACGCTCATGCATTTTTGTTCCCGCTACAAACACAATGACGATGAGCGCCAGGGCAATGAAGAAAGTCTTGGTCAAGTCCCGTCCGCGTCTGCGGAGGGAAATATAGATGGCATAAGCTACCGCTGCCAGGATGAACAGCAGCCCCCATGTCCGGAAAGGAAGCAGCATCCACCTCTGATCAAGAGGAGCCCAGTTATGGCCGAAAAGCGCATATAAATTGAATGCATTAACCGTGGCGTAGGGGTAGGAGGCTAGCGTTGTTTTGTATAAATCGATGAGAGCAGGCAGCCCTCCCTGATTCCAGAAAAAAGGAAGAGCCAGCAAGGCGAATACCGCAGCTCCAAGCAGAACACTGACGGAAATGCGTTTCAAGGAACGGTAGTACAGAAGGGCCAGCAGCCATACCGGTGTAAAAATAAACGTCTGCGGTTTAATAATGGCGGCAATTGCAAACCACACTGCCGATTTCTCCAAACGCCGCTCGCTTAGAGCCGTAAGAGAACTGATCAAGAATAAGGCATAGAACGCATCCGCTTGCCCCCAGCCCGCAGAATTGATGAGCACGGCCGGATTGAACAAATACACGGTCGCCAGAGCCCAGCCGAGCCTGCCCCCAAACTTGCGGCATCCCACGCGATACAGTAAATATCCTGCAGCCAAATCCGCCAGGATCGAAGGGAGCTTGAAGAGCAGCATCGCTCCTGCCGAACCATAACCTAATCCAAGCCATTTTTGCGTCAAGCCTAAGACGTACAAAACATAGATGTAGCCCGGCGGATAGTCAGCAAAAACCCCTTCGCTATAAAAACCTCCGAGGCCTTTATCTACCGCGTGATGGGCCCAGCCCATGAAAGTGTTCAGATCGGTCTCAAATCCGCGAACCGTATACCCGATCCAAATCCGAAGCAGCAGCCCGGCAATCATCACAAGCCACATCCAACCCTGGTAAGAACCGCTGCGATCCAGGGGATGACTCTCCGTGATCATGCGCCGATACAGCCAGGCAAACAAAATAGCGAACAGCGCTGACCACAGCATAATCGGCAATACCGGGACATGGGAGGTCGCCGCTGAGCTTGCTTCGCCATTTCCAAGTCCAGTCTCACCGTCAGGATGATCCGCCCCACCGCCGCCTATATTTCCGGATATATCTGTGCTCAGCGGTAAAGCGGTTATTCCGGCCGGCAGCGACTCCACCTTTTCGACGCGAATATCGTCAAACAGAGCTTTGCCTGTATTTAGCCTTCCATAACCGCCTAGGGCGGCGGCGATTTTCAGCTCCCTCTGCTCCGGGCCCGACTCCCCATAGAACTGGATTTGCTGCCACTCTCCAGAAGGCTCGATAACATGGGGATAAGCTCCTCCTACGCCAAGCGGAAAAATATTCGCGCCAATCTCCCCGCCTCCGATGCTAAGTACTTTGATCCAGGCGGAAATCAAATACTTAGAGCCGGGCTCCACCGTAACCTGCTGCACCCATTTGGCGTGATCCGGGTCCACATTTTCGATCCAAGCCGACCGATCTCCGCTGTGCGCGTCCCCCTGGATTACCCCGAATTGGCTGGCTCCTTCCTCTCTGGACCAACGATCCCTCTCCCAAGCTTCAGGAGCTTCCGAATCTCCCAGCTCAAATCCGGGATTCTGCACCAGGTTATGTTCCAATGCACGAACCGTTCCTGGCTCAAATTGCGTAAATAACGCAAAAATACCGATGGCCAGCAGCATCGCTGTCCGCTTCACAAAACTTGCCATGTCCAATTCCACCCCATACGAGTATTGATTGACATTTTATGCTTGTACCAATATACGTAGAGATTCAGAGATTATGCCTACAAATTCATAGATTCGAAATATAAAAAGACCGGCCGCATAAGCGGCCAGTCTTGGGAATATCAAAACCTACTATATGAAATTATTATTCAGGCTGCGCTAAATTACTCGGCGCCCAAGAAGATATAACGGCAAAGCACTAAAACAGCCAGCACCCACATTAACCAGTGAACTTTAACCTTCTTGTTCGTAAAGATATTGCTGCAAACACCAAGAAGCACGTAAGAGATAATACCTGCCGAAATCCCGTTGGCGATACCGCCAGTAAACGGCATAAGCACAATCGTCAGGAACGCAGGGAATGCATGAAGGAAATCATCCCACTCGATATTGCGGACTTGTCCCATCATCAGCACGCCTACGATGATCAGCGCTGGCGCTGTTGCTGCGGAAGGTACCACGCCTGCAAGAGGAGCGATGAACAATGCGAGCAAGAACAGAACGCCTGTTGTTACTGCAGTCAGTCCTGTACGTCCGCCTTCGGCAACACCAGCAGTACTCTCAACATAAGAAGTGATCGTGCTCGTACCGAGAACCGCACCAGCGCTAACGCCAGCCGCGTCAACCAGCATTGCTTTACCGATCTTCTTCTCGCCTTCTTCTTTATTCTTCATCAGCCCGGCACGCGTTGCCGTACCTACCAAAGTTCCAAACGTGTCGAACAATTCAACGAAGGTGAACACCAATACGATTTCAAACAATCCCAGCTTGAGCGCGCCCATAATATCGAGCTTGCCGACAGCCAGCTCATTTACGTTCGGGAACCAGCTTGCGCCGGACAGCCCGCTGACATCAGTTACGCCCATCGGGATACCGATCAACGTCGTTGCCACGATACCGATCAGCAATGCGCCTTTGACGCGAAGCGCCATAAGAATAGCGATTAGAATCAGGCCAATGAGTGTCAATTGTACACCGGAATCGTGTACGAAATCACCGAGACCCAGGTTGAAGAAGCTGCCTGGCACCTGCTGAGTAAAGTCTTCAACCGGTCCGTTCAAATTAATGCCGATCAGGTTGCTCATTTTGAAACCGATAATAGCTACGAAAAGACCGATACCGACTGTAATGGCAGACTTGATGCTTTCTGGCACTGCCACAAGGAGCATTTGACGAATTTTCGTCACCGTAAGGATCAGGAAGATAATACCTGAGATGAAGACAGCACCCAGAGCCGCTTGCCATGTAATTGCTCCGTTAGAGCTGAGAACGACGGTCATGAAGTACGCATTCAGACCCATACCTGGGGCAAGCGCAATGGGGATGTTAACGAACAGTCCCATAAGGATCGTAATCAGACCCGCACCAACCGCAGTAGCAAAGAATACACCGTCTGAAGGGATACCCGCACCACCCGGGCCCAAGAACAGATTGTTCACGAACAGGATGTAAGCCATCGTCATGAACGTTGTAACACCTGCAATAATTTCCGTTCTTACATTTGTGCCGTGTTCCTTAAGTTTAAAGAACCGATCCATGGTTAATGATTCCTCCTTAGAATGAGTCGGGAACGACAAAAAGCCCGGAGTGACAATACATCCCCGGGTCCCGTGCTGAGCAGAAGATACCGTAGCCATGTCTGGACTGGAATGAGCAGCAGCAGTTAAATCGTCCGTCCGTTAACATTCTATAGCGTTAACTGGCAGGATCGCTAACCTCCCACAATCATCTCCATCGCAAACATGTTCCGATGTCTTCTTTTCGTAGCCAGATCATTACGGTGACCTCGTAGAGACTTCCGGGCCAATTCCCGGAATTATACGAAAAGCATCTATTTGAATTTGTCGAATTTTCCCGTACAAGTCTTGTTTCAAAGACTTATTACATGACTTATTCTAGGCTTGAAGACTCAGCTTGTCAACAGAAAAAGCGAATATTTTTAAAACCAATCATGGAAATTGTTCGTGATTTGTTAAAACTAATTCGACAGGATTCTCTGAAAATTGACAAAATTCGCTTTCTCAAGCAACAAGAGCACTAAAAACCGTCCAGGGCTGAACGCCCCGAACGGCTTTTTTATCGTGCACCAGATTATTAAGTAAAGTATTGACAAATTGAATTCACAGCTCTACATTAAATAGACATCAGTGTCTATTTTGCGTAGAGGAGGGTCCTCCATGCCACAGGTAAGTAAAAAATATTTAGAAACTCGAAAAAATAATATAGCTAAAGCTGCTGTAAATGTCTTTTCTACCAAAGGATATTCTAACACTTCCATGAAAGATATTATGAATGAGGCTAAAGTATCGAGAGGTGGATTATATGCACATTTTGAAAATATTGATTCTGTTTTTATAGCTGCATTAAAATATGATGATTCTTTACAAGCCAGCCGGTTATTAACGCCTGATTTACAAGCACCTTTACTGCCTCAATTAAACGACTGGATTTCTGAGATCATTCTTTCCATTCAAAATAAAGAAATTAATTTAGTTCGTGCCAAGTCAGAGTTTTTTCTTTCTCATCATATTGAAGAAGTACCATATCTACGAGAAAGGCATGAAAGGCTTTCACAAAATATTCAACAATTTATTACTATCGGGATGGAGAAAGGTGAATTTCGAAAGCAAATTGATATAAATTCTTTTTGTGAATTGCTTATTTCTATGATCGATGGAGTTATGCTACATCAACATAATCAATACTCTTCTAGCAATAACCTTACAGATATACTCAATTTAATGCATAAAATGATTGAAAATATTTTAACTTAAGGAGTGGTATGAATGTTTGAAAATAAAATGATTAAATTACGGAAATTATCCGCTAATGATTACACTACTTATCATGATTGGCGCAACGATATGGAAGTCATGGAAACTACCAGCCTCAACTTTGACATATACACGTTAGAAGAAACTGAACAATTTATATCAGCAATTGCTGCTCAATCTACTGCTAAAGGTTATCTAATTGAATATAAAGAAACTGAACAAACTGTCGGTATTGTTTCCCTAATTAATATAGATTATAAAAATCGTTCTGCTGAATGTGTAATTGATATCGGTGTAAAAGATGTGTGGGGAAAAGGTATTGGAACAGCCGCTATTTCTTTAATACTTGAATATGCATTTAATGAATTAAATTTAAATCGTCTATATTTACAAGTGTTTTCTTTTAATGAAAGAGCAATCAAACTCTATGAAAAAATGGGATTTATACATGAGGGGAAATTTCGGCAAGCACTCTATCGTAAGGGAAAATGGCATGACATTGTCATTATGGGTATTTTGAAAGATGAGTATGACCAACATTTTGTGAAATGAAAACGGCCGCGTAACTTATTTAAAGCGACAATGCTGCCGATATTACAAATATATCATTAATTGGATTATGGGGGGTTATGAGATGCACGCGATCAACCGGAAACTCATCGCAGCGCTGCTTGCACTTTTTACGCTGCTAGGTTGCTTTGCAAATACGGCCACGGCAGCAGATGCAAAGAAAATATCTTTAGACGTCATAAGCGACTATACGAGCCTGATTCCCGGACAAAGTGTCATGGTTGGGGTAAAAATCTCCACGAAGGAGCTTCCAGATAACATGGGACTGCGAGCGGCAAAAATCATTTTAAGCTATGACGAAAGTATTTTTACGACGGATGGTAACATCCGTTTTGACGAAACCCTTGGAAAGGATATATGGAGAGGTGACACCATTTTCATTCCTTCTAGCTATAATGATTATAATATCGAGACTCCATATCCTATGGATATCGATCCTACGGATGGCAGGAAAGAAGTGGCCATATCCATATCCGCTAATAACGGTAAACTTATTCGTTCTACCTCTGACGAAGCCTTTGTATCCTTTTTTCTTACCGTAAAGGAAGGCGTCTCAAGTCAAAATACCTCCATCGAAATCCAATCTGCCCAATTGGAGGATCATACAGGAAAAGCAATTCAGAACTTTGCGGCAACATCCACGGATATTCTCGTTGGTATTCCAAAAAGCATTGACATCGTTAGAGGCACTCTCCCACCGACTGCAGATCCATTTAAGGTTAGCGTAGATATCGGCATAGAATTGAATGCCCTGGCTAAATTCGATAACGGCGACACGGCCTATGTTACCGAAATGGTGACGTGGCAATCTTCGGACACTCAGATACTTAAAGTTCATTCCCCCGGGAGTATTCGGACAGTTGGGCTGGGAACAGCTGCGGTAACCGTTACGCTTGGTTCCATAACCGGGAAGCATGACATTACTGTTCTTTCTCCAACGGATCCTGAATTGAACGTCCAGGAAGAAGCCTATGTCATCGTAACATACATACCCCCTTCTCAAAGGGAAACACTCTACCAGGAGATTCCAATCACGGTCAATGGCAAGGTTGCAAAATCAGGGCGAATGATTGAAGGAAGCGTCTACGTGCCATTACGGGCTATCAGTGATTTACTCGGGGTTGAGGTTGGCTATGACAGCTCTAAGAAAGCCCCAACGATCAATGGCACTACGATTAAGGATTTCAAAATACTTTCGCGCTCATCCTACATCAAAGCCAGGGAGATTCCTTCTATCCTTGGCGCAAAGATTATTTGGGACGGCATAAATAAGAGTCTGTCGATAGAGTATAGTTCTTGAATCCTTAACAAAAGCAACTTGCAAAAGTCTTTAACGGCCCGAGTCCCGATATTACATAGGACTTGGGCCGTTTAAATTTTGCTTGCATGGTAACAACTGATCTGGCACATTCTTTTATCATCACATCTGTAATATAGTAACCCTTCCACCTCTCTCCCCAATCATGCATAGTATAGTACACCCGAAGGAATTCCTCTCCCTTGTCCGTCAGGGAATACTCGACAGTTACGGGTACTGTTGCAAACACTTGACGATGGACTGAGATCATGCTCAGCTACTAAGATAAGTCTCCACAGAATTTTTCATATGATTAACGAGTGCCATCACCTCGGAGTGCAGTCCTTCCCACTTATCAGCATACTCTCCCCGATAGGCTTTTCTAGCTAAGTCGAGTAAAGTCGCATGTTCTTTGGGCAACCGAGGTATAGCCCATTCTGCAGCCACATCTTTTGGAGAAATCTCACCAACAGCTACTGTCAGCCACATTCTGGCTAAAGTTAAAATTACGTTTCTTTCGTCACCCTTGACGCTCTCAATTAACCCAGGCAAGGATTCCCTAATCGCTCTTCGAATATCTGTCATTGGCACGGGGGCTAGTACATCTGAAGCATCCGGACCAAAAAGAGTAACGCTATCCTTTCTTACTTTTGCTAAAACAATAGCCAAGTCAGGGTCATTAGTTGGTTCCTGAATTTGTCCTTTCTCAAACTCATCCCTAAGCCACTCACCATAGATAAATTCGCCTTTTGGCGGATATCGCCAGGGTACAACATCTCCATAGTTGATAACCGTGACTTCAAGTGGTCTCACAGAATCTGTATTTCCTATCTTTCCAGATATAAGCATCAGTCTGTCCGTTAGTTTTCTTCGAGTTAATTCGGTTAAACTATGATTTACGACCACTAGGACATCTACATCACTGTCAATGTGCAAGCCACCAATTACGGCAGAACCAAATAGATATACCGCGACTACCTCACTGCCAAGCAGCTCCTCGACAATTTTTAATGCTTGAATCGCTTCCTTCGGTATTTTTCCGTTATTCAAATTGCACATCAACTACAGACTCCTCTCGTCATTAAAAATGTCATCGTGATCAGGATAATTGAGCCCTTCTTGATAAGAACTACCTACAATACGAATAACATCATTTTCAGAAGCAATATACATCATATCGCTACTTTTTACTGATTTTCTACTCCCCACTCACACAGACTTTCCAAGACAGGTAGGAGAGATTTAGCTTTTGGCGTTAAACTATAGACAACTTTGGGCGGGATTTGGGGGAATTCTTCACGATGAACCAATCCATCGGTCTCTAATTCTTTTAATTGAGCACTTAATGTTCGATACGTAATCGCACCTATCTGCCTTTTTAATTCATTAAATCGAATGGATTCATTTTCAGCTAGAAGATAGATAATAACCATCTTCCACTTGCCACCAATAATAGACATTGTATATCCAAAAGGGGTATCTTGAATGTTCTTCACTTTACCTTTATATTCAGCCATACTCATATAATCACTATCCTTTCTGGTAGTATCTATCCAAAAAGTGCGTACTTTTCTTAGATTTACTTTGCATTGTAAACTAACATTATTCCAAATAAAGGAGAGAGCATAATGACTAAAAAGACTATACGACTGCTTATGCCCCAATGGCAAGGAGGAAATAACCCACATTATTCATTTGGAGCTGAGTTACTTGCTTGGCTTGCCCCAAAAAATAATCAGCCTCTTATTGAAGTCCCGGTCCAAGCTTTTGACGGGGATTCGCTTGAAAAGGAGGATGGCATGAATGGAAGAACACAACTATTTGAGCAATTGACAGCCGCACACCATCTCCTAGAAGCTCACAAGCCGGATCGGGTTGTGATGTTAGGTGGAGACTGTCTTGTGGAACAGGCACCCTTCGCCTATTTAAACGAACGTTACGGAGGAAATCTAGGGGTCATATGGATTGATGCTCATAGTGATCTTGTTAGATTTGTGGGATATGACAATGGACATACACTTCCACTTGGAAATCTACTAGGCGAGGGCGACAAGCAATTTTCAAGTTTAGTAAAAACTCCACTGAAACCAGCGAATGTATTTATCGCTGGTCTAGCAACTCCATCTCAGGAGGAAGAAAAGCGAATTGTAGAAGAAATTGAAAAAGCAGATGTTTATCCAGAGGAACCCGAGGATGAACTGATTAATAGACTAGGTATTAGAACAGCTAATGCAGATGAGCTTGCTAAAAGTACGGATTCAATAAAAAACTGGATTAAGGAAAATGATATCAAGCATCTAGCCATTCATCTTGATTTAGATGTATTGGATCCATCATCCTTTCGTTCCTTATTGTTCGCTAATCCTGATGAAGATTATAACTTCTCAGCAGCTGGCTCCCTGCAACGTACACAACTGATTCGTATAATGAAGGAGCTTTCCGAAGCAACAGAAGTAGTGGGCTTAGGCATTACAGAGCACATGCCATGGGATGCTATCAATTTAAAGAAGATGCTTGAGGAATTTCCAATTCTGAATGATTGATAATCTAAGTCATTAAAGCAACCTTTCCTTTGCCGATATTGCCATGGCGGATCAGCATAAATTACTTTGGGCGGAGAAAATCCTAATAAGTCGATTTAGTTATAACTAATCTGCAACAGAAGCCTATAAACAATGATCTAAAAATATCTTAGAAAACAAAAAAGAGATATTGCTTTTATGCAATATCCCTTTTTACGTCTTTTCCTTTGGCGGAACGTTTTCACTTCAAATGCTCTTAGTGAATTATTCCCACTCAATCGTCGCCGGCGGCTTCGATGTAATGTCGTATACGATGCGGTTGACGTTATCCACTTCGTTGACGATCCGCACCGAAATTTTCTCCAGCACATCCCACGGAATACGCGCCCAGTCGGCGGTCATGCCGTCGATGGAAGTTACCGCGCGGATACCTACGGTGTAGGAGTATGTCCGGGCATCGCCCATAACGCCAACACTCTTCATGTTCGGAAGCGCCGTGAAATATTGCCAAATTTCGCGGTCAAGACCTGCTTTGGCGATCTCTTCGCGCAGAATGTAGTCGGAATCGCGAACAATTTTCAGCTTGTCCTCTGTGACTTCGCCCAACACGCGAATAGCCAGACCCGGTCCAGGGAACGGCTGTCTCCATACGATTTCCGATGGCAGGCCGCATTCCTCGCCGACTTTGCGAACCTCGTCCTTGAACAATGCCTTTAAAGGCTCAACGAGCTCAAACTTCATGTCCTCCGGCAGTCCGCCGACGTTATGGTGAGACTTGATCGTCTGGGCCGTCGCCGTGCCGCTCTCCACGATATCGGTGTAAAGCGTACCTTGCGCTAAAAATGCGAAATCATCAAACTGCTTGGATTCTTCCTCGAACACGTAAATAAACTCGTTGCCGATGATTTTCCGTTTTTGCTCAGGATCATCGACGCCTGCCAGCTTGGACAGGAAGCGTTCGCGCGCATCGATCTTGACAACCTTCATGTCGAATTTGCCGACAAACGTCTCCATTACGCTCTCGGCCTCGCCTTTGCGCAGCAATCCGTGATCGATGAACATACAGGTCAACTGATCGCCCACCGCTTTGTGGATAAGCATGGCGACTACGGAGGAATCAACGCCGCCGCTCAGCGCACAGAGTACCTTCTTGTCGCCGACCTGCGTCCGGATATCCTGGATCGCATCCTCGATGAATGTCTCCATGCTCCAGTTGCCTTCACATCCGCACACTTCATACAGGAAGTTGCGGATCATTTCGTTGCCATGCACGGAGTGGCGTACCTCCGGATGGAACTGGACGCCGTACAACCGGCGCTCTTTGTTCGCGAAGCCAGCGATCGGAGCGTGCTCCGTCGATGCATCGACGACGAAGCCTTTCGGCAGTTCCACGACATGGTCGCCATGGCTCATCCATACCGTTTGCTTCGACTCCAGGCCTTTCGTGAGTGCCGAATGTTCGGCGAAATTCACGTCTGCCTTCCCGTATTCGCGCTTAGCCGCACGTTCTACCTTTCCGCCGAGCTGATGCGCCATCAATTGCATTCCGTAACAAATCCCGAAAATCGGCACACCGATGTCATATACAGCAGGGTCGATTTGCGGTGCATTTTCTGCATACACACTGGAAGGACCGCCAGAGAAGACGATGCCCTTAGGGGCCATTTCCCGCAGCCGCTCTGCCGAAGTATTGTATGGCAACAATTCGCTGTATACACCCAAATCGCGAATTCTTCTTGCTATCAGCTGATTGTACTGCCCTCCAAAATCAAGAACGACAATCAATTCATTTGGCTTATTCATTACCGAGCCTCCCTCAATTCATGAACCTAATTATACGAAACGACAAAAGTAGTCGTCAAGAAAGTTCGGAAGACATCTTATCCACGGCGCAAAGCCAAATTTCGGCATAACTCCAGAAAATTTCGGCTATTCATCCGATCAGGCCTTAATCCTCCATAATAGAGTGTCTCCCATTCCCGGACAAACTCCTCCAATTTGCCTAGATTAGCTGTTTCCTGAGCAGCTAGAGAATCCACATATTCTCTAGCGGTCATGCCTTCCGGTTTATTTCCATACATGCGGTAAATCTGCCGCCAGACCCGGTCGGCGATATGCAGCAGCAGCTTCTGGTCAGGAAAACGGCTGCGCGGCCGGGCAATGATCCGCTGAAGCGTTAATAAATCGCGCCAGACCGTACTGTTTCTCCCCATCCATATGATCAACCAAATCATAGGCCACACGCCAAGCAATCCGGCAGTCCAAATCAACGGCGCTTTTACCAGCGATTCCCTTAAGGTGAGCATTCCATGATCCAGCATAGATTTTATCGCTGCAGGCAGGACCGATACATTGTTCGCAAATTCCCGAATCCATGCAGGCAGAAACTGACCGCTTATCCGGGGCGAAGCCGACAAGATGGAATCGTAGCCCGGTGTCGGGTCGAACGGAACCCAGCCTTGCTCAGGAAAATACACCTCCACCCACGCATGGGCATCCGCATACGATATCGTGTACAAGTCAGGCTCTTCCTTGCTTCGCTCTCCAGGCGTGAAGCCTTTGACCCAGCGGGCTGGAATGTCACCGCTGCGCAGCAGCACGACCATAGCTGTAGAGAAATGGTCGCAATAACCCTGGCGGTCGACAAACAGGAACCGGTCGACAAAATCTTCATCCGCTGGCGGGATCGCCGAATTCAAATTGTAGGAGTAATGCTGCTTCAAATATTTAGCTACGGCCATCGCCGCATCATAGCGATTGCCGGTGTCCTGCACGAGCGATTTACCCAGCTCGCGAACCCGCTCCGGCAAGCTATCCGGCAGCTGCAAATACCGCTCGCCAATCGATGCCGGTTCTCCATCTTCCAGCTGCCTGAGATACCCTCCGGCGGTCGGCTGCCGAATGACCGTCAGCTCGTAGCCCTGGATCCCCTCCATTGCAGAAGTCTGCTGAGCTTGTCCAGCTCTGTCCAAATATATGGCTCCGGCAGCTTGGTCAAACCTGGCGGCAAATGGGACGCTCCTGCCCTCCTCGGCAAACACGTGATCGACTTGGACAGGAATGCCTCCGCTCAGCAGCGGCAGCTGTCCTGTAACCGGCTTCTGAAACGTAATCGTTTGCCTGATCTTGCTGCCGCCCGCGAAATCATCTTCCTGTGGCAGCAAGCTAGATCCCTCCCCGCTAGCAAGCAATTGCACTTCCTCTTCCGTCGCTGGTTGCAGCCAGCCGCGGCCGGTGTACACGCTTTTACTCTCCCCCCGCCAATAAGCAGAAACCGGAGATTTCGCCGTAAAGTACGTATCCCACCGGAGCTGGAGCGGCGCGCCGAGCTCACCGTCATCCCGCCCGTAGCCCGATACGCTCGAGGTCGTCACGCTTGCTTCGGCCAAGCCCTCCTTTTGATACCAGCCCTGAAGGCTTTTGATCAATGCCTGCAAAGGCTGCTGCTGAACCGGCTGGGCCGGCAGCAGAAGACTCATTGCCGCGGCGCAGCCAACAAGTCCCGTAACCGTCAGGGGAGCGATGATTTTGTAAGCATGCTCCTTGTGTGATTTTCTATTCTTAAATAAAGGTATCTGCTTGATATATCCCTGTTCCCTCATCTGCATGGCAAACGCATAGCACTGGATCGCAAGGCCAATTCCCGCTGCCCGCGCCAGGTTATAAAATATCGGGGCATCGAAGATCAGCTCAATTGTCAGCAAATAAACGATGACGACCGCCAGGAACAGCAAAATCGTCTGCCTGCCGATGGCCAGCATCTGGACAGATACGACCAGCAAGCTCCACCCGATCAGCAAGAGCAGCATTCGCGATTCCGGGCTCGCTTCGTTCAGCCGCCCCATTTGAAATATCGCAGCGATATCCTGAGCCGCAACGATTCCATACCAGCTAATCCACGACATGCCCTCCTGCAACCCGAACAAATAGAACAATGTCCCGCCAATAAGCATCAAGTACAACATCGCCTGCACCCATGTGGCCAGCCGCAGAGAACCGGCCAGTAGAAGAGCTGCCGTCAGGTAAAGAAAGACGGTAACAACCCTTCTCTCATGCTCAACCACAATGGCGTAAAGAGGGTACAAGCACTCCGCAAAAAGGGCGTACAGCAGCAGTGAAACCGCTATTCTGTGCAGCCACGGCTGGAAGGCTTCCTGCTTGCCGGAACGAATGGGATACTCACGAGCCTGCTGCTGCAAGCTAGGCAATGCCATGATCTCTTCCTCCCCTGCCCGGCTTCATCTGTACGGAGGCCGAGTCGTATAGAAGCGGAACCATCCGGATTCCATGCGAGCTCAATTGAGCAGACCAATTTCCCGCAGACTTCTCCCAATTCTCAGCACCGCCGTTCCCTATGCCAGCCTCTTCTACATCCGAGCCGTGTACAGCTGCATCACCGGATTCGCCAGAGCACCATACATCCAGCACCGCTCCAGCGTCGGCCATTTGCAGCAGTCTGGCGACAAGCGAAGGAGTTAAGCAGCCTGTGATTATCGTGATCCGCTGCCCAGGTACAACCAAGTGATTCCATGATTCGGCTCCATTCAATGAAAGGGCGAACCGCTCGCTGGCAAGCTGAACCTGCGCTAACACCTCAAGCCCTTCATACAATCCTTCTCTTCCAATGAGCTGCAGCGTATTGTTTCCCAGCCCCGGGCGAAAATAATACGCGTCCGTCCCCTCGCTCTGCCGATGCAGCCATGCCGCCGCTGCAGATACGGCTATCTCAAAAATTTCTCCCCGTTCCGGAACGAAATAAGATGCCGGTTCCGTATCCAGAATCAGACAGGCTGGCCATGCGTAAACTTCCTCTGGAGCACGGGTAATCAGCTCGCCGCGGCGAGCGCTTATTTTCCAGTGGATCGATTTCACCGGATCGCCCGGCTCGTAGGCCCTTAAGCGGCTGCCCCATAGCGGGGCATATTTCAGCGACGTATCAGCACGTCCGCCTTCTCCGTCGTTTCTTCCCAGTATCTCGTCCCATGCCGCTATATAAAGCGGAAGCGGCTGAACAAGCAGTTTATCCCTTCCCTGCAGGCGGCGGACCCGTTTGAACCAGCCGAACACGTCGCCCCATGCGACCGTCGTGCTTCCTTCGGTATACAGCCCGCGGGCCACTCCGCTCAAACGGTATGTGCCACTGTAGTTACGTTTAAACCCTGAAAACAGCAGCCTACCTCTTTCTTGCTCAAGTCCCGCCAAATCATCTTCGACCTGAACCCAGAGCGGAGGGATTCCGCCTTCCAGGCTAATCTGGAGTGTCACCTCGATTTCTTCCCCTTCGTAGGGGGCCGAAGGCGCCCAAGTGCGGCGGACAGTAACTCTTGTTGGCCCGCACAACTGGCTAGCGGCACCTACAGCTCCAATAAGCAGCGCCAGCAGGAGAAGAAATAACGAAGCTCCTCCTCCTTTCCAGGCATAAAGCGCCCCTAGAACTCCTATGACTGGTACGCCTGCCATCCATGCTCCAACACCGCTGCCCATCATGACGACGCACCCCGCTGCTGCTGAAATACGGGCACCTTCCCCTGGGACAATAAATCCTCCACGATGTCTTCTCCGTGCAGCCCCGCCAGTTTCGCCTCGGGCTTCAGCATAAGCCGGTGGGCCAACACCGCCGCCGCTACCGCCTTGGCGTCATCAGGAATTACATAAGACCGCCCTTTATAATAGGCCATCGCTTGCGCGGCCCCCATCCAGGCCAGTGTGCCGCGAGGACTGATTCCGAGCGCAAGCTGGGGATGGCGGCGGGAGGCATGGGCAATTCCCACTAAATATTGCTTGATCCGCTCATCGACAAGCACCTTTCTGACCTGGCGCTGTATCTGCGCCATCTCCTCAAGCAGCAGCACGGGGCGGATATCCTCAACAGGAGTTCCCTCCTGCATCCGGCCAAGCATCTCCACCTCCTGCTCAGGCTGCGGATAGCCTAGGGAAATACGCATTAAAAACCGGTCAAGCTGGGCTTCCGGCAAACGGTAAGTCCCTTCGTAATCCAATGGGTTCTGTGTCGCCAGCAGCAAAAAAGGCTTCGGCAGCAGATGGGTAACCCCGTCTACCGTCACTTTGCGCTCTTCCATCGCCTCCAGTAAGGCCGACTGGGTGCGCGGAGCCGCGCGGTTAATTTCATCAGCCAGCACGATATGCGCCATGATCGGTCCTGGCCGGAACTCGAATTGTCCGGTTTGGGCTCGGTACACCGACACCCCGGTTACGTCGGAGGGCATCAGATCCGAGGTAAACTGAATTCTGCCGAACGTACCGCCCAGACAAGCCGCAAGCGTGCGCACCAGCAGCGTCTTGCCAACCCCGGGAACATCCTCGAGCAGAATATGTCCGCCCTGCAGCATGCAGACGACGGCTAGCTCAATTTCCTTTCTTTTTCCTATTATTATACTGTCTACCCGGTTGACCAGCTTCCCTAGCAAATCCGCTGAATAATGATCTATCATAACCTGGCTACCTCCATTTTCGGCCGCTATTCTACCAACCATTGTCGCCAGAAACTACCTAAAATAGACGTATGTAAGAGAAACAGCCCTTCCATCAGGACGCCCGTACCCGCCGCTCCTCTGTATTGGCCGTAACCGACATAATGTCATGCCCGGTTACCTCCAGCAGCGTACGCAGCGGCAGCCATAGGAGCCCGTTTCTCCATTCCAGGCTTGCTGTATATCTCTTTTCGCTTTCCCCTGGGGCTTCAACGACGATGGTGCCATCCGCCGAGCTGACAATGATTCTTGTATCTCCCCAGGTTGCAACCGCGCTTTTCTCCAGCCCGTTCCAGCTGACCTCGGCCCCGAGCCGTTCCATGACTGCCCGCAGCGGTACTCTGAATTGTCCATCCCGGAGTTCGTATTCGCCAGCCGCAAGCTTCGTCTCCAAACCTCCTGCCTCAACATAAAGCGGCTCGCCAGGACCGAATAGTTCGGCGTTAGGAACGATATGGGCCTGGACCCAATCGCTTGAAGGCTGCGGTCGCTTGCTGTTCTTCATTTTAGGAGATACGGCAAACTGAATAGGCGGAACCTCGGGAGTTATCGCGCGGAATTCATACCCGAGCGACTTATAGTAGTCAATGATTTTGGGCAAAGCTTTCACAGTCTCCTCATGTCCGGCACCGTCATGCATTAACAATGTGACGGAGTCTCCTGGCTTGGGGGGAGTTGCATTTTGTATGATTTCCGAGGCGGGAACCCCTTTACGCTTGGAGTCGCCGCTGTCCAGATTCCAGTCGAATACTTTATAGCCGCCTTGCTCCAGCAGCTGAAAATAAGCTGCATCAAAATGCCCGTACGTTCCGCCGGGCGCTCTGACTAGCGGGGGGCGCTTTCCCGTAATATTGCGGAGCACTTCCTCCGTCTCCTTAATCTGGGACCAGAAAACACCGAAGCTGGCATACAATTCATCATATTTATGATTGTAAGTATGGTTGCCGATCGCGTGTCCAGCCTCATTGATCCGGTTAATGATCTCCGGGAACCGCTTGGCTTGCTCGCCAAGCACGAAAAATGTGGCCGGCACGTCGGCTTTTTTCAATATGGCTAATACGTCATCCGTCCATTTGCTAGGGCCGTCATCAAAGGTAAGATATATTACTTTGCTTGCTTCTTTTGGTTTGGATTGGGGCTGGGAAGCGGGTATTACAGAAGATTGTTTCGAAGAGGATATTCTGGCAAAAGAAGCCGCCGAAGCAGCGGGTCTGACCGCGCCAGCGGGCACCTTGAAGACGGCCGCCGCATCCTCAGGGGATTGGGCGGCTGCTTCAGGCATGATGCTCTGGCTCTCGGATTGGGGAATGAAGGATACGATAAGAACAATAGCAACTACTAAGCTAATCAAGCGAAACACTGGGAATCCGGCCAGCCATTGTGTATTCATATAAAATCTACCTCCGCGATTATATCAATTCATTGGGTTTCTGGTAGATTATATGAATGCCCTGCTCAATTTAGACTACGGCAAAATATCTTATTTTGCTATGTTAGTCCGCTATGTTACTTCGCTCTCTGGTCATCCCGCAGAGCTTCCAGCACCTTCTCCACATGTCCGGCTACCCGGATGCCGCGCCACTCCTTCTGCAGTCTGCCCTCCTCATCGATCAGGAAGGTCGAGCGCACAATTCCTTCATATTCCCTGCCGTACAATTTCTTCAGCTGCCATACGCCGAACATCCGGCTAACGCGGTGATCCTCATCCGCGAGCAGCGGAAAGTTCAGGCCATGCTTCGCCTTGAATTTATCATGCGACTTCACGGAATCCCCGCTAATACCGAGAACAACGGCCCCCTGCTCCAGCAGCGCTTCGCTTTGGTCGCGGAAATCGCAGGCCTGCCGCGTGCACGCCGGAGTCATATCTCTCGGATAAAAATATAGAACGACCTTGCGGCCGCGAAATTCGCTTAACGCAATCTCCTCTCCCCCATCCGCGGGAAGACGGAAATTGGGAACCAGCTCTCCTACTTGAACTTGTACATCAACCATGCAGCATGAACTCCTTTCTGACTTCACAAATACGAAAATTGATTGTACCTACAAAAGAAATTATAATGGATGGGTATGCAATACATCCAATTTATGACGGTTCTCATCGTTATCCACCGAAAGGAACGAACAATATGACGAAACGCACGAAACGGGCGATCATCTGGTCCATCACTGGAATTCTGGTCGCCATCGCGGCTGTTGCGGCTTACTATTTTATCGCCATTTATAATCAAGTTGATAAATTCCAGAAGAAAGGCGAGGACTCGCCCTTCTACAACGTACAGCCGGTCGAGACCAAGAAGGAAGCCGAGCCGCCGAAATGGGAGGGCACCGAGCAGGTTAATATTCTGCTGATGGGTGTAGACGCCCGCGGACTGAAGAAGGGAGAGGTCCCCCGGTCCGACACGATGCTGGTCGCCTCCATCGATCCCGTGAAGAAGAAAGCCTACCTGTTCTCTATTATGCGTGATACCTATATTAAAATACCAGGCTACGGGTCGGACCGCATTAACGCCGCCATTACCCATGGGCCAAACAAAGCGATGGAGACGGTCTCTGAGCTGCTCGGCATACCGATTCAATATTACGTCTATACGGACTTCCAAGGCTTTATCGAGCTCGTGGATGCCATCGGGGGCGTGGACTTCTACGTAGAGAAGGATATGCGCTACACAAGTAAGGCCGACAACCATGAATATGATATCGATTTGAAAAAAGGCCAGCAGCACCTTGACGGCAATTCAGCCCTGCAGTACGTCCGATTCCGCCATGACGCTCTTTCCGACTATTCGCGTACAGAGCGCCAGCGCAATTTCCTCAAAGCGGTAGCCGAGAAAATGATATCGACGACCTCGATTATGAAGCTTCCGTCAATTCTGGAGAAAGTGAATCCGTATATCGATACGAACCTGACGGTCAACGATATGTGGAAGCTGGCCACCGTTGCCTATGACAGTAAAATGGCGGGCAGCGAGCAAATTCCTCCGATGAAGCTGGTCGTAGAGAAAAACGTGGGCGGCTCCGAAGTGATTGGCATTCGAAGCGAGGATCAATTAAAGCAATTCGTTCAGGATGTATTTAACGCGCCGGACGAACCTGAACAGGACACAGACAGCGATAACAGCCCGGCAGGAGCGGCGGATACAGACAAGAGTACGAGTACTGGCGCAGGCGCCGGAACTGGAACCAGCAGAAGCACGGGCGCAGGTTCCGGATCTCCCCCTGCTGCGGAAACCTTCCGGAATTGATTCATTGATCCGCCAAACACCTACTTGAAAGGAAGATGTACCTCATGAACCGGATTCAATCCGAACGTTTATACGAAGAAGCTCTCCAGCATATTGTCGGCGGCGTCAACAGCCCCTCCCGCTCTTTCAAAGCGGTTGGGGGCGGGGCGCCCGTTTTTATGAATAAAGCGGCTGGCTCCCATTTCTGGGACGTAGACGGCAACCGCTATGTCGATTATCTCGGAGCATACGGCCCGATCATTACCGGCCATGCTCACCCGCATGTGACCCGCGCCATTCAGGAAGCGGCGGCTAACGGCACCTTGTACGGTACGCCAACCGAGCTGGAGATTACCCTAGCTAAAATGTTAAAGAGCGCAATTCCTTCCATGGACAAGGTGCGCTTTGTCAATTCCGGGACAGAGGCCGTCATGACGACCATCCGCGTAGCGCGTGCCTATACCAAGCGCAATAAAATCATCAAATTTGCCGGCTGCTATCATGGCCATTCCGACCTCGTGCTGGTAGCCGCAGGCTCCGGCCCTTCCACGCTCGGCATTCCCGACAGCGCCGGCATCCCGACCAGCATCGCCCATGAGGTGATTACCGTGCCGTTTAACGATGCTGGAGCGCTCCAGGCCGCCCTGAACAAATGGGGCGACGACGTAGCTGCGGTGATGGTCGAGCCGATCGTCGGCAATTTCGGCATGGTCATGCCGAAGGAAGGCTTCCTCGAGGATCTCTGCAGACTTGCCCGGCAGTATGGCGCGCTCGTCATCTATGACGAGGTCATTACCGCCTTCCGCCTCCACTACGGCTCAGCCCAGACGTTTAACGGGCTGGCCAATCATGAGGCGATCCAGCCGGATTTGACCGCGCTCGGCAAAATCATCGGCGGCGGCCTGCCGATCGGCGCGTACGGCGGCAGCAAGGAAGTCATGGAGCAGGTCGCTCCGCTCGGCCCGGCATACCAGGCCGGAACGATGGCCGGCAACCCGGCTTCCATCTCGGCGGGAATCGCCTGCCTGGAAGTATTGCGGGAAGAAGGCGTCTATCCGGAGATGGAACGGCTGGCCGTCAAGCTGACAAACGGGCTGGCGGATTCGGCGAGCCGTTACGGCATTCCGCTGACGATTAATCGGATTGCCGCAGCATTCTCGACGCATTTCTGCGACCATCCGGTTACCAACTATGAGGAAGCGCAGGATACGGACAGCGACCTGTTCGCCGCCTTCTTCCGGGCTATGCTGAATCGGGGCGTCAACCTCGCGCCTTCCAAATACGAGGCCTGGTTCCTGACGACGGCCCATACAGACGAGGATATCGATTTTACGCTGGAAGCGGCAGAAGCTTCCTTCCGTGAGATCAGCGGCAAATAAAAATTGCAAACACAAGGAAGGGCGTCCCACGCGAACATGCGGGGCGCCCTTCTCTTTATTGATGATAGCCGAAGCCATAAGATTATAAATTGATAAATACCGTCTTACTCTTCTCGGAATACTGTACATCGAGCCCCAGGCCTTGGGCAAGCACAGCTAAAGGAACGTAAGTTTTGGCTTCCTGGCCGATTTTATACAGAAAAGCCGGGTTATGCGTAGCGACCAGCTCGCCATTCGCAATCACTTGGCTCGCACCGATCGGGATGACAACCGTCCGCCCGCCGTACGTCACTGTAGCCGTGCTGCTGCGGCTGTCCCATCTCGCGGAAGCTCCGATTGCCTCCGTAATATCCTTAAGCGCCAGAAAGGTCTGATTATGAAGGAGCACCGGAGCATATGGTGTTTGCAGCTTCTCACCCTTCACCACGATATGAAGCGGTACGCCCTCCTTCAATTTCCCGTTCTCCCGGTAGCTTCCCCATGCCTCTTCGGCTACGGCTTTGGCAATCGCTTCATACCCTGCCTGGCTAGGATGAATATCTCCACCCGGCAAAATATGCGTCAGCGCAATTTCCCGCCCCTTGAATGCCTGCGCCACATGCGCCGCCTTCACAAGCTTGCCTTGGCTGGCATATTCGCCGGCAATTCCTTCAACCGCCGCTGTAAACGTATCTGCGGCGTTTTCCAAATCGGTATACGCCGAGCCGGCGATCCTTTTAGGTACAGGCTGGTATTGATCCATCAGGATAATTTGGGCCCGAGGATTGATTGCTGTCAAATCATCGAGAATCTCCCGTACGTTGAGCGTGTATGCAGCCAGAAGCTCCCGCCCCTTGGCTTCGATTTCAGCCGGGCTGTAGTGCGCAATATCCGTTAGCAGACTATACAGGTCATTGCCGCCGATCGTAATGGTGATCAGATCCGCTTGCTCCAGCGCCGCCCGGGTATCGGCGATTCCCGCGGCAAAGGCGGCAATGCGCGGATCGGGCAAGCCGCGCTGAATTGCTTCAGGCCGTATCGCCTCGCCGCTTTGAATTGCGGATATATAATTTTTAAGACCGCTGCTGGTCAGGCCTAGAATCCCATAATTATGAACCTTCGTCCGGCCATAATACAGTCCCTGCTCCCTAAGCCGTTCCACATAGCCGTAAGGGACGCTCTTTTCATCCATGCCTGGTTCATAACCTGCACTGATCGAGTCGCCCAGCGCAACGATATGATAGGCCTTCTCCTCCATCTGAACCGCTATAGCCCGCTCAAGGGCCTGATCTCCAGTCAAGGAACGCGATTCTGCAGTCAGGAAGGTTACCGGAAAACAAAGCAGGGCCGCAAGCATAAGCAGACTGGCTGCCGAACATCGTATCCCCATTTTTCTAACAAACAATGACTCTCCACTCCTCATCATGCGCAGCCTGGCAAGTATAAGGCCGATCAGTCTATCCTATCAATCAGACGCTTCGGCGATAGTATGTGATTCTGTGAAAATAAAAGCCCCGAATTATTCAGGGCTTTTGATGTCACGCGCAGTCTTCTTCAAATACTCATCATACCGGCCATCGATTTCCTTAGCCATGCTGCGGTATTTCAGCGTTTCCTCCACAATCGGGTCAAGCTCTGTTTGTATGCGGATTTCGTACTTATGAGGCAGGCTCTTACGCGTCTCCTCCTGCCGTTCCTCCTCCGTACGCTCCTCGGCATCGCCCAGCAATTCGCTAAGCTCTTTCTCCAATTTCTCGCGATCTTCGCTCATCCTGATACACTCCTTCATCCTAAAATGATTTAAGGAATTACAGAATAGAAAAAAATCCTCTTACTGCATGCCTGTTGCACCAGCGTCCTTCAGGGATTGCAGCAGCTCGCCGTGAATTTTGCCGTTCGTCGCCACCAGGTGACGCACGCCGAGATCATAAGGATTCCCTGTCGTGTCTGTTACGATTCCTCCGGATTCCTTCACAAGGAGGGCGCCCGCTGCAACATCCCAGGCATTCAGCCCTACCTCATAATACCCGCTCAAGCGGCCTGCTGCCACATAAGCAAGATGCAGCGCAGCGGAGCCTCCTGCTCGAATGCTGCGCGTCTGCAGAGCTAAGGCGTTAATCCCTTTCATATTCGTCGGAAGCGCAAACTGGCGATCCGGATTGAAGCCCACGGCCACAACGCTGCCGGACAGCTCCGCATCCTCTGACACCCTCGTAGGATTGCCATGCACGTAAGCGCCCTTGCCTTTCTCGGCCACGAATAGTTCGTCCCGCAGCGGGTCATAAATTACGCCAACGATAACTTCTCCGCGATGAGCCAACGCGATCGACACGCAGAAAAACGGAAAGCCGTGAACGAAATTCGTCGTGCCGTCCACCGGATCGACAATCCATAAATATTCCGAGGATCTCGCTTTGGCCAGAGCCGCTTCTGAAGCTGCAGCACCCGGCGGTACGCCTTCCTCGCCCAAAATATCATGATCCGGGAAATGAGTAAGGATCAGCTTACGAATCATCAGCTCCGCGCCTTTATCTACATCCGTCACCAAATCCTGTGGGGATAGCTTTGTATCTAGTTGTTTGTACATGCCAAGCCTGCTCTTAATCCATTCCCCCGCTTTGGATGCGGAGTTGATCGCCACAGCTGTCGGACTTTTACTGCCCACCACGTTGTCGATTGGTTCCAATAGATTTCACTCTACTTTCTATCTTAATCTTGTAAATCTCTTCTCGTTAAACTATACGTCTTGAACCCTCTAAAGTTGCATCCATCTACCCCGTCCCGGCCTGATTCGGGCGGCTTGACCCGCTTTCCCTTCCTTATGGAAAAAGCCCGCAACCAAAGCGCTGCATCTGCTTCGGAAACGAACTTTCCCCATCAATCATTTTACTTATGCACCAACGATATTATAACCGCCGTCGACAAATATAACTTCTCCCGTGATGCCGCGGGAAAGATGGCTCATCAGGAACATCGCCGTGTCGCCCACCTCCGCAGTTTCAGTCGTTCTGCGCAGCGGCGCCTTCTCCTCCACCTGCTTCAAGATCGAGTTGAAATCGCTGATGCCCTTGGCCGCGAGCGTACGGATCGGTCCTGCAGAGATTGCGTTCACGCGAATATTCTTCGGTCCGAGATCGTTTGCCAAATAACGAACGGATGCTTCCAATGCCGCCTTGGCAACACCCATCACGTTATAGTTGCGCATGACGCGCTCGGAGCCCATGTACGTCATCGTCATGATGCTGCCGCCTTCAGTCATCAGCGGAGCTAGGCGTTTTGATACAGCTACAAGCGAATATGCGCTGATGTCATGCGCCAGTGCGAAGCCTTCGCGGGACGTATCCGCGAATTCGCCGGCGAGGTCTTCCGCCTTAGCAAAGGCTATGCTGTGCACAACGCCATGCAGTACGCCGAGTTCGCTCTTCAATGTTTCCGCCAGGCGTTCGATTTCTTCATCGACCGTCACGTTGCATGGAAGAATGAGCGAATTGGGAATCGTCTCGGCCAGCTTGCGTACCCGGCCTTCCACCCGCTCGCTCTCGTATGTAAATGCCAAACGCGCTCCTTGAGCGGCCAAGCTCTGAGCAATAGCCCAGGCAATACTGCGGTCGTTAGCAACACCCATTACGATAATGTTTTTTCCTGCGAGTAAATCTCCCATATTAGAACATACCTCCAACTGAACACTGTATTTTAGTGCAGATTTTGTTTGTTTATTTTAACTTATTTTTGTTCAACTTACCTTATTTTGCTGTCCTTTTCAAGCCAAAGCATGCCTTTAAGGCTGAATTCGTACGCTGGCCTCGCTCAGCAACTGCACGCCATCCCCTTCATATTGGCGCAAATCCTCCATGAGCGCGAACAGGGCTCCGTCCTTCAGCTTCGCTTCCAGCATGACATCGACCCGCTTGGTCGCAGGCGCGATGGCCCGAAGAAAATCCAGCAGCGGCTGAGCGAGAACGTGATCGGCATGACCTCTGGGGTCGCTCGCGCTTTTCGGGCTTGAGGCGTGGATTTTAGGCGGCAGCGGATCTGAACTCGGTGAATCCGCCTGGGCATGCGGCGATTGCCATGTGCGCTGTATACGGGGCCATAAATCCACGGGCTGCTCTCCTTCATTATTCACCCATTGATGATGAATATCGAGCACCATCGGAATGCCTAGCGTCTCGCACAGTTCCAGCGTCTCGAGGGCGTTGAACGTCTTGTCGTCATTCTCGAACGTCAGACGGTTCTTGATGCTGTCCGGCAGCGCAGTGACATTTTCCCGGAACCGCTCGGCAGCCGACAGCTTGTCTCCGTAGGCGCCGCCGACATGGATATTATTCTTCGCCCGTCCATCCAGCCCCATAGCCTCAAGCATCGCAACATGGTGGCGTAGATCGCGCTGCGAGCTGTGCAGCACCTCAGGACGCGGCGTGCTTAGTACCGTGAAATGATCCGGATGGAACGAGACGCGCATGCCGTGTTGTTTGACAAAATCCCCTACCTCCCGGAATTGGTCTTTTAGAGCCGCATAAGGATTCCAGTCAGACAGGGCGTCATGTGTCGCCAAGGGCAGCAGCTTGGACGAGAAGCGATATACTTTGATATCGTTCGCTTCGTTATGCCGAAGGAGCCGCAGCGTGTTGTGCAGATTGTCCGCCCCGATCGACGCCAGACGGCGCACCGCCGCCTCCCGGTCGCTTAGACTGCTGAACGTCTTGTAAGTCATCGTCTTGGATGGAGATGCATTCTTCACGACCGTCGACATAGCTACGTAACCGAAGCGGACAATCAAGCGTTCTCCACATCCCCGAAGAACATTTCATGCGCAAGCGCCGTCTGCACGGCCGCTTCCTGCTCTGTCAACTGACGCACCAGCTGGAGCTCGACGGATGTAACTTCTTCCCCGTTAAAATTGATCTCGGATACGCAGGCCGTAATTTTCACGATGGCCACGGCTTTATTGTCCGGCGAATAAGCAATCACCTTCTGACCCGTCGGATAGACGCGCAGGCCTTCCTTCAGCATTTTTCCGCGCCCGTATTCCAGCAGTTCGTACAGCTCCTGCTCTTTTTTGAATTTGCATACTGAGTTGAATTCGGTTTGAAAGCCCATCATCGATCTTCCTTTCCATCTTCATTCCCATTAATCCTAGCGAATCATGAGTTGATTGAATTACTGCAGACCGTTCTCAAAATTCAGATTCTGTCTGGCCTCATAGCGTTCTAAGGCGAGCTCAATCAGCCGATCGAGCAGCGCCTCATAAGAAACCCCCGTTTCACGCCACAGCAGCGGATACATGCTGTACGGCGTGAATCCCGGCATCGTGTTCACTTCGTTAATCCAGACGGTTTGATCCGACTTCTTCACGAAGAAGTCCGCCCGGCACAGTCCGTTTCCTGATATCGCCTTAAATGCCCGCACCGCCAAATCGCGAATTTCTTCCGCAAGCTCCGTATCAAGCTCGGCCGGAATTAGCATTTGCGATTTGCCATCCAAATATTTGGCTTGATAGTCATAGTATTCACTGGAAGAGACGATCTCCCCCGGAACGGATGCCAGCGGCTCGTCGTTGCCAAGCACGCCGACCTCGATCTCGCGTGCGTCCACGAATTCCTCTACGATAACTTTCATATCGAATCGCAGCGCGGTAGCGACGGACGCCAGCAACTCCTCGCGCGATCTTGCCTTGGATATGCCGACGCTGGAGCCTAAATTGGCCGGTTTTACGAAGCAGGGATAACCCAGCTTCTCTTCAATTCCCTGAACGATGGCATGGCTGCCCCGGCTCCATTCGGATGCCGTGAAGTAGCAGTACTCGCACTGCGCCAGCCCCGCTTCGGCGAACAGTTTCTTCATGGCGACTTTGTCCATCCCGGCTGCCGAGGCCAGCACGCCCGCGCCGACATACGGCAGATCTGCCATTTCGAACAAGCCCTGAATCGTGCCATCTTCGCCGTACGTGCCATGCAGCAGCGGAAATGCGACGTCAATCGACCCTGTACCGGCTGAAAGCTTCTCGAACAGCATATTGATCGCCGCGGACGTATTTTGCGCTCCGCTCTCCAGCTTCAGTTCTTCCAAAGCGGCAAACGGGCCGGAGAGCTTATTTCCAACCCGCCATTCCCCGCGCTTCGTAATATAGAAAGGCAGCAGCTCGTATTTGTCATAGTTAAACGCCTGTGAAACCGCGAGGGCCGTTTGCAGCGATACTTCGTGCTCTCCCGATTTACCGCCGTAAATAAGTCCAACGGTGAGTTTGTCTTGTCCCATGAGTAACCTCTTTCTTTGATCGTCGTAATAGTTATCGTGCAGAATGAATTTCCATATAGCCCAGCTTCAACTCATCAAAAATGATCCACAATCCGAAAAAAGCGATACACGGTATTCTCGCTCCAAGCGTATGAATTCCGGTAATCCCAATATCGGTGCTTGCTCGGAGTAGTATGGGCATTCACCAGCGGCATTCCGCCGGCATCGAATGCGGTCACGATCGTGCTATGCTGATAGCTTCCGTCACCGTCCCAATCATAGATGATGACGTCTCCCATTTGGAGCTGCTCCGGGTTATCTACGGCTTCGGCTCGAAGCCCAGAAGTGCTATGGGCCAATAGGCGCTCAAGAGCGTTAGCGACAGACCAGCTGTAGCTCCATGCCTCCCGGCCCTTGATATACCCTTTATACCACCAGCCCGATTCTCTTTTTCCAGTATAGTTTATTGGAGCCCCTCCTGCAAAGAGACACTGGGATATATAATTGGTACAATCCACTTCAAATTCGGCAAATTCGGGATTAAACCCATCCCACCAGCGATCGGCGTAAAGAACCGCATCCTCGCGCCGGTAAGGCGTGCTGCGCGAGGTTCGCGGACCGAGCACTTGCGCATTAAGGTAAGGACCCGGCAGCTTGCCTAAGGCTCCCGCTTCTCCGCTGCCTCTATCCAGGGGCAGCTTGAACGGAGCATGGCGCTCGTCTACAGGCTGTTCGATTCGCGTTATGATCCAGCCTCCGCCTTCCCGTTCCAGTGTCAGCCGCTGCCGGTCGATAACCTCCTCTTGATGGCGGGCTCCCCCTTTTTCATAATATGTCCTGCGGGCCATTTGGAGCTCAACCTCGATCTCGCCGGCCCGATTCTCGATTTCCCGCAGCAGCTTGGCGCGGGTTTCGCAGCGAAGCGGGGTTGCCCGCCGTTCCTTGTACCATTCCTGAAGCCGGCGTTTGCGTTCACCGCGGCGCATTAAATATTCCAAATCAGCCACAATGGCCTCGGCCTCAGCAGCCTTGGGGCGATAATCTACTTCGTCCTGATTATGCTGATTCACATATAGGGATAACGTTCTTCTCCATTCATCGCTCACTTTGAAATCCCCTCCTCATCATTCCCATTTATATGAAAGAACAGGATTGAGTATGTGCTGGAAAAATTACGCCGGGCAAGCGTGCAATACCGCAAAGAACAGGCCGTTTGCCAGCAAAAAGTACTTTACTCGCAACAAGGAGAACGCTATACTTAATGTAGTGATAATTTTGAAATAGCGTTTCATCTAGTGAAACAAGGAGGTACATTCATGTCAACGAAGGATTTTTTCTCTGTTTCCCGCACCTTGGAAGCCGGCGGGAAGAAATACCGTTACTTTGATCTGCAACTGTTGGAAGAGAAAGGACTAGGCCCTGTTTCCAAGCTGCCATTCTCCATTAAGGTACTTCTGGAAGCAGCCGTTCGGCAATTTGACGGCAGAGCCATCACTGAGGAGCATGTGAAGCAAATCGCCGGCTGGAGCCAAGGCCGCGATGAGAATAAAGAGATTCCGTTTATTCCAGCCCGCATCGTTCTTCAAGACTTCACGGGCGTTCCCGTCGTCGTTGACCTTGCTGCGATGCGCGACACCGTCAAGAAAGCTGGCGGTGATCCGAAGCAGATCAATCCGCTTGTCCCGGTTGATCTCGTTATTGACCACTCCGTCATGGTCGATGCCTTCGGTACGCCAGATGCGCTGGAATACAATATGAAAGTTGAATTCGAGCGCAATGAGGAGCGCTACCGCTTCCTGCGCTGGGCGCAAACCGCCTTCAATAACTTCCGCGCTGTTCCGCCGGCTACGGGTATCGTTCACCAAGTCAACCTGGAATATTTGGCATCTGTAGCCGCTACTAAAACCATTGACGGCGAAACTGTCGTATTCCCGGATTCCCTCGTTGGAACCGACTCCCATACGACGATGATTAACGGTCTTGGTGTAGTGGGCTGGGGTGTCGGCGGCATCGAGGCTGAAGCTGGCATGCTCGGGCAACCGCTCTATTTTGTTGCACCTGAGGTGATCGGCTTTAAGCTTGTCGGCAGCCTGACGGAAGGCGCTACGGCGACCGACCTCGCCCTTACTGTAACGCAAATGCTGCGTAAAAAAGGCGTTGTCGGCAAATTCGTCGAGTTCTACGGACCAGGTCTTGCCAACATCAGCCTTGCCGACCGTGCAACAGTTGCCAACATGGCGCCTGAGTACGGCGCAACAATCGGCTACTTCCCGGTAGACGACGAGACGCTGGCATATCTGCGCAGCACAGGCCGTTCCGAAGAGCAAATCGCACTTGTTGAGGCGTACTATAAAGCACAAGGCATGTTCCGCACGAGCAGCACCGTAGATCCTGAGTTTACCGATCTGATCGAGCTGGATCTTGCTTCTGTCGTACCTAGCCTTGCAGGACCTAAGCGTCCGCAGGATCGCATCGAGCTGACGGATATGAAGGAGAACTTCAACGACATCATCCGGACTCCGATCGATAAAGGCGGATACGGGCTCAGCGATGAGAAGATCAACCAGAAGGTAACGATCAAGCATCCTGACGGCAGCACAAGCGAGCTCGGAACAGGAGCGGTCGTTATCGCTGCAATCACGAGCTGTACGAATACTTCCAACCCAAGCGTGATGATCGGCGCAGGATTGCTGGCGAAGAAAGCAGTCGAGCGCGGCCTGAAGAAACCAGGCTACGTGAAGAGCAGCTTGACGCCAGGTTCCCTTGTCGTTTCAGAATATCTGGAGAAAGCCGGACTCATGGATTCCTTTGAAGCGCTCGGCTTCCACGTTGCTGGTTACGGCTGCGCAACTTGTATCGGCAACTCCGGTCCGCTTCCAGATGAGGTCAGCGCAGCAATCGCCGACAACGACCTTACCGTAGCTGCTGTTCTGTCGGGTAACCGGAACTTCGAGGGTCGCGTGCATGCTCAGGTTAAAGCCAACTACCTGGCTTCTCCGCCGCTTGTCGTCGCTTACGCGCTGGCTGGAACGGTAAATATCGATCTGCAGAACGATCCGATCGGCTACGACCAGAACGATCAACCGGTCTATCTGAAAGACATCTGGCCGACTTCCGCGGAGATCAAAGAAGCGATCGGTCTCTCCGTGAAGCCAGAAATGTTCCGCAGCAAATACGAGAACGTATTTACTCAGAACGAGCGCTGGAATGCGATTCCGGTTCCGGAAGGCGAATTGTATGAGTGGGACGAGAAGTCCACTTACATCCAGAACCCGCCGTTCTTCGAGAAAATCGGCGAAGGGCTTCAGGACATCGCCGACGTTCGCGGAGCACGCGTACTCGCCCTACTCGGGGATTCGGTTACTACCGACCATATCTCGCCAGCCGGCAACATTTCGCCAACAAGCCCGGCGGGCATCTACTTGAACGATCACGGCGTTGCCCGCAAGGACTTCAACTCCTACGGCTCCCGCCGCGGTAACCATGAAGTCATGATGCGCGGTACGTTTGCTAACATCCGCATCCGTAACCAGGTTGCTCCTGGCACGGAAGGCGGCGTAACGAAATACCTGCCTACGGATGAGCTGATGTCCATCTACGACGCTTCGATGAACTATCAAGCCAATGGACAGAACCTCGTCGTCATCGCCGGTAAAGAATACGGTACGGGAAGCTCCCGCGACTGGGCGGCCAAAGGAACTTATCTGCTTGGCGTTAAAGCGGTCATCGCCGAAAGCTTCGAGCGGATTCACCGCAGCAACCTGGTCGGCATGGGCGTTCTTCCGCTCCAGTTCCAAGAGGGACATGGCTGGAAGACGCTAGGCATTGACGGCACCGAGACGTTCGATATCCTCGGATTGAGCAATGACGTCAAGCCTGGCCAAGAGCTGACCGTTGTAGCAACCCGCCAAGACGGTACACAGTTCGAATTTACGGTCATCGCCCGCCTCGACAGCATGGTTGATGTCGACTACTACCATAACGGCGGCATTCTGCAAACCGTTCTGCGCCAGATGATCCAAGCTGGCAAGTAATTATATATAACCTGTTCATAAGGAATGTCCTGCCCGGTTTTCGGGTGGGACATTCTTTTTTTGGCGGCAAATTGGGGATCAGCGGTATCGGCTATAGGAAGTATATAGGAAATTGGGCATTTGTCTAAGGGGAGTACAGGTGCGGGTACGGGTGCGGGATAGACTCAAAACTGAATGTGGACTTAGCAGACCCCGTCCGGCTGACATAGACAGGCCGAAGGCCGTTTGGAGTCGGGAAAAGGACCGACTGGCTATACATGAAGGTTAAAGCCAATTCGAGGGGTTTGGGTTGGTTGGGTTGGTTGGGTTGGTTGGGTTGGGTTGGGTTGGTTGGGTTGGTTGGGTTGGTTGGGTTGGTTGGGTTGGTTGGTTCGTTTAGCTCAAGTTGGCTAGATTCGCTGGATTGACTCTGTTGGTTTGGTTGGTGCGGGTGGTTTGATTAGTTGGGTTTGTTAGGTCAGTTCGGTTGGTGCGGGTAGTGCGGTTGGTACGGGTAGTGCGGGTGGTTTGGTTAGTTATGTTCGGTTGGTTCGGTTGGGTTCTCCAGTGATTCAATTGGCTCGGTTTAGTTTGGTTAGTTTTGCTTGGCTTCAGTGGTTCAGTTGGCTCGGTGACTGTTGATAGGCTCGTAAGTTCGGTAGCATTGGTAAGGTCGGCAGATTCAGGGAAAAGCAGCACACGAACGGACCCTGAATCCTTTATTTGGCCAATATCGGTCTAAAATGAAGACTTACGGACTCAGGTGCACCTATTTGCCTAAAACGACCACTAATCAAGCCGTAGATTGCTAAATAGAGTCTTCTGTGTCCGTGACTTGGGGATTTACTCGAAATAAGGGCAAATAACGCCCTCTGTGTCCGTTAGGACTGCTCGGCACGTCGGTGATCCGATACGCTCGGTAATCTGATATGCTCGGTGATCGGGTACGAGATCAGGCACGTCAGTGATCGGTACGCTCAGCGATCCAGTACGCTTAATGATCCGGGCACCTGATCGGTTGACCAGCTTCTTAGGAATCAAGGCACCGAAAGCACAGGTAGCTGCGCGCGGCACATCAGTGATCCGGCATGCCGGGGATCCGTTATCATCGTCGCTAGTAGTACGACATTCGAGCAGTAGTGCAACTACAGTTTATGAGAACGCCAGAATATTAAAGAACCGTCCAGTCCGACCGTCTATTTTTCAATAACTATTGTGTATATTCGTTTTAACTGTTATATTATATGTATAACAGTTATCAGATGGAGGTGCCATTTTGATTATAGAGCTGGATATGCAGTCGGATGTTCCTATTTACACACAGCTGGTCAATCAGATTATCGAAGGGATTGCCAGCGGACGATTGAAGCTCGGAGAGCCGCTCCCCTCGGTTCGGAGCTTGGCCTCGGATATTGGCATCAATCTTCATACCGTAAACAAGGCGTACACCCTGCTGAAGCAGGACGGATACATTCAGGTGCATCGGCAGCGCGGGGTCGTCGTTGATCCGGATGGCATGCCTCCAGTCACAGAGGAATTCATGGCCAAGCAGCACAGCCAACTGAAGCCGATCGTCGCCGAAGCGATATGCCGGGGAATGGATAAACAGCAGTTAATGGATTTGGTAGAGCGAATCCATCAGGAAATCACCGAAACCGACAACGAAAAGGAGAATGCATAATGCCTATTTTATTTACGCTTATGCTTGTATTAATGTTTATTCCCATCGTAGCCTCTCTTGCTTTCATGCCCTATCTGACACGTGAGACGATAAGCTTCGGGATTTCGGTCAGCGAGGAAACCTTTCGCAGCGAACAGCTTCGCCGGATGCGCAAGCAATATGCGACAATCAGCCTAGTTATTTATATTCCGCTGCTTTTTGCCGGACTTTATGCTTCCATGCAAAGCAATACGACGCTTCAAGGAACCCTGCTCGGCGTTGTCATCAGTTTAATCGCAGTGATATCGATCGCGCTTAATATACTCTTTCATTTCAAAATGAAGAAAATCAAGGCTTCCCTCCCCGCAGCGGCTAAAGGAAAAACGGTGCTTGCCGTCGATACCTCCTTCCACCGCCAGAAGCTGGTTCTTTCGAATAAATGGTTCTTTATCCATGTAGGCCTGACATTGGCCAGCACGGCTGCTGCGCTCTTCAATTACGATCGATTCCCTGAGCAGATTGCCCTAAAATTCGATATGCAGGGCAACGTGATCAACAGTGCGGCCAAATCTTATACTACCGTGTTATTCCCTAACATCATGCAATTGTTAATCATCGCCATCTTTATCTTTGTGAATTGGAGTATTCTGCGGAGCAAGCAGCAGCTTAGCGCCGGAGATCCCGAGCGTTCGGTCCGGCAAAATGCGGTCTTCCGCCGCCGCTGGTCGATGTTCACCGTGTTGTCCGGCCTAGCTATGGTCAGCCTGTTCTCATTCATCCAGCTGAATATGATATACCAGCTTGAGAGCAGCATCATCTTGCTTGTCAGCCTGCTCATCCCAATCTTTGTCGTGTTGTTCGCTGTCGCTCTCTCCTTTACAACGGGACAGGGAGGCAGCCGGGTCGCACGCTCAGAGACCGGATCTCCGGTACAGCCGGTCAACGACGATGCTCAATGGAAGCTTGGCTTTATTTACTATAATCCGAACGACCCCTCGTTTTTCGTGGAAAAAAGATTCGGCATCGGCTGGACGCTCAACTTCGCCCACCCGATGGTCTGGCTCGTATTTCTAGGCATCATCATCGTCATCGCCCTTCCTGCCTTCCTTGGCCAGTAGGGTGGTACCGCGTGAAGCAGTAGATGATCGGCACAGGAGGCACAGGAGGCGCAAGCCGCTACAGACACGCTAGAATAACGTGAAACTATGATCCCGCTGTTTCAGACCACTGACTTCTCGTAAAACATCACAAAAAAGGGAGAGGCCCTAAGGCCTCTCCTTTCTTTCATACTATCTAGCGTTGACCCATTGCACCGGATAGCGGCAACAATTTCGACGCACGCATCAATAACATCCATGATCTACAGGATGTTAGGCATGAATCATCATGCCCATATCCCGCGCCGCTTCGATCAGCACGGGGCCAAATTCGATCAGCGTGTCCGGCGACAACCGACTGACCGGACCCGAGACGGATAAGGCTGCCGCCACCTTGCCGTTTCGATCGAAGATCGGCGCCGCCACCGCTGCAGCTCCGGGCTCCCGCTCCTCGTAGCTCGTCGCAAAACCAAGCTGGCGAATCTCCTGAAGCTGAGCCACGTATTGGCCTTTATCCACGGCTGCGGGCCAATCAGGGCTGTCCAGCACGGCTTGCAGCACCGATTCATCGGCGTAGGCGACCAACACCTTGCTGGACGCCCCGACGTACAGCGGCAGTCTCGCACCGACCGCAGCGACCCTGCGGATCGCTTGGTTGCTCTGAACAGCCTGGATTCTCAGCCGGTCCGTACCATCCCGCAAATACAGGCTGACCGTCTCTCCGAGCCGGTCGCGAAGCTGTTCCATTTGCGGAAGCAGTAGAACAGCCGGATCATCATTATGCGATAAATGCGCGGACAGCTCCCATATTTTTAGGCCAAGCCGATATTTTTCCGTAGCATTGTCCCGAATGACGAACCCCTTCTCCTCCAACGTTGTCATCAGCCGGTGAACCGTACTTTTATGCAGACCGATGCTGCTGGCGATTTCCGTTAAACTAAACTCATTCCCTTTCGTAAAGCACATTAATATATCAAGCGCCCGCTCTACCGCGCGCACGGTTAGTTTACGGTCTTCCACACGACCTCACCTCTCCATAAGTTTCACTACGTGAAACGTGGTTACATAAATTATATGTAATCCATTCCCGCTCGTCAATGCACCGAGTCATGCTTTAACAGGCTATTATTGACTTTACCGAACCTGTTGCCTTACGATTATTCTATATGATTCGTCCACATTCGACAGAAACTGCGAAGTCACTCTAGTCTTTGATCTCGGAGCCATACCGAGCATATATTGTATGAATACGACTAGGAGGGGAAGAACATGAGTCCATCAACCCGGAGTGATCTTCCCTTAAATACAGGGTTAAAGACGGACACTCCAACACCATCGATCGATGTACTGACTGCACGTCATGTCAGCCTCAAACATATTCTAGTGGCACTGTTATTATCCGCATTATTTTTTCTGCTGTTCTGTTTTATTGTGCTGCATGGCTATATTGCCTGGGTATTGTCCAACCCGAATGTGGCTCCGCTCTATTCCAATCCAAAGCTGTCCAAGAACCTGGCTTATGAGGATGTCCTCTTCCAGGCAGCCGACGGCAGCCGCATGATGCAGGGCTGGTACATTCCTGCAGAGAATTCCCGCAAAACTATCGTCTTCAGCCATGGATACGGTGCTAATCGTGAGGAGCCCTGGGTCCCCATGTATGATCTTGCGCATTATGCCAATCGGCTGAACTACAACGTCCTGATGTTTGATTACGGGTTTGCCTCCCAGAAGAGCAAAGAGGTCGCCACCGGCGGTAAAAAAGAAGCCGAGCAATTGCTTGGGGCCATCAACCTGGCCAAACAGCGAGGCGCTGATGAAATCGTCGTATGGGGATTTTCGATGGGCGCAGGTACGGCTCTGCAAGCCGCATTGACGAGCAAAGACATCGACGGGATGATTCTCGACAGTACCTTCCTGTTGGAGCCGGATACGATGTATCATAATATCCGTCAGCATATTGACCTGCCACGGCGTCCCTCGCTGGAAATCATCGGCATGCTGCTCCCGGTGCTCAACGGCACTAGCATGCGCCAGATTCCGTATACAGAGGTCAAATCAATGGATTACCCCTTCCCGACTCTGTTCATTCACGGAACCGAAGACGAGAAGGCGCCTTATCCAATAGCTGAAAAACTGGCCGAAAATCAAACCAACGAGGCATCTGAGGTATGGATTGTCGAAGGCTCCCATCATGAAATGATTTTTCGGGAGCACCCCAAAGATTATTTGCGCAAAGTGTCCTCATTCCTTAGCCGGATAGAATCCGCTAAGTAACTTAAACCGATCAGGCTCGCATAACCAACAAGCATAAGCCAGGCCTTCATTCACATAAACTGCTAATGGCGATTAAACGTGAAGGAGGCTAACCCGATGCTATTGGTTTACGGGCCTTATTTGCCTGTCCGCATCCTTGAGGAAATCCGCTTCTGGAAGCAGCAGGAAAGCGAGCATACGGATGTAATCAAAGCGATCGTTCCCGGACTGGAGCCGGGCTACGTCCAGTTATTGGATGATTGGAAAATCGTACTGGAGGAAACAACGCACGTGGCCAATCAATTGCTCAAGTACGCACTGTCCTCCCCAGAGGCCGCTTGCGATCCGAAATTGGTCCAGCAGACGGAACGTTTATTGGATACAGCGTTCCGGCAGTCCCGAGAATTCATAAGACAGCTTTATTACATTTTGGAATACAGCGCTGCGGTCAAATCCGTTCCGTTAGCAAAAACGGTGCTGCTCCACATTATCCGCGAATCCGAATACTTCCTGGGAGTGCTCGAGACACTAAATTCTCCTGGGGCTATAAAGCGGAACATGGAAGAGCTGCCCGCCATAACCGACCTGCAAGAGACTACCGCTTTACCATACCAGCCGTTTAGTATCGAAGAACCGTTCTCGAATGATTCGGCCGCTTCCTCATCAGACGAATTCGATTCCACAGTCCAGAACAGTGTATTCCTCAGCCCCGTCCCTGACCAATCCCGCAAATCCGGCGACGGTCCGGTGCCGATCGGCGGACATACTCTCCCTCCCCTGCCCTACGCCTACAACGCTTTAGAGCCGCATATCGATGAGAAAACCGTACGAATCCATCACGACATTCATCATAAGAGCTACGTCGATAATTTGAACAAGGCCGAGAAGAAGCTTCAAGAAGCCCGTAAGTCGGGCAACTTCGACCTAGTCAAGCACTGGGAACGGGAGCTGGCCTTTAACGGGGCAGGCCATTATCTCCATACCATTTACTGGGATACGATGAACCCTCAAGGAGGCGGTAAGCCCGAGGGCGACCTAGCCGAGCAAATCCGCAGGGATTTCGGCAGCTATGACGCCTTCAAAAATCAGTTCACCAATGCCGCCGATAAAGTAGAAGGCGGTGGCTGGGCCATTCTCGTTTGGAGTCCGCGTGCTCACCGGCTGGAAATTCTGATGGCCGAGAAGCATCAGAATTTATCACAATGGGATGTGGTTCCCCTGCTGCCGATTGACGTCTGGGAGCATTCCTATTACCTGAAGCACCAGAATGAGCGGGCCAAATACATCGCAAACTGGTGGCAGGTCGTCTACTGGCCGGAGGTCGCCGAACGCTTCGCAAAGGCGAGCAAGCTGAAGTGGCAGCCTTTTTAATGGATATTCAACAAACAAAATGGCTGCCTCTCGGAACGCTATCCGAAAAGCAGCCTGTTTTCTTCTTCTTAACTTTACCCTTCCTGGGTGATTTCATGCGGCAAGCTTCTGCGGCCAATATAAATAGAATACGGCCATAACACTAAAATGACTGCGCCTGTTACGGTAACTGCGAGTATTCCCATCGCCTGATAATTAATATAAATCCCCACTGGATCAATTAACATCAGACTATATGTTAATAGCACCCCAATTACCGCCCCTAGCAGCAAACCAATGGAAATATATAATATCACCTGGGTTAAAATAACCCTAATTATTCCGCTACGAGTTACGGATAAAGTCCGAAGAATCGCCAACTCTTTGCGCTTATTGTGGATATTATTAACCAAAGAATTTATAACGCCCATTAATACACTTGCCAGCATGACAACTAGTACAATAATGAATAAGGACCAGCGTTGGTAAAACATTTGTTTGGATTGTTCCATTGTCTGCTCATAATAATCAATCTGAATTCCAGGGAATTGCCCCTTTAATGTTTCTAAT
The DNA here is from genome assembly GCF_037969765.1 of Paenibacillus sp. FSL W8-0186. Classification (NCBI taxonomy): domain Bacteria; kingdom Bacillati; phylum Bacillota; class Bacilli; order Caryophanales; family Paenibacillaceae; genus Paenibacillus; species Paenibacillus sp. FSL W8-0186. Next base: position 992,973 of record NZ_CP150207.1, on the reverse strand, counting down.
TGACCAATAACCTGCTCGACCGGCTGAGACACACTAATAAACATTCTATCTAAGACTGTAAATTCCCATAAGTAAGTCTCATTGCTCCAATCAATAAGCATGTCACCAAGAGAGCCTGGTAATTTCTTTACTATTCCTGCCACTGTAACTTGACCTGTTGGAATAATTTTTTGCATTGCATCAGAATACATTCCAAGCTCTAATATATCTCCTTCCCTAATGTCATATTGCGATGCAAATTTCTGGGTAATATAAACATTATCATTTGAATTACTATCATAGTTTGGTAATAGATCTTGCTTGATCATTTCTTTCAAATCTGCTAAAGAATATGTGAAAGATACGTAACTCCCATCATGCATCAATCTTATCGAGCTATAAGAACTTAGCGTACTAGCCTTTATAACGCCCTCAACCTTAATCGCAGCAGATTTTAGATCTGTATAGTTAATTAAGGAGGGATCATTAAACCGACTTGTAATAACAATATCTGTGGGATAATTTCCCCGTATATAGTTTGCTTCATTTCTCTGTATCGTTGACATTAGGGTTGATCCAACAACAGCAATCATCATTGTCAAACTCAAAATCAATATGACGAATGTATTTTTCCTCACTTGAGGAATTACATTCTTAACTGCAACGAAGGATACTTTACCAAATAAACGTTGAATCAAAGGCAGTAAACGAATCAATAGCGGTGACAGATAGAACGGAAACAATATAAAAACACCTAATATCAAGAATAATAATCCTAATAGGATAAGTAAAACCTGACTATCAGCAGAGGCAAGAACTTTACCAAAGAGCAGGAAAAATAACCCCGCAAAAATAATTATTCTTCCAAATATACGTCGCATATTCGAAAATGAAAAGTCAGCCTGCTCATTACTTTGCATCATTTTCAGCGGCAATATTCTACTACCACGATATGCCGGTATTAACATAAATAGTTCTAGTATAGCTATACTTATCACCAGAACAATAAGGGCTAAACTATTGTTAAAAATAAGAGCTTCAACTGAGATATTAAACAACTGCTCAAACCATATCTGTGAGTAATTAATTGCGATAAAAGCGGCTATATATCCTAATGTTCCCCCCAATAAATTAATAATTGAGCATTGAATAAAAATAATTTTAAATAGATCATGGGTTACTGCACCCATGGAACGCATAATCGCGAATTGCTGCTTATATTTGTATAAATATGTCTGAAAATTAGATATGATTAATAGTGCGGTAATGAATACTACTAATAAAGACAGTAAGGTGATGTATATCCGCAAGGATTGAAAATTAGCCTTAATATCCGGCTCCTCTTCAATAATATCTATTCTTAATGTTTGGTCGATTTGCCGAAGCCATCTAGCTATCTCATAAGAGTTCACCTTAGGCTGATTTTTAATCAAAACATAGGACGATTCATTTACAACACCTGTTTGAGCATACTTCAATTCCTTAAAGGTGCTCCTCGGTATAATAAGAATGTCTGATACGGGTCCCCAGCCTTTTATATCATCTAATATTTCTTTTACTATAAAATCTCTACTTTCGACTTTTAAGGACTGACCTACCGTAATATTTAGTGCTTCGGCAAGCCCAGCATTTATAATCGCTTCATTATCGGAAATAGACTCAGTAAAGTGGTATCTACTTTTAACAAGGTCATCAGATTCAGCTCCTACGGTGTATACATCGTCTTGAAGTAAATCAACCCGTAAGCGATCTATTAATACAGGAGATGATTGCTCTATTCCTGGAATTGATGTGATTTGATTCAATAGCTTTAAATCAATTTGTCTTCCTTGCTCTAGGTTAAAGCCGACCATTATATCCATATTTCCATATAATTTTTTTATTTCATCACGGTAAGATTGAGTGGCATTAGAAACAAATATTGTCATAACCAAAATAATGGATACCGCAATTGTTACACTAAAAACCGATGAAATAGAAACGAAACGATTTGTTTTAAAAAAACGGAATGCTATGCCATAAATAGACCTTATCATGATGCTCTCTCCATAATGCTTCTTAACTTATCCATGATGCAGTCCATGTCTGCTTCTTCAGTATTTTTGACGTATGTATCTACTATCTCGCCATCATGAAAAAACAATATCCGATCCCCGTAGGCGGCGACATTTGCATCATGCGTAACGAGAATAATACTTTGGTTCAACTGCCTTTTCATCTCTATCAATACATTTAAAATTTCTCTTGATGTATTAAAGTCTAAATTTCCAGTTGGCTCATCCGCAAGTATGATTGGCGGCCTCATTATAAGTGATCTGCCGATAGCAACCCGTTGCTGCTGTCCACCGGAAAGTTGCATAGGCCGTTGCTTTCTCCATGAAGTTAACCCAACTAAATCAAGCATTTCATTCACTTTTCTTTTTATTTCCGAACCGCCAGCTCCCTTAAGTATTAATGGCAAAGCTATATTTTCTTCAAGCGATAAATCTTTTAGTAAGTGAAATGATTGAAATATAAAACCTATATTTTCACTTCGGTACTGGGTAGCATACGGCTCCATAAACATTTTGTCTTGGAGAACGCCGTTTAAGGAAATTTTTCCCTGATCAGGACTATCGAGCGCACCAATGATTTGTAGAAGAGTACTTTTTCCAGAGCCGCTTGTCCCCATAACAACCAGAAGTTCACCTCTGTTTAAATCGAAAGTAATATCTTTTAGTGCTGATATGCGATTTTCAGCAGCAGTATACGTTTTACATAAATTATTAACTGACAATAATGTATTGTTATCCATACTTCACCTCATCAGAACTATGGTCCATACCATGTTGAACACCTTCTTGAAATCCGGAATATCCAACAATAACCTTTTTATCATTTGATTAACAGTTTGCATTATTTCTTCAAAAATGTAAATATTGCCACTAGCTTCGTAATGGAAAAAACCCGCCTCTACGTTTAGAGGCGGGTTGAACCTGCCTCTACGTTTAGAGGCGGGTTGAACCTGCGTTACCACTTCATCTTTATTGCACAATGTTTACAGCAAACCCGACTTCCTCACGCTTGCCAGGAAATCATGGAATTCCGGAATATTCAGCTGCTGCGCCGCATCAGAGAGCGCTGTTGCCGGATCAGGATGCACCTCAACCATGACACCGTCTGCGCCTGCAGCTAGAGCCGCTCTGGCACAAGGGGCCAGGATGTCTTTGCGCCCTGTGGAATGCGTCACATCCACGAGCACCGGAAGATGCGTTTCTTGCTTCAGAATCGGCACCGCCGAGATGTCCAAGGTGTTTCTCGTAGCCTTCTCGTACGTCCGTATGCCGCGTTCAATTAGCATGACCTGCGTATTACCGCGGGAAACGATGTATTCCGCAGCGTGTACGAATTCATCGATCGTAGCCGCGAGACCACGCTTCAGCAGCACTGGCGTCCGAACGTTGCCTGCCGCTTTTAGCAGCTCAAAGTTCTGCATGTTCCGCGCACCAATCTGAATGACGTCAATGTATTCGCACGCAAGCTCAATATGCGCTGGGTCCACGATTTCGCTAATCGTCTTCAGCCCGAACTCGGACGCCACGTCCTTCAGAATTTTCAGGCCATCGATGCCCAAGCCCTGAAAATCGTAGGGCGATGTTCTCGGTTTAAACGCACCGCCGCGCATGACCGTCATCCCCGCTTGCTTCAAGGCCGCTGCAACCTGGCGCACTTGTTCATAGCTTTCAACCGAGCACGGCCCTGCAATCATTACCGGTGTGCCGCCGCCAATCACCGTGCTGCCCAGCTGAACCAGCGTATCTTCCTGCTTCTTCTTCCGGCTGACGAGCAGATGCTTCTTATGATCGACCTGCTGCAGCTTTAACGATGCCTGAAAAATCTGTTTAAATAAATGACGTACCGTTTCATTATCGAAAGGACCTTCGTTATGCTCCACCAGAGCATCCAGCATTTTTTTCTCGCGTACCGGATCAAAAGCAGGAACGCCCTGTTTTTGCTTCTCCTGACCGATCTCCTGGGCGATCCGCGCCCGCTCCGACAACAGTTCCAGCAGCTGCAGATTCACGGAATCCAGCTCTGATCTTAATTGTTCCAAACGTTGACTCATTTACATTCTCCTCTCCCCATTTTCCAGTGTATAAAACAAAAAGACCCCCGCCCGGAAAGGGACGAGGAGTCGTGGTACCACCCTTATTAGATATGCCGAAATAAGCAGGCACATCTCACTTGAACCTCTTAACGCAAGGGTTACGGGTAAACCTACTCTCTGCACGAAGCATGCAGATTATCAGCCTACCAGCTCCGGAATGAACTTCAGCGGAGAACCTTCGCCCGGGCGCTCTCAGTCGGTGGCAGCCCTTTCCTGTCAGGAACGTTCTTTCACTTACTCTTTCCATCATCGCTTGTTTGAACATATTGTGTTGATGAATTTAGAAGCATTGTATTACACCCCGGAACAAAATTGCAAGGCTTTTATTTAAAGCTTAGGTGCTTTGATGCAGTGAAGATTTAATTCATGGTGCTTCATGAACAGAAGCAGCCTTCCCTTTCTCGCCTCGATTCAGCGGATTTCCCCAATAAGTGAACAGGCGCCAAACATATTCGAGAGGTCCGATCGGAAGCCAATTGAACCAGACCCGGCTAAATACCGCTTGCAGAGCAAAAATGCCGACAGCAATTAACATTTGCAAGACTGGCTCGATCTTTCCATACCATCCCAGACCGTAGCTGTAAAAGATCAATCCGCAAAGGACCGATTGAAGCAGATAGTTTGTGAAGGCCATTTTCCCAGGGTAGGAAAACCAATGGAGTACCTTTTTCCAGAGTTTGTGTTGATATAAAAGTGCAAATGTTCCGATATAGGCCAGAGCTAAGAGCGGCGCCCCTACGAACAATGCTGCCGCCTCGCCCCAGAACGGAAGCCCTTTCTTCGTCAGTGATATAACGAGCTGAAGCACAAGACCTACGCTTCCGCCAATGAGAACCAGTCGGAGTATTCCCTTCCGGTTCTCCTGAATCTTATGCAAGAATCGGCGTTTGCAGAAGTAGGCGCCCATCAAGAACATGCCTAGTATTTGCGGGTAAAAGAGCAGCATATTAAAGATGGAGCCAATAAAATCATTCACCCGCTGAATGGTCATCTGGGCAACGGTCCCCTCGCCGTATATGGCCGCATCCCGTTCTTGGTAATAGACTCCTATCTGACGGGCATCCGCTTGGCTCATCGGCTCAAGCGCTTGGCCTGCAGTGCTGCTCAACAGACTGGCGCCCGTCACGAGGACGGGAACGATCAACAGCAGGATCAGAGACCAAATCAGCATCGTTCTCGGCTTGCAGCGCTGAAACAGCATAAGGAGAAAGCCCATCAGCGCATAGTGTGTCAGAATGTCTCCATACCAGATGAAGATTCCATGGAGCAAACCGAACAATAATAAAGCCGTTAATCTCCGGAAATAAATGCGGTTGAAGCTTCTTCCTTTGGCCTGACTGCTCTCCTGCAGCAATACCATGCCAAAACCAAACAAGAAAGAAAAAATGAGTACAAATTTGCCGTTAATGACAATCCCCCGCAGCAGCATTGCCAGCTCATTATACCAGCCAGACCATAAATCAACCCCATATGAGATCGTCTGAAGCGACGTTGTGAAAAAGGTGACGTTGACCAGAATGATTCCTAAAAGTGCAAATCCCCTTAAGCTGTCTATCAGCTCTATTCTTGATTGTGATTTCATTGCCATCCTCGTGCCTCCTTATCATGATGCCTTCAGGTTAAGATACAATCATAAAGAAAGGATAAAGATCTACAAATTGGACTAATTCGACTTTCTTTATTTATTCTTTAGAATTGACGTGTACAATAACAAGATGGACCTTTTTATAGCTAGTTTCTGGAGGGTGTAAATGAATATGGCAAACGAAACGATCCTATTGGTAGATGATGAAGAAGAAATCATTGCTTTTATACAAGATGCGCTGGAGCTTGAAGGCTATCGCGTACTTACGGCCGGTAACGGGCGGGATGCCTTAATCCAGAGCCAACAGCAGCCCTCGCTGATCATTCTCGATGTGATGATGCCTGAGATGAACGGCATTGAAGTATGCGAGCAGCTTAGGGAAACGACGCAATGTCCCATTGTGTTTCTGAGCGCCTGTCAGAGTGAAGTGGACCGTATTCGGGGGCTGGCCGCGGGCGGGGATGATTATCTGCTCAAGCCCTTCAGCCTCGCAGAATTAAAGGCCAGAATCCATGCCCATCTGCGGAGAGAACAGAGAATCCATATGCAAAAAGAACAAGGCGTCCTTCGGTTTCCATCTCTGACGATCGATTGCAAGGGACATACCGTGAACTGTAATGGACATAACATCGCCCTTACGAATAAGGAGTATCAGATCGTAGAATTGTTAGCCATGCATCAGGGGCAGGTTTTTTCTCGAGAACAAATCTATGAGAAGTTATGGGGTTTTGACGCAGAGGGTGACGATTCCACAATCACGGAGCATATCAAGAAAATCCGGGCCAAGCTGGCTGCCCATGCACAAGACCGTACCTATATTCAAACCGTCTGGGGCATCGGCTACAAGTGGGATCCCAAATGACCAAGCAACGCTCCATAAAAAATACGTTTGCCCGACACTTCGTCTCCATTCTAGCCTGCAGCTTGCTGGCTACATTTATCACCTGGGGAATTCTCGTGCTGCTGCTTGGCTACTTGTTCAATCATGACAATTTGTTCCCGGCGAATCATTACGAAGCGCAAATCCCCGTCATTTCAGAGTACGCGAAAACCCAAGGCGATTCCATCATGAGCACGCAGGGACAAGCGGGGCTGGAAAAGGTAATCCCCTCACAGGGCATAAACTACCTAGTTGTGTCGCCTGCGGGTGAAATCTTATACGGGGATCTTCAAATAACAGAATCACTTAACCGGCAGAAGCTCCTGGCACGCTTGAACCAGACGCACAGCAGCCTCGATCAATTCGTTAAATATATACCGGTGATGTCCCGGAACGGAGAATTCATAGGCGCTCTTCTGCTGGGATATCACCTGAAAGTGACGGCAGCCAATCCAGCGCTTAACCCCATCGTAACCTTTGGATTCCTGACTTTTTTCCTATCGCCATTTCTATATATCATCTTGTTCACCTTCATATTCGGTAGGCGGTTCAGCCGGATGATCAACGCTCCATTACAGCAGCTTCTGCAAGGAGCCGAGATGATTAAAGCGCAAAATTTACGCTTTTCCATGACCGGGACTTCACCCATAACGGAAGTAAACCGTTTGACGAATGCTTTTGAAGACATGCGGCAGGAGCTGGAGCATTCCATTGAGCGGGAATGGAGAATGGAAAAAGAAAGAAGTACCATGTTTGCAGCGCTCGCTCACGATTTGCGTACGCCGCTTACGATTATTCAAGGGCATGTCGAGGGGATGGAACAAATGGAGGGAGAAGCTTATGCGGACAAAAGAGCACAATATCTGCAGGTTATCCGGCGCAACACCATCCGCGCTTCAAAACTCCTGCAGGATATGAACACCATTGCGGAGCTTGAGAAGATGTCGTTTCGGCTCCAGCCGCTTCCAGTGGACATTGAAGAATTTGCGGACCATAAAACCGTGGAATATGCCGCCTTATGCAAGGATAAGAATATAACTTTCGATACTGAGATTAACGATTACCGAACGGTCAACAATCCTGTCATCTTCGATCCGTATCGCATCATTCAGGTCCTCGATAACCTCGTGTCGAACAGCATCCGGTATACGCCTGAAGCCGGACGGATTCAATGGCGCATCGAAATTACCGGGCAGCAGGTGATGATGTCTATCACGGATAATGGAGCAGGGTTTGCACAGCCGCAGGATCTGCAACAGGCATTCAAGCAGTTTTATCAGGGGAATCACTCATCCTCCAGGCAAAAAGGACACTCGGGGCTTGGTTTATATATCGCCAAGCTGCTGATTCAGCATCATGGAGGACAGATTTGCGCCGAGAACAATCCAGCTTGCGGGGCGACGGTACGCTTTACCCTCCCGCTTCAAGACACATATCCAAACTAAATAAAGAAGGCATCCTTAGAGGATAACGAAATGCGTTGAATTAACAAATTTAAAAGGAAACAAAAAAACACGCCATGAAGGCGTGTTTTGTTTTTAGGGTTTTGAGCTAGAGCAACCGTTCACTATTCCTTAATCAGCGACAAAAACTCTGCTCTAGAAGCTGCATCAGAACGGAACGTTCCCCGTACGGCCGAGGTCACCGTCTTGCTTCCCGGCTTCTTAATGCCGCGGGCACACATGCAGAGATGCTCGCCTTCCACGACGACCATCACACCTTGCGGCTTAAGAACCTCGTCCATAATGTCGGCGATTTGCGACGTAATGCGCTCCTGTACCTGCAGTCTGCGGGTGACCGCCTCCACCAAACGGGCCAGTTTGCTAAGTCCGGCGATTCTGCCGCTCGGGATATAGCCGATATGCACCTTGCCGAAGAAAGGGGCCGTGTGGTGCTCGCATTGACTGTAGTACACGATATCCTTTACGATTACGAGTTCTTCATGGTTCTCCTCGAACGTAACTCCAAGCACATCGCGAGGATCCACTTCGTAACCGCCGTATATTTCTTCGTACATCCGGGCTACCCGTGCCGGTGTATCGATAAGGCCTTCCCGCTCAACATCTTCACCAATCAGCTTCAATATTTCGCGGACATGGTGTTCAATTTTCTCCCGGTTGGCTCCAACCTGAGTATTTACATAATCTTTGACGCCTGCCACTCGCGCCTCCTCCTTCCTGTTCTCCCTATCCAGGGAGCAGAGTGTGTCTGTCGTAAAAATAGACTACCTATTATTTCTTCTTCCGGCGGCCTTGCGGCTGCGTCATGCCCTGCTTCTTCATCATTTGCTGAGCGCGCTGCATTTGCTGCCCGTTCAAATTGTAGCCCATTTGCTTCGCCATCTTCTGAAGCATTTGCGGATCATTCTGCATCTTCATCAATTGTTGGCGCAAATAGAATACGCCAATGAAGAAACCGCCGACCAAGCCGACGATAAGTGTAATAATAGGAATTACGTAATTCATGGTTCAGCCACCCCTGTATTGTGATCAAATGTTTCATTCTTGTTGTGGTATGCTTTCAGTACCTCAAGATATAATATCATTTCCGCAACATACCTAGCAAATGAATCTTTAAAAATTTAAGCCAATACCGCTTCGATAAAAGTCGTCGTCTCTACGGCAAGGTCAACTTCCTTGACCTCGATATCTTCTCCTGAGCCGAAAATGACGCGAACAACCGGACGTCCGGGCAATCCCCGATGCTGCCGCACTACGACGCCAGTCTCCTTTGTCGATAGGCGCACGGAAGTTCCGTTCGGATAAACCGAGACGATTCTTGTAAATTCGACAAGCACCTCATGATCCAGCTCCTTCTCGGAGAAGGCCATCAATTGTTCGCACGCTTCATGAGGAAGCATAGGGCGGCCATTGCTGCCGCCACCGCCAATCAGATTATCATACCGGTTTGCCACAGCTACAATTTTAGCAAAAAGATGAATGTCATCGCTTTCCAGCCCGCGCGGCAGACCGCTGCCGTCCAAGCATTCGTGATGCTGAAGAGCGGTGTGCGCGATCAGCAGACTGAACTCGCGCTTATTTTTCAACACCTCGAAGCCTCTCCAGGTATGGTGATCTTCCATCCCACTCCCGAATGCCCCTTCCGCCAATGGATTCGCTTTACCGATATCATGCAGCAAAGCTCCGATCGCCAGATCCTTAAGCTGGGAGTAATTCAGCCCCATATTAAGCCCGATCATTGAGGACAGCAGGCATACGTTCACCGCGTGAATGTAATCGTTATTATCCGCAGTGCGAATATCCGTCAACTGAAGCAGCACGCCCCGGTGATTCAAAATATCCTCCAGCAGTGTGTCCACGCTGACGCTGACTTTTCTCGTACTCCAGTCCTTGCCGGACCTTACCGCCTCCAGCGTATGGCTCATTTCCTTGAAGACCGCGCCTTTCGTCGATTCGCTGAGCACTTCTTCCGCCTCAATGTCCTCGAAATTCGGATCTTTAATGTAGATCATGGTTACTCCGATGCGCTTCAGCGTCGTAATCATGTAGACCGTAAGCTGGATTCCAGCCGACAGTAGCACCGTCCCGTTGGAAGAATATACAGTCTTGCCAAGGTACTGCCCCGGTTCGATATCCTCAACACTCATGAATCTCATGAATTAATCCCCCTTAGCGATCGTTATTCGCCTGATGTCGTCAATGCACAATCATGATGCTGGCGCTCTAAAGAGAGCAGGCTTTCTTTGATGGATAATCCCCCTCCGTAACCGACAAGCGCTCCGCCTGAGCCGATAACGCGATGACAAGGAACAACGATAGGCAGCGGATTTTTATTATTTGCGCCGCCAACAGCCCGAACAGCCTTGGGCTGGCCGATCTGCTCGGCAATCGACTTATAAGAGACGGCTGCGCCATACGGAATATCCAGCAGGGCTTTCCATACTTTTTGCTGGAATTCTGTGCCTCGCATGTCCAATGCAAGGCCGAAGCTATGCCGTTTCCCGGCGAAGTATTCGCCAAGCTGGGCTATGGCCGGAGCCAGCGGCTCCTCGACATTCACATACTCAGCACCCGAATAGTAGCGGTTTGCCCATGTTCCGAGAAAATCCGCCCGGTCCGCGTACGAGCCAAATTCAATATGGCATAGTCCCTGGTCGCTACCGCAAAGGGTAAGCATGCCGATGGGCGAGTCCATCTCCGCATAGTACAAGCGGACCTTTTTCACTTCATCCGAATTCACTCCATCCCATCCTCCCGTTTTACTTCGTTCTCCTGCAGCACTTCCAATGCTTTCTGCAGGTATGCTAGCACCTCTTCGTCCTTTTCGGCAGTTACGGCCTGGGTAATTGCTTGAAGCGCTTCCTCTCCGCCGATCCGGCTCAAAGCCCAAGCTGCCGTTCCTCTCAATACCGGCCTGGAATCATTTCGCATGATATCTATTAATTTCGGCACGGCGGCCTGATCTTTGAAGTTACCCAGCGCGATCACCGCGTTCCGCTGGATCGGCTTCTTCCCTCTCCAGGCGGCAGCGCTGGAGCCAAAGCGTTCCTTGAACTCCCGGTTGCTCAGATCAAGGATTGGGAGAAGCAGCGGCTTCACCGTTTCCGGATCAGGCTGCAGCTCTGGCCGATGATTCCACGACTTGCCCTTGTTCTTCGGACATACCATCTGACAGGTATCGCAGCCATACAGACGGTTGCCGATCTTCCTCATGAACTCGTCTTCAAGGAAGCCCTTCGTTTGGGTCAGAAAAGAGATGCACCGCTGCGCATTCAGCTCGCCGGGTCCCACCAGGGCGCCCGTCGGACAGGAGTCGATGCACTTCGTGCATTCGCCGCAGTCCTCGGTTACAGGAGTATCCGGCTCAAACGGAATATTCGTAATCAGCTCGCCGAGGTAAATCCAAGAGCCCCATTTCGGCGAAATGACCATACAATTCTTCGCCTTAAAGCCGATACCGGCCCGCTCGGCCACGGCACGGTCCACCAGTGCTCCCGTATCTACCATGCTTTCGATACGGGCTCCTTCTACCCTCTCCTTGATGAACTCCTCCAGCCGGGCCATTGCCTCACGCAGCACGGTGTGATAATCCTGGCCCCAAGCTGATCTGGCCAGAATCCCCCGGCGAAGGCCTGGCTCCGACTTCGGTGGATTGTTGAGCTTGGAAGGATAGGCTACCGCAATAGAAATCAAGGAAGCCGGCCGTTCCAGCGACAACTCAGGGTATATCCTTTTATGGATGTCAGGTTCCTCAAACCCGGATTCATAACCTTTAGCCCGGCGATCGAGAAGCACATTTTTTAATGATAGGAACGGATCGGCCGAGGCGAATCCGATATCATCGATTCCCATGGAATATGCGGCGTCCTTAATCTCCTGCTTCAGCTTGGCCCAGCCCTGTGAACTGTTCTGCTTCCCTTCAGCAATAGGTCGCGCTTCCGTCATCTCCGATCCCTCCTTAGATGTAATAGCCAAGTACTCCGCATTCCCGCGTTCTGTCCCGCCTCATTTACCGGGACATTCGCTTGATCGCTTCCCTCGCCAAGAAGTCACAGTGGTTATTCAGCTCATTATCGCTGTGTCCCTTGACCTTGATATATTCAACCTGATGAATCTGCATCAGGCGCCATAATTCCTGCCACAGCTCCTGGTTCTCGACCGGCTGGTTTTTGCTGTTCTTCCAGCCATTTCTCAGCCAGTTGCGAATCCATCCCTGCTTAAAGCAATTGACGACATAGGCAGAATCGCTGTATACCTTCACAAGGCACGGCTCCTTCAGCTGCTCCAATGCCGAAATGACCGCTTGGATTTCCATGCGGTTATTCGTCGTCATCGGCTCGCCGCCAGATAGCTCCTTACGATGGCCGTTATACATCAATATGGCTCCCCAGCCCCCGGGGCCTGGATTTCCGGAGCAGGCTCCATCGGTATAAATCGTAATCTCCTTCACGGGATATCCTCCAACCTACTGTATTTTACAAACCTCTTATTTTAGTCACCGGCCAGAACACGAATTCTGCGCGGCCGACGATGTCCTTCTTCTGCACACTGCCGAAGCTGCGGCTGTCCTTGCTGCGACCGTAGCGGCGATTGTCTCCCATCACGAAATATTCGTTCTCGCCCAGCCTTATTTCCGCGAAATCCCGATCCTCGATCTGCACATCGGTATAAGGCTCGTTCAGAGCTTGTCCGTTCACGTACAGGACATGGTCGCGAATTTCCACCGTTTCGCCAGGGGCAGCAATAACCCGTTTGACAAGGTAATGCTTCTTATCAGGCCCGGTGCTGGGATCTTTGAGCACAACGATATCACCGCTGCGTGGTGATGAGAAGTAATAAACGATTTTGTCGACGAATAACCGCTCCTGCTCTTCCAGTGTCGGCTGCATCGATTCACCCTTCACCATCGACAGGTTAAACACGAACATATTCAGCAGGAGCATTATGATAAATGCAATTGCGGCCGTCTTGCCCAAGTCCCACAGCTCACGAACCCATTTGTTCTGAAGAACGGGCGGAGCAGATTTCTCAGCTGCACGCCCCTTGGCTTCCGTGTAATCCTCGTCAACCTCAGCTCGCTTGCGAACATACTCTGGATGGTCCGTATCCCGGTGCTCCGGTAAATTGACTGGCTTCATACTGCACCTCTTCTATATCGTAATCCATTGAATTCATGTAAATCCATGCCTAAAAACGACCTGCTTATCAAAAATAAGGCATAATAATAGAAAAGCATATCTATCGCCCAATTGCAACGGACGGAAGATATGCTTCATCATCACATGAGATCATTATCCAATTTAACCGCAGGGCGGCATTGGATTTATTTATAGAACCTTACAGCGAACGGACTGCTGCGATACCCAAATTATGGAACGCTTCCAGAAACTTGCTTGCTCCGTATCCCATCGCTTCATACAGCGGCATAACAGCCTTATTGTGTTCATCGCCAGCTACAACGATCCGGCGAACGTTGCGCTGCTGGAACCGCTGCTCCATAGCGCTAACCAGCCTCTTGCCATACCCTTGACGACGGTATTCGGGATGAACCGCAGTCCGATAAATGCAGCCTAGATTTTGATCGATCGTCCCGATTAAGACCCCCACGATTTCCTCTTCGGCTTCCGCAACCATGATTAATTCCGAATCCCAGGACAATTGTCTGGCAAAAGCCCGCTTAGTGTCTTCGTAGCACTGCTCTGACAAGGATACCTGCAGAAGCTCCATCACTTGATTGGCATCACTCAACTGGAAGGAACGAATACGCATGCTATGATCTCCCTTTTCCTTTGCTTTGATAGAATCATGTAAAACACACGGTCCATTTTTAACATCCAACGAATAATTAAATCTAGACAAAAACCGAGGAAAAACTCCTTACTTGTCCATTAAACCATAATAATCAGGGAAATACACCATTTTTCTTCTGAAAGCGCTTTATATTAAGCGTTTACATTATTTATCGATAAAATTAATGCTAATACTGGAAATGTAAGTGCATAAAAAAGGGATCTGCCAGAAATAGGTTTTGTTATAGCGGGGTTAATTCTAAGGGGGATATTGCTATTTTCAGAGAGTTCTTAAACGGAAAATTAACAAAAGAATTATAAACAAGTTCAATTCAGGAAAGACCTGCCACACGCCACACATTATATCATATTGACAGGGATAACGGGGCATTTTGCAGCCTTTTTTCCTTCGCCTGAAATACCGATTGAAAAACGGCGCTTCGGGTAATCTTAAAATATATGACCCTGAAAGGAGGTATAACATTGACCGATGACACGTTACGACCGTTGACCAATGACCCGCAAGAACTGCTTGCGGCCAAGCAGGAGGCTGACAAGCAAAAGTTGCAATTCACCAGCTTCGTACGCAGCGTTAGCGGCGATGCTCCAACAGAAAAAGGACAGGTCGTTGAGCCGCAGCACCGGGAAACCGACCAACAGAACAATATGAAGGACGTCGAGAACCGGATGCTTGAATAGCCGGGTTTGCCAGAACATGCAAGCTCCGACATCATTCGACACTAACTGGCACATATACTGCTGCCCACAGCCAAACCAAGAAATAGCTAACGTTCACCATCAATAACCCGCATACACAAAAGCAGGCCAAGAACGTTCCCGATTCCTGGTCTGCTTTTATAGTTACTTCTGCTGTTTATCATTGAAATATTGATGAAGAATCTTTAAGAATACATTGGGAAAAGCGAGTTCCTCCATATCCTCAAGCGTAATCCAGCGATACTCCTCAGCCCGCTCCCCTTCATCATATGCAGCCTTGGGCTCCGCCACCGCCAGCTCGGCAAAGCCGGCCAACGCGCTCAAGGCGGCGGCTTCCTGGAAGCGGAACACGCGCATATACCAATGGATATGGCTGAAAATATGCTCCGCCGTCATAAACGGCCCTTCTGGCCGGACGTACGCGCCCTCCTCGGCCAGCGTTCCCGCCAGTCGGCTCATCGCCGCGCCATCCGGCAAATCGGCACCCTCGCTAGGCTTCGCGGCCGCCAGCACATGGGGCAGCTCCCACATCCGCGCGAGCAGCCCCGTATCCGGCCGCCGGCGTACGAGCACCCGTCCCTCCCGATCTCCTTCGCCCTCCACGAGGGCGGCGATCCGATGCTCGGGACGCGGCGGCTTCGCCTTGCTCTTCACCGGCAGGCGAAGCTCGGCGCCTTCCAGGCGCGCCGAGCAATGCGCCATGACCGGGCATGTCAGGCATTGCGGAGCCTTCGGGGTGCATACCAGCGCCCCCAGCTCCATTAACGCCTGATTGAAATCAGCAGCCCGGCCTGCCGGAATAAGCGACGCCGCGAGCCCTTCCATCAGCGCCCGCGTTCCCGTCTTCATGATATCCTCTTCGATGAAGAAATACCGGGATAGCACGCGCATTACATTTCCGTCGACGGCGGGCTCCGGCTGATCGAAGGCGATGCTAAGGATCGCCCCGGTCGTATACGGGCCGACTCCCTTAAGCGCCGCGACAGACGCCTTGTCGCGCGGCACCTGGCCGCCGTGGCGCTCCATCACCTGGCGGGCGGCCGCCTGCAAATTCCGGGCCCGGGAATAATAGCCGAGTCCTTCCCAGCATTTCAGCACGTCCTCCTCCGGCGCTTCGGCCAAGCTCGCTATCGTCGGAAAACGCTCAATGAACCGGTGGAAATACGGAATGACCGTATCCACGCGGGTCTGCTGCAGCATAATCTCCGATATCCAAATATAATAGGGATCGCGATGCCTGCGCCACGGCAGATCCCGCTTCGAACGTTCATACCAGGACAGCAGCTCCGTGCTGAAATACGTTCTGCTCTCCTCGCTCCATTTTTCTTCGATCATCCAGTAGCTCTCCCCTTCGTTACACTCTCTCTACAACGACGAATGCCGAAGCCAGCTGGCGCTCATGCGTGATGCTGAGATGCACGGCATAGCCTGCCGGACCTTCAGCCAGACCGAGACGCTGCCATGCTTCCTGCGTCAATACGACATGAGGTTTCCCCTGAACATCCGGCAGAATGGACATGTCCGCGAAGCCAAGCACACTGCCGATGCCGCAGCCAAAAGCTTTGCTGATGGCCTCTTTGGCCGCGAACCGGCCGGCCAGAAATTCCGCCGGACGCGATATGCTGCCAGGCAGCTTCTGCTCGTCCGGAGTCAGCACGCGCTTCAGCAGCCTGTCCCCCGAGGCTCCGTCTAGTATTTTACGAACCCGATCTATTTCAACCACATCATGGCCTATGCCATATATCAACGACATCACTTCCTTCAAAAAAGGCTGTATTCGCAGTCCGCTCAGCGGTCTCACGAAATCCCTTCCCAATTGTAACAGGGAACATCCTGTGAAGCGAGAGCCTTCCGATTCAGTATGGTATAATAGCACAAAATAAGGATTTAGCGTCTCAAACCTGTCACGAAAGGATGCGTTTGATCATGCCGATGGATTTCAACATTCCGCTGGAAGGCGGCCATTTGCTGCGCTGTACCCGATTCCCCGCCCAGGAAGAAGCAGCAAGCCTTATCATTATCGCTCACGGATACAAGGGCTTTAAAGACTGGGGCATGTTCCCTTACGTCGCTGAACAGCTGAGCAAGCAGCACGAGGTAGTCACGTTCAACTTCTCCCATAACGGAATCGGCGATGACCCCTTTGAATTTACGGAGCTCGAACGGTTCGCAACGAATACATATGAGCGGGAGCTAGCCGATCTCGGCGCACTGATCGCCGGCCTGAACCAGGAGGAGAAGCTGCGCTCCCTGCCGTTATTCCTGCTTGGACACAGCCGCGGAGCCGGTGTGTCGCTCGTGTATGCGCTCGATCATCCGGACAGCGTAACCGGCGTTCTGTCCTGGAACGGAGTGACAAACCTCGATGTGTTCACGGAATCCCAGAAGCTGGAAATGCGCGAGAATGGACGAAGCTATGTGATGAACGGCCGAACAGGACAGCAGATGCCGCTTGACGTTGCCATCCTGGAGGATATGGATCGCCATAAGGAGCGCTACGATATCCTTGGCCGCATTCCCACGGCTTCCTTTAAGGTCGCCCTGATCCAGGGCTCGGATGATGGAGCGCATCTGCGCCAAGGCTCCAGCCGTCTCGTATCCATCAGACCGGATATTCCCTGGATTCATATTCCGGGAGGCAATCATACATTTAATACCGTCCATCCCTTCCAGGGACCAACTCAACCGCTGGAAGAAGCCATTAAGGCAAGCCTGTTGTTTATATCCCAAACCTTGTCCACCGTTAAATAAATCGCAAAGAAGCCGGGTTATCCGTTCTATACGGATAACCCGGCTTCTGCGTATATCCTCGAATCCATCGTTCAAACCTCTCTTACTCATAACGCAGAGCTTCAATCGGATGCAGCTTGGATGCTTTATTGGCCGGGTACAAGCCAAAGAAAATACCTACGGCTGCAGAGAATCCGAACGCCAGCAGAATGGCCCATAGCGATACGACGAACGGCCAGCCGGAAATGGTCGAGAAGAGAAAGGCTGCTCCGAGTCCCAGCAGCGCGCCGGCAGTGCCACCAATGAAACACAGCACGACCGCCTCAATCATAAATTGCAGCATGATTGTACCTGGCGTAGCTCCGATCGCCTTGCGGATCCCGATTTCCCGTGTCCGCTCTGTGACGGAAACGAGCATGATGTTCATGACGCCGATTCCGCCGACCAGCAAGGAGATGCCGGCAATCGAACCGATGATCGTCTGAAGGATCGAGAAGGTGCTGGATACCATCTGCTCCGCTTCCTTCCCGGTCTGTGATGCATAAGCACTAGTATTCACATTATTCAGATTAGCGAGCCACTTCTTTACCGTCTGCACCGTTTCATCCGTTTTTTCCGGTGACGCAGCAACCACTTCGAGTGCCTGAAAACGCTCGCCCTCTCCATTTTTCCCCGGAGGCATAGCCGTAATCGGCGCAAAAGCAGAATATTGCTCCCCCTGCATCCCGCTCAGAATGGAATCCTGCGGTTTATAGACGCCGACGATGCGGAACGTTCCATCCGACAGCACCAGCTTCCGCCCGATAGCCGCCTTCTCCGAGCCATACACCTTTTCGGCAAACTTACTGTCCACCACAGCAACCTTCTGCCTGGCCCGCTCCTCTTGAGAAGTAAAGAAACGTCCCGCAACGATATCGATTTTTTGCATCCTGCTCGTTTGATGAGTCGTAGCCGTAATGGTAAAACGGAGCGTGTCCTTCTTATATTTCATGGTCATGGAATAAGGCAGTGACGAAGAAGCGTAACGCACACCATCCAGCTTCCGGATTTCCGTCAAATCCCGCAGGCGAAAATCGGTGTCGCCGTCGCTGCCGCTCTCCATCGGATTCTGGTAAATGACAAAATACCCGTCTTCATAAACAGACACAATGGACAGAATGGAACTTTGTCCGGCCTGGCCAATCGATACGACGGTAACTACCGCCGCGACGCCAAACACAATACCGATCATCGTAAGGAACGAACGCAGCTTGTTCAGCCGCAAATTATCAAGCGCGACCCATATACTCTCCCATATGCTCATGTGACCACACTTCCTTTGCGCGTATCTTTGAGCATTTGGCCATCGCCGAACAGCAGAATTCGGTCCGCGTGTTCTGCGATATCGGGCTCGTGGGTTACCAGCACGATGGTCGTTCCTTCCTGATGAATCTCTTTAAACAACTGCATGATTTCATGGGATGATTTCGTATCCAGATTACCGGTCGGCTCGTCCGCAAGCAGGATTGGTGCATTCATCGTCAGGGCTCGGGCAATGGCTACCCGCTGCCGCTGTCCCCCCGACAGCTCGGTCGGCCGGTGCTTGACGCGCCCCTCCAGCCCAACCTTCTTCAGCAGCTCGAGCGCCCGCTCATTCCGCTGCTCGCGGCCGATCCCCGCGTACATCATCGGCAGGGTTACGTTCTGGAGCACCGTCTGTCTGCCGAGCAGGTTGAAGCTCTGGAAGACGAAGCCGATTTTGCGGTTGCGCACCCGCGCAAGCTGCTCTTCATCCAAAGTATGGACTTCTTCGCCGTCCAGCACGTACTCGCCGGAAGACGGCACATCGAGACAGCCTATAATGTTCATTAGCGTAGATTTGCCGGATCCAGACGAACCCATAATCGCGACGAACTCCCCCTGCTCTACCTTCAGGTTAAGCGGCTGCAGAGCCTGTACTTCCAACTCGCCGTTCTTATAAGTTTTTGAAATGTTCTTTAGAGTAATCATTGCAGTTTCACCTTATCGCCGTCCCGGAGCTGCCTGGCCCCTTCCGATACGACACTTTCCCCCTTGGTGACCCCGGATACGATCTCGACGTACTCCTCGTTCTCTTTACCCGTCGTCACGTCGGTTTTGACTGCGATTCCATCTTGAATTTTGAATACATAGGCTTTGTCCCCATCATATTGAACCGTGTCCAGAGGCAGCAGCAACCGCTCCTTATCCGGGATTTCCAGTTCGATCGTCACGTTGTAGCCTGGACGAAGCTCTGGAGAAATGCGGCTTAGCTCCACCGTCATTTCAACGGAAGCATCTTTAGAAGTAGGATCGGCCAGAACGGCGATCGGCGACAAATAAGTGACTTCGCCCTCATAGCTCTCCTCGATCGACTCCCCGGAAATTACCGCCTTCATGCCTTCGTATACTTTACCGGCATCCAATTCGTTCAGATTTGCTTTGACCTTGTAAGACGATAAATCTACAACGGTGGCAATGTGGCCGCCCTCCGCAATCATTTGGCCAGGATTGACGAGCACCTGCGTAAGAACGCCCTCATCCTTGGCGCTGACAACGCGATTGTTCAAGCGTTTCTCCAGAGAGGCGATCGTCAATTTGCTGCTTTGAATCCGCAGATCATAGGATGATAAATCCAAATCCTCGATTTCCGCTGCTGGATCCTCCGTCACCTGCTGCTTGAACATGTCAAAATGCTGCTTCTTCGCATTCAGGCGCTCCGTTTCGATCATTTCAATATTGAGACGCTCCTTCTCAATCTGGTCCTTAACGTCGTCAATCTGCAGCGTCATAAGAACCTGCCCTTTGGTGACCGTATCGCCCTGCTTCACTTCAACCGACTCGACAACCCCGCTGGTCGGCGAATAAATATCCGTACTGTTACCTGCTTCCAATTTGCCGCTCGTATAGATTTCCTCCGTAATCAGACCTTCAAATGCCTCGGTCGTCTCTACGGCAACAGCGCGATTCATGTTCGACATATTGACGACAACTAAGACAATAATCACTAAACCCAGTATGGCACCCCAAAACCATTTTTTCCTTAACAAAATCATCACCCTATCCTATGTACTTAGACTGCTGGAGCCGAAAGAACCGTAACGAGCGAGTAAATTAACCAGACAGCCACGATCCAGATTGCAACCTTCTTCCGCGGACGTTTCATCATGGTTGCCGCGCCCACAATATACAAATACAAGCCCCATATCGTAAAAGGGTTAATTAGCGATAGTATGCGATACGCCACTCCTGTCTTGTCGGCTACAAGCGCCCCCAGGCTCAGCGAAACATCGGTCAGGGATTGCGCATTCATGGCTACCAGCAATACAGCTGTCAACAATCCGCCAATGACAGTCGGCAAGTTCGCATAAGCAACCACGTTGACGAATTGCATGTACTTTCCTTCGCCCCGTACGATGAGATTCAATAACACGAGCAGAAGCGCCACCAGGAAGAGCATGATGATGATCCCGACAATGCCCCCGACATAACTTGTTATAGCGGTCATGCCTAACATCTGCTCGATTTGCGCTGGATCTACCGTCCCCATCTTCAGCCATGCTTGTCTGGTGTAATCCAGCAAATAAGGCATCTGCAATACAAGCGAAACAAGACTAATGATGATTACAAGAATTGTCGGCAGGATCCAGGCTACCTTACTCCCTCTTACTCTTTCGAAGGTGTCTCTTGGTGAAGAAAATATCGTCACTAAGTTTTTCATACTACTCCTCCCATTTCTATAAATTTATTTTTGTTAAAATATACCACACAGTCTTTGAACACTCTAGCTATATATACGACTTAATCAAAAAGAAAGATTCAACAAATTTTCATACGAGCCAGCCTCACCCCTCCTACAGAAGCAGGAAGAAGCCCTGTTCCTTAGAGGATGCAGGGCTTCTTCTCGCTTGTTCTTTCACGCTATATGCGAGGAATCGGATTGCGCTTATGACTTGTTTTCATATAATAGGACTCCAGCCGCTTCTGTACCCTTGGATCTATAGCTTTACCCTCCAAATAATCGCAGTTATCTTCGTAACTTACGCCCAGCTCCTGCTCGTCATTCTGCCCCGCCCACAGACCGGCAGTTGGAGCTTTGTTGATAATGCTGTCCGGGATGCCAAGGGCCACAGCAATCTGACGGATTTGGCGCTTGGTCAATGACCCTAGCGGCATAAGATCGGCAGCGCCATCGCCCCATTTGGTATAGAACCCGGCGACAGCCTCCGAGGCATGGCCAGTGCCAACGACAAGCAGATTAAGCTCTTGGGACAAGGCATATTGCATAACCATTCGCGCCCGGGCTTTGACATTTCCTTTGCCGGGTATGCTTAAATGCCTGTATTGGCCGATGCTTCTCATCCCATGCTCCACTTCTAGAGCGATCTCGTCCACCGTATCCTCGATATTCGTCTCCACCGTATGCGCAAGCCCAAGCGACCTCGCCGTCTCATAGCTATGTTCGATGTCTTCCTGCTCCCCATAAGGCTGAAAGACGCCCAGCGTCATATAGTCCATTCCCGTCTCCTGCGTCAGTTCATCCGTTGCCTGTTTGCAGAGCCCTGCAGCTGCGGCACTGTCCAATCCGCCGCTGATGGCGATCAGCAGTCCGGTCGCCCGCGAGCTCGTCACGTGATTTTTCAGAAACTCGACACGTGCCGCAATTTCCTCATCTGCATCAATGCTCGGCTTGACCCCTAACGCTTCAATGATTTCCTGCTGCATCCCCATGGTCTGATCCCTCTTCCCTTCTATAATCACGTGGAACAACTGTCTTTATCCTAAAAAAGCCCCGCTAATCGGCAAATATGCCGAAATCAGCGGGGCTAGACGATGCTCCTTAGCGGCAGAAACGGTCGAAAGCGCTGGTCAAATCAGCGGCAATCTCCTCAGCCGAACGGTCCTCAATTTGATGGCGCTCGATAAAGTGAACAAGCTCGCCATCCTTCAGCAGCGCAATGGAAGGAGATGAAGGCGGGTATGGCGCAAAATACTCGCGAGCCTTGGCTGTCGCTTCCTTATCTTGTCCGGCGAATACCGTATAGAGGTGGTCCGGCGTCAAATCATGCTGCAGCGCTCTGGCTACGCCCGGACGGCATTGCCCGGCGGCACAGCCGCATACTGAGTTCACGACAACAAGTGCCGTTCCTTTCGCTGCAGGCAGCTTAGTCTCGACATCCTCCGGCGTTCTCAGCTCCTGGATTCCCAAGACAGTTAATTCATCTCTCATCGGCTGAACCATATCGCGCATATATTGGTCAAATGACATGGACATTACTTTCACTCCTTAAACACTGATTGACACAGATTTGTGACTTTTATCTCATCTGTGTTTGGCTATACTTTATTATACATTCATGAAGGAGGAAAGCAACTTAAAGTCTGCCGGCTCCTCAGTTCCCCCCTTGCGAAGAGCTCACATCTACCGGAAAAACTGAAATAAAAGTCGTGCCGATTCCTTCCTTCGACCGAACGGTAATTTTCCCGCCATGACGCTCCATAATGCTCAGGCATAACGGAAGGCCCAGTCCGGTTCCTTTTTCCTTCGTCGTATAAAAAGGGGCAAACAGCTTCTGCTGCTGTGCGGGAGAAATCCCCGCCCCCATATCTGTAATGTACAGCTTGACGCCGTCTTCGTCCAAACGCGTGCTTACCGTCAGAAGTCCCTTCTCCCCCATCGCTTCCATGCCGTTACGGGCCAAATTAAGGATCAGCTGCTTGATTTCCTTCGGATTTAGGTAGAGCATGGGAACGCGCTCATCCAATTTGACCTCGATGCTCTGCCCGCGCAAATTGGCATCAGCCCATAATAGCGGCTTCAGCTCTTCGATAATGTGATGCAGGCTGCACAACTCCTTCGTGACGATCCGGTTTTGTGCCAAAGCCAGAAAATCATTGATGATGCTATTGGCCCGGTCAAGCTCCTCCATCACAATCCGGTAATAATGATCCAGATCATTTGCGCTCTTCTCGCGCATCAGCTGCAGGAAACCTCTGACCACCGCCATCGGATTGCGGATTTCATGGGTAATTCCGGCCGCCATTTGGCCGACAAGACTCAGCCGCTCTACATGGATCAGCTCCATCCGCAGTGTCTCGAGTTCGGTAATATCCTGCACGATAATCACTACGCCGGTTACATCGTTGGTGCGCCCATCCATAATCGGGGAGGTGCTCGTGAAGAATACTTTCTCCCCCTCTTGCAGCAGTTCCGTCGTCTTGACGCCCGCCATCAACGTCTTCTCAACCCGCGAAGCAACCATGCCTATATCGAATCCGCCGCAATTTCCGCCGAGCCTCCTGCCAATTAAGTCCTCCCTGGTCGCGGAAGGATGTTCATTTCGGTATAATTGAAGAAATGTGTCATTCACTGAGACAAGGCAGCCCTGGCGATCGATCAAAATAATGTTCAGCGGAGCAGCATCCATGATCTGCTGCAGTTTGTCCGTTTCTCCGATATATTTCACCGTTAGCTCCGCCACCTGGCCCCGCAGCTGCTCCATCTCCATTGCGTTCTCCACGTAATAGTTATACAAGCAGCACAAGATGGCTGCGGCAGCCAGATGAAGGATGACAGCAAAAATGAGGTCGGAAACACGAGGCTGTTGAATGCTGCCGGACAACAGGGGGGAGACCACAGCCGCCATTTGACCCGCAGCGAACCATAGAAACAGGACGACCGCCTTGTCGTGACGCTGCATGCTTTTAAACCGCCTGGACAGCATCAAGATGAAGGGATACAGCGCCAGTCCCGATTCCAGCAGCAAGCCCGTCAAATTGTGATTAACGGCATACATCGGGAATAAGGCTACCCGAAAGACAGCCACAGCGAGGCCCGTACGCAGTCTGCCGTATAACAATAGTGTAAATAAGGGCAGGCTCCCAAATTCCATGGGAATGACATCATGATATGGGCGGGAGAACAAGGCGCAAAACAGCACGCTCGCAGCGCAAAGAACCGCTAGCATGATAGAACGGGTCGTTTCCGGGTCCTGTCTTGGGGACAGCAGTCCGGGTTTACTCCCTTTCCGGTATATTAACGGAAACAGGAATGCTGGCAAACCGGCAATTAGAACTTGCATCACAATCTCTTTTACTGCATCCAAGTTCTCCCTCCTCAGGCGGGAAATACTATACTAATTTCGATTAAAGCATAGCCGACAAAGTTTTACAATATTTCATGTTTAATGAAAATCATTTCTGTGCTTTTATTCGAAAAATAGTCTAAAAAGTACAAATGAAAGGAACGTCCTATGAACAAATATGATGTCATCGTGATCGGAGGGGGCCCTTCGGGACTCATGGCCTCCATCGCCGCAGCGGAGCAAGGCGCAGCCGTAGCGCTCCTGGACAAAGGGGACAAGCTGGGGCGGAAGCTGGGAATTTCCGGCGGAGGGCGCTGCAATGTAACGAATGCAAAGGAAATCGACGAGCTGATTACCTATATACCAGGAGGAGGGCGCTTTCTGCACAGCGCCTTCTCCCTGTTCAGCAATCGCGATATTATTGCTTTTTTCGAGGGGCTCGGCATTGCGCTAAAAGAGGAGGATAACGGAAGAATGTTCCCCGTGTCCGACAAAGCCAAAACCGTGGTCAATGCGCTGATCGGCAAGGCCAGATCGCTGGGTGTTGAACTGCTCGTGCACCATCCGGTTCAGGAAATCATTTATGCGGAAGGTCGCGTACAGGGTGTGAAGCTGAGCTCCGGAACAATATTCAAAGCCCCGGCCGTCGTCGTAGCCACCGGCGGCAAATCGGTGCCGCATACCGGATCGACTGGGGACGGCTATCCATGGGCCGAGGCAGCAGGACATACGATTACAGAGCTGTATCCAACCGAAACGCCGATCGTCTCCAAGGAGCCGTTCATTACGAGCCGGGAGCTCCAAGGGCTCTCGCTGCGGGACGTGCAGCTGTCTCTCATCGACCCGAAGGGCAAAACCGTTATCGCTCACCAGGGCGATATGATTTTCACCCATTTCGGCCTGTCCGGACCGATCGCCTTGCGCTGCAGCGGGTTTATCCGGGGCGTCAAGAAGAAGCACAACGTATCCCAGGTCACGATGTCCATCGATTTGTTTCCGAACAAGAAGGCAGGAAGCTTGGAGCAGGACCTGCGGCAGCTGGCCGCAGCTGAGCCGAAGAAAGCGCTCAAAAACGTTTTTAAAGGCACTATTCCCGAACGAATGCTTCCCCTGCTGTTTGAACGGGCCGGCCTTCCCGGGGAAACAACCTATGAGCATTTGCCGAAGGAGGCATGGCTTGCCTGGATTCAGCAGCTCAAAAACTTCACCCTGCAGGCCAGCGGAACCCGCCCCTTTGAGGAAGCCTTCGTGACGGGAGGCGGCGTGCATCTAAAGGAGATCAACCCGAAGACGATGGGTTCCAAGCTTATGCAAGGCCTGTACTTCTGCGGAGAGGTGCTGGATGTTCACGGTTATACCGGCGGCTACAACATCACCGCAGCCTTCGCCACCGGCTATACCGCGGGCCATCATGCAGGTAAAAGGGAGTGAGCCTTGGCTCGCTCCCTTTTTTGGCGTCCCATACTTCGAACATACGCATCTGACCGCTCGCGCGCGCTGCCAGACACGGACAGAGGTCTTTGCATAAGGCCAAATCACCTGTACCTGAGTGCGGGATAAGCCTAGGAGCGAAGCTGAAGGCTAGAGCGAAGCTGAAGGCCAGAGCGAAGCTGAAGGCTAGAGCGAAGCCGAAGGCCAGAGCGAAGCTGAAGGCTAGAGCGAAGCCGAAGGCCAGAGCGAAGCTGAAGGCTAGAGCGAAGCCGAAGGCTAGAGCGAAGCCGAAGGCCAGAGCGAAGCTGAAACCGGGATCGAGGGCGGAATGAGAACTAGAGCCGGACTGAATAGAGCCAGGCTGAAACCGAGGGCCACAGCGGAATGATAGCGGGTCGAGAGCGAGCCGATACGTTCTAACGAATCTCAGGAGCACTAATTGTTTAAAAGTACGACCTGCCAAAATGTAACGAACCTGGAGAACGCTATTTCGCCCTTTTATGGCTTCAAACCGCAGATATACCATCAATAGCGTGGCAGAAATTCGTTAGATTTCAATTTTTCGCAAATACGCACAAATAACGTTGGTAAGATTCGTTAGACCCATAACTTACTCATAAAAACTTCGGCGACAACAATCGAATCCAACAATACCATAAGAACACACCTCGCCCAAATTTTGGATAAATCATGAACTTTTCTGTTTTTATTCAAGTTTTAATTATGAAAACCGTAAATTGTGATAAATTATATTTTTAAAAAATCGGCAGTCCCCTAACATGATAAGTGTGAAGCAATCGCGAAGTGATTCTACTTTCTATGGCTTTATGAAAATATAGATTAAGGCGGGATGATGATGTTGAAGACCGAGGAGCGCGGAACCGATTTATCACTGCACTTGTACCGGGTATTTGCCAAGTCTTTCAAAAGTGTCAATGAGCATGCCGTAACGGGAAGCAAAATTCAAGGCTTCAATCCGACAGCCTTTGCCGTGCTGGAGGTACTCTACTACAAAGGGCCCCAGCCCATTCAGCAAATCGGGGCCAAGCTGCTGCTGCAAAGCGGCAACGTCACTTATGTCATCGATAAACTGGAGGCGGCGGGGTACTTGCAGCGTCAGCCTTGTCCGCGGGATCGGCGGGTCATCTTTGCTGAACTGACTCCGAAGGGAAATGAACTGATGAACAAGCTGTATCCGGAATTTTCCGAGCGGATTGATTATGCCCTGAGCGGTCTGAATCAGGAAGAGAAGCAGCTTATGATTACGCTGCTGAAGAAAATGGGCCGAGAGGCCGAGAAGCTCGCGCCTCTTGCCCGCAAATAATTGAGCTGTGCAGAATTCGAGCGTAAGCAATTAATGCTACACGCTGAATTCGAGCGTAAGCAGTTAATGTTACACACGAGTTAAGGCGTCAGTAGTTTGACACTGCCACTGCGTTCGAGCGCAAATAGTCGACACTGCGCAGCGCTTGAACCAAGCACAAAAAGGCTGCATCCGTCCGCCAGGCGGGGAGCAGCCTTTTTTTGTACCCTGCAGCAATCGTTCCTAGATTATGGATTGGTAATGCGTTGAAGCGCCTGGGCGCACTCGTGAATATGCCGAACGTAATCCTCGGTCAGATTCTGAACTTGCTCGGACTGCTCATTCACCGTCGCTCCCTCTCGCTCCACATCTACCAGCTCCACCTTCACTTCCCGCCGGTCCATATAGGTACACTGAAAGTCATAAGAGTAATCCTGGCGCCCTTCCGCGTTGATATGTATCCGCAAGCCGTAAGGGTCGGCAAGATCAGCCTGGACGATGGATGTATCTCCCGGATTCAGATACTCCGGCAACTGCTGCTGCCAGGCCTTGACTAATGTTCCTTGATCGACGAGCATTTCCTCATTCATCCTAACACCTCCCCTTTTAGTTAAGGTGTGTCAGATGCTGCCTATTTTATGCATGGTCCTCTTCGGCAGCTTGAGGCGCGCGGTTTCTCAGCCCGAATACCGAGAGCACCCCGGCAACCGCCAGCACAGCCATGACGATGAACAGTGTGTGCAGGCTATTTTGCAGCACATGCTTGAGCTCGCTCCACAGCTCCGGTGACAACCCATGGACCTTCTCCGGAGACAGCAGGTTGTTGATGTCGTCTTGGGATACCTCCAGTCCGGACGGTGTTCCAGCCGAAGTCTGGGCCACGATGCGCAAATTGATCAGCGTACCGAACACGGCAACCCCGATCGTTTGCCCGATCGATTTCGTAAACGTGTTAAGGGCGTTCGACGCTCCCCTCAAGCTGTAGCCGACCGATGACTGGGCAATGATCGTATATACCGTAAAAGATAAGCCGAAGCCGACGCCGTACATTGCGTTGAAGAACAGCAGCAGATATAGCGGCGTATTCTCAGTCATAAACGCGATTCCCGCCGCTCCGATGGCAATCAGCACCATTCCGATCAGGGAGGTATAGCGGGAGCCTTTGCTAATAATCCAGCGTGCGCCGTATACGGAGCCAAACAGCCAGCCAATCGACATCGGCGCTAGTATGAGCCCGGACATCGTGGCATTCTTCCCCAGCACTCCCTGAACCCATAGGGGCAGATAGGAGGTCAGGCCGATTAGCAGGGCGCTGCCTACGAGACTCGCGAGATTAGAGTAAGCGATGTCTTTGACTTTAAACAGCTTCAGCGGCACAAGCGGCTCTTCCGCCCGGTTCTCTATGATCAGAAACAGAGCAAGAGAGATGACCGCGACAGCCATGATAGCCAATAGCCACGGTGAAGTCCAGGCAAACTGCTGACCGCCTGTAGCGAGCCCGAACAAAAGTGCCGTGACCCCCACCGTAAAAGTGACCGCCCCGCTTATATCAATTTTGACCTTGCGCTTCTCGATGTTCTCATGCAAAAACTTCATTATAAATATTAACGATAGCAGACCGAACGGGACATTGAAGCCGAACACCCACCGCCAATTGAAATAATCGACAACGTACCCGCCCAGCAGCGGGCCGACGAGCGAGGAGATTCCCCATACCGAGCTGATCAGGCCCTGAACCTTCGCTCTTTCCTCGATGGAATAAATGTCGCCGATGATCGTAAACGTAACCGGAATCAGCGCACCGGCTCCGATCCCCTGCAGCGCACGGAACAAAATCAGCTGTTCCATGCTCTGCGAGAGTCCGGATAACAACGATCCCGCCAAAAACAATACGGAGCCGATAATAAAGACGGGCTTTCTGCCATAAAGGTCGCTCATTTTGCCGAAAATCGGAGTGGAGACAGCCATCGTTAGCAGATAGGCGGTAAATACCCAGCTCAGCAGCGCCACTCCGCCCAATTCGCCGACAATCCTTGGTCCGGCTGGCCCGATCACGGTGCCTTCGATGGCCGCAAGGAACGTGGACAGCATTAAGCCGCCCAAAATATAATTTCGTTTCAATGGTTTGTTCAAAGGGGATTACTTCCTTTCCGATTGAAAGTATGCAAGTTAATAGTATAAAGGAAGCCCCAATAAAAAGGAAGGAGCAGGCTACAGTTGCAGCCTGCCCCGATCCAATGTCCAAACCGATAAATTCTCGCCCGCAAAACATTCCGGCTCATGGGTAATGATAATTACAGATGCTCCCTCATTCACTGAGCGCCGGCATAATGCAGCCAGAATCCCGGCTCCCCTGTAATCCGCCCCGGCGGTGGGTTCATCCAGTATATACAGCTTCTTCGGCACCATCATCGCTGCAGCCGCACTGAGCAGACGCTTCTCCCCGCCGCTAAGCAGATACGGGGAATCATCGGCTCGCCCGGCAAGCCCGATTACCTGCAGAAGCTCCGCGGCACGTTCGATGACATGCTGCGGCAGCGGCTCCCCCGGCTTCAGGCGGAGCTGAAAGCGCGGTCCGTACAGAAGCTCCTCCAGCACCGTAGCAGCCACGAACTGGTGCTCCGGCTGCTGAAAGACATATCCGATATCTGCGGCGAGGTCGTACAGCTTCAGCTTCGCAGCGTCCTTCCCTTCCCACCATATCGTTCCACGGGGAGGAGATAGAAGGCCCATGAGCAGCCTGGACAATGTCGTCTTGCCCGAACCATTGTCCCCGCAGAGCAAGCGCCACTCCCCGGCGCCTAGCGTCAGGTTCACATCCTGCAGCACCTCCGGCCCGGCTTTGCTATAGGCAAAGGACAGGTCTTGGATCTGAAGCAGCGGCGCGCTCGCCGATTCGCGCTGGCGGCGGTAAGCTGCGGCTGGGCTTATGGCGGCGGGGGCTGCCCTTAATGGCAGCTCCCCTGCTTGCGGCAGCGCCCCTGGCGCAGCTGCCAAAGCCCCCTGCAGCAGCACGCCCAGCTCGGCCAGGCGCGTACGCTGCGTGCTCAGCAGCGCTGCCGTCGGCCCGTCGAGCGCGACTCTGCCGCCGTCCATCACAATGAGCCGCGGCGCCGCCTGCGCCAGCTCGTCAAGTCGGCCGGACACCGTAACGATCGTCCGGCCCTCCCCATGCAGCTGGCGCAGCAGAGCCAAAAACCGCCGCCGTGCTGTCGCGTCCAGACTCGCCACCGGCTCGTCGAACACGAGCACCGGCGGCGCCAGCGCCAGCACGGCCGCGATGGCCGTCCGCTGCCGTTGGCCGCCTGACAGCGCATGAACGCTGTCAGGGCGCCGCTCGGCGAGATCCACCGCGGCAAGCGCGTCCGTGACCCGTTCATCGACCCGGGCCACATCCAGGCACAAGTTCTCGGGGCCGAAGGCGACCTCGTCCTCCACCCGGCCCTGCACCAGCTGCGCATCAGGATCCTGGAACACGATCCCGATACGCTGTACCACTTCAGCAATGGTGGCCTCGGCCGGATCAAGCCCGTCCACCAGCAGAACGCCTTCGCGGCATCCCCCGCCCGCCCGCGGCAAGTAGCCGCTGAACAGCTGAGCGATCGTCGATTTCCCGCTCCCGCTGTGGCCGGTAATTGCAACCCACTCCCCGGTGCGGATTGCCAAAGTAACATTCTCTACCGCCGGCTTCCCGCCCGCCTCATAGCGAAAGGTGACGCCCTGCAGCTCCAATGCCGCATTATCCATCGCTGCCCCCAATTCCATCAGCCCTTGCTGGCAACAGCAAAGCGCCGGAGCAACCCGCTTCGAGCCAAGGCGTCTCCCAACAGCTTAGTGAGCAAGCCGCACAGCACTACGCCGCTAAGCGTGCGGACAACGAGGGCGATCAGCAGAATATTCATTCCCCACTTCGTGTATCCGTACATTTGCGCGGCGACAAAAAACCAAATCGGCACCATCGCTCCCCCCGCCAGCAGCATCACCGGCCAGCCCCAATTGCGGTATTTGAAAATCGCGAAAATCAACTCCGCAATAACCATGTAGCAGGCCGCAGCTGCAAAACATGAAACAATCCCGTAGGCGGTTCCCATGAAGGATTGAACAACCGCACCGATGCTGTATGTAATGACCGCGGTTCCCGGTTTACGAATAATATAATAAGCAAGAAGCCCGTAAATCATATATAGCCCGGTTATTGTGGAGGTCAGCACCGGTCCTCCAATACTATTCAGCGCCTGATTGACGGGAGACAAATATACCGTCATGACCGCATTTGCAGCTGCCAGCATCGCCATGAGCACGATATCCATCGTCGTAAAGGCGGCGAAGGCTGTTCTTCCTGCATTCCCTTTGTTCACTGCAATCTTCCTCTCGTTTTCTAATTGTTAACCACATACATGAATTTAGGTTAACAATCAAAATTCGTCAAGACCTTTTTTAAACAAGCATCAGAATCAACAGGGCTGCAACGCTGGCTGTGGAAACGACATAGCCGCTTACCCCCATCTCCACCTCACGAAGATACGTGCGGTTTCCATAGGCCCCAAAACCCTTGCCATCCATTGCCCCGGCGGTCTGCTGCACACGGCGAATCGCCCCGGCAAAGATCGAGAACAAATGGCTGCGCCACATTTGCATACGTTCCGACAAACCGGCAGGGGCACGTCCGCCGCGAATCCGGCGTGCAGCCCCGGAAATTTTAGCCTCAGCCTCCAGCAGGGGCAGGAACGTAAGCGCCATCGACACGCCAAACAGGAAGCGGTAAGGCAGCTTTAGACGCTGGGCCATAATGACGATAAAATCCTTGGGGTCGGTGGATTCAATATAAATAAGCGACGAGAGGAATAAAACCATCATGCGCAGCGTAATCGCCGCCCCATACAGCACCCCGCCTTCCGTAACCGGAATCGGCCCCAGACTGAAATAGGCTTGTCCTTCCGCCGCAGATATCGAGGTTAGTATAAACAGCGGCAGTCCGAAGCCGGCGATAAATAGGGCCCGCCGCCCAAGCCGCGCAGCATTCATGCCCGCTCCAGCTAAAGCCGCCGCCAGTACGAGCAGCAGCATTACAGCCTGCGGAAGCGGCCGATCGATGCTCATCGCCAGAATCGCCAGGCAGAACAGGGCGACCAGCTTGCTAAGCGGATCGAGCCGCTGCAGCGGGAATTTGCTGTCCCTGTTATGCTGCTTCACCATGCTTTCCCTCCTGAATAGTATTCCTGCCTAAGCAGCGAGAACATCAATAGATCCACGAACCCTTCCTCCGTTTTCTGGTACTGCCGCAGCAGACCTTCCTCAGTGAAATCAAAGGCTTGCAGCAGTCTTTTGGAAGCGGCATTGCGCGGATCCACCAGCGCTTCGATCCTATTCAGGCCTATCGTCTGATAGCCGTATGACAGCATCATCCGCATCGCTTCGGACATGTAGCCAAATCCCCAATATTCGCGGCCGAGATCATATCCGATTTCACCGCGGTAAGCCCCTGACAGCTCCCAAACGTTAAAACCGCAGCTGCCAATCAACTGTCCTTCCTCCTTCAGTTCGATTCCCCAGCGCAAGGTGTCCTCGCTTTCCGACAGCCCGTTAAGCAGTTGAATCATTTCCAGAGTATCCTCCACCGAAGCAAATGGCGGAACGTTCATGTATTTAACGACCTCAGGATCGCTCCAGAATAGGAACATCCGCTCCGCATCCGACTGCTCCATCCTTCTCAGGCGAAGCCTTTCGCTTTCAATGACAGGGATATGCCCCCCGCATCTGTACATCCGTAACCCTCCTTTAGTGACCCGTATATAGCTAATCACAAACAGGGATGACGAGTCAAAGATATTTTATTCCCCATATCCTTTGTAAAATTTTTGGAGCTTCTTCGATTTTCTTGGCCTCGTTTCGGTGATACTATAGTGACAAAGAGATAAAACTGGAAGGATTATAGGAGGATACCTGCACATGGTTTACACCGTATTAGTCGCTATTGTACTGGTAGTTATACTGGCTGCCAGTTTCTTGACGCGGTTTGGCTTTCGCCAAATTACGCAGATGAAATTGCAGACATACGAGAATATATTTGATTACCTGGAGAAGACAGGAATTTATTCGCGGGAGCGTTTTGAAACCCTCGACAAAAAGGAAGTGAAAGTCACCTCTCAAGACGGGCTTTCCTTGAGCGGCTACGTTCTAGACACCGATCCTGATTCGAAAAAATGGGTGATTATCGTCCATGGCTACACCGTATCTTCGCATGTATCTGCGCAGTACGTGGACATGTTCCAACAGGAGGGCTTCAACGTCCTCCTCATTGACCAGCGCCGGCACGGCAACAGCGAGGGAACATACACCACCTATGGATACCACGAAAAATACGATGTGCAGACCTGGGTCAACTGGCTGCTGGACCATTACGGCCGCGACATTACGATCGGACTGCACGGCCAATCCTTCGGCGGAGGTACCGTTCTGGAGTATCTCTCCATTGCGCATCCCAACGTCAAATTCGTAATCGCGGATTGTCCATACTCCGATTTAACGGAGCTGATGCGCTATCAATTGCAGGTACTAAACAAAATCCCCGCCTTCCCGCTCCTCTCCCTGATTGACAGGCAGCTGGAACGGAAGGCGGGGTTTAGGTTAAAACAGGTAAGTCCGCTTAAAGCGGTTGAGCAAAGCTCTCTACCCGTTATGTTCGTGCATGGTACGGAAGACCGGTATGTACCTACCCACATGAGTAAAGATCTCTATGAACATAAGCCGGAGCCCAAAAGATTGCTGCTTGTGGATGGAGCAGTGCATGCGGACGCCTACAGCGTCGATCCGAAACGGTATTCGGAGGAAGTGCATTCCTTTATCCGCGAAGCGCTGGCTACTCCAGCCGCAAAATCTTGTCTGCCAAGCATTTGATTCTGAGCTTGTACGATATATTTATCGAGGCGCTGGCTTAATTCCAGCACCGCTTCACTGCTAAAATTGCTATTTCCAGCAGCATTCATTAACTCCGCTCGCAGGTGCTCGATGGTGTCCATCAGTTCCCCGCTGACTTTGGGGCGATTGGTGGTCCGGCCCATGCTCTTCAGTGCCTCGTAAGCCATAAGTTCACCTTCTCTCTACTGGTCTACACCATCATAACTCATGATGACAAAAAACATATATTGAAAAATAGAAAAATATTAACAGTATTTGTCGATCTTTAGGAGACGAAGGAGGCCAGGGGAAGCATCATCCCCTGGCCTTTCAATTTCAATACCCTATGTTTGAATCGTTAATCATCCTCCGGCCGGCGGACAATCTCCAGTCCCTCCACATGCCTCTTCCGCATCAGTTTGCTTTTCTTCCTGTTCTCCTTCGTCTCAAAGACAATATCCATATCATAGTCTTCCGGATACAGCTCCTCCTTCTTGATATACGGCTTCAGGCGCTTCCTGTTCACTTTGCACTTCTGCTTTTGAATCATGACGCCGACCTGTCCCCGGCTATCCTCTGCTGCGAAGACGATGCCAATTTTACCGTATGCGGTAACCCACACAGCGTCCCCAACTTCAAACACGGGGCGTTGCGGTTCTTCAGCAGCGGTTTCATCTGAGGAGAATTTGCCAATTGCGCTACGACTTTTTTCCGCATATCCGTCATTTGTCTCGCGCCGGTCTTCCTCTTCTGCTGCTTCAAAATTCGTATACCCGTCCTCAAGGTGCTCTATCTCTGCTTCGGATTCTCTCTTTATATTTTTGTTACACGGCCGGTATTCCTGTCCATCTAGCAATTCCCCAGCTGATGCAGCGCCACCCTGCCGAGCCGCCATTTCCCTTGCACGCTCAATAATGCCGGAATAGATTCCGAGGTTGCTGGCGATTTCGATCGCATAGCTCTGTCCCGCCTGGCCAATCGTCAGGCGATACAGCGGCATCAGTGTCTCCGGGTCAAATTCCATTCGCGCATTCTGGAAGCCTTCTGTATGCGAAGCGAACGTCTTCAGCTCGTTAAAATGCGTCGTAACCAGGACAGTCGCCCCCCTGCGGCTAAGCTCCTCAAGAATCGCCACCGATAAAGCGATGCCCTCTCCAGGGTCGGTTCCCGCGGCCAGCTCATCGATCAGCAGCAGCGCATCCGGACCCGCTTCTTGTATCATATGGACGAGACTGCGGATTTGCGCGGAGAAGGTGCTTAAGGACTGCTCTAAATTTTGGCCATCGCCGATCACAGCCATAATGCGGTTGTAAATGGCAAAGCTGCTATTGGCATTCACAGGGACAAGCAGGCCCGATTGCACCATTAATGCGAGCAGACCGAAGGTTTTCAGCACCACGGTTTTGCCGCCCGTGTTCGGACCGGTAATAATAAGCGTCCTGTAGGCAGAGCCGATTTCCAGATCCAGGGGAACCATCGTTTTGAGCAGATGCGGATGCCGGGCTCCGGTAATTCTGCTGGCTCCATTTTCACTGATCCGAACCGCCGTCCCCCCGATGGCAACGGCATATTTCGCTTTGGCGAAAATGAAGTCATACGTCCCCGTGATCTCAATATTTTGCGACAGTTCGTGGGCCCCTCTCTCTACAAGCTCTGTCAAATATCCCAGTATTTTCGCTTCCTCACGCGCCTCGTCTCCTGCCAGCACCTCCAGCTCGGCCTGCAGCGATGCGACTTCATCCGGCTCCACGAACACTGTCTGCCCGCTCGTAGATTGATCCAGCGTCCTTCCCTTGACCTGCTTGTAGTAATCCTTCTTTACAGGGATCACATACCGTCCGCCCCGCATGCTGACCAGATTTTCTTGCAAAATGGAAGCATGCCTGGACATGACCGCCTGCAGCTTCTTCTGGATTTTCTCTTTCAGCATTCCCATCCTCCGGCGAATTCGATCCAGGTCGCGGCTCGCCCCATCGAGAATGGCGCCATGGCGGATGCAGCGCAGTATTTCCTGCTGAAGCTGGGCCATCTCATACAGTGAAGCGGCATATAAGCCAATCCGCGGCGCGAGCGCTCCTTTGGAGGCCATGTACTTCTTGAGCTGGCCGCAACTGTGCAGAAACGTCTGAATCGCGGTAAAATCCTTCTCCGTGAACAGATAACCTGTACCGAGCAAGGACATGACCGTATCAATGCCCTCCAGCGAAGGCAGCGGAACGCTTGCCCCCGTCAAGAGCAGCTCCTTGGCTTCCGCCGTCTCCTCGATCGCCTGCTCGATTTGCGCTCTCCGTTCCATCGGAACCAGCTTTTGAATGCGCAGCCGCCCTTCATAGGAGACCGCGTAGCTGGCCATTTCCTCCTTAATGCTCTCGTATTCCAGCATGCCGAGTGTAAATTGTTCCACCATTGTGTCAACCTCCGTTTCTTTCCCGTTCATGATTTGCACAACAAAAAAAGGGCGTAAGAATGCACATAGCGCATCCTTAGCCCTTGATTCCTCGCTGCTATACCTTCCGAAAACAAAAAAACCGCGCTGAACTACAGCACGGGATTCATCCTCGATAGATACAAACAGCAAAAAGGCGCTGTATGATGTCCTGCGTGTTCTTAACTAAATACCAGACTGCAATTTGGGTGCACGAAACCTGGCGCACGCTGCGACAGCAACGGCACTTCTTCCGTTCGATTACAGTCCATATGGAATTTATTAGTTAAGAACGGCCACCAACATCAAAATCTCTCCTTTTGCGAGGTTAATTCTAATTTACCAGCTATTACGGCCCGTAGTCAATGACCAGCCGCTTTCAGCGACATTTTCATCTCCCTGTAATATGAGGTATTATATTAAAGTATTTATACACTATGTTAACGGATTGTAATCGGCATGCAGCCGACTTGCACTTCCGTCTATATTTTGAAAGGAAGGGAACAAGGTGTCCTTAGTACATCGCATTCGTCGAATCCATACGAAGCCGTTTGTTTTTTTCTCCGTTATCATGATTTTGAAAATCTATATTGCTTGGCTCGCCATCTTCGACGGGGTACAGCCCTGGGGGCCGCTGCTGAAGGAAATCCCGTTTATTTGGGTTGCGTTCATGCTGATCGAATGGTTCTCGTCCAAGCGCAAAATCGGGATTTATCTCGCCGTTAATTTCGTGATTACGGCCGTTCTGTTCGCGGCGATTATGTACTACAAATATTACGGCGTATTGGTTACTTATCACGCGCTGCAGCAGGTCAATCAGGTCACCGCGGTCAAGAACAGCGTATTCTCCTTGCTTGACCCTTATTATCTGTTTATTTTCCTTGACATCGTACTGCTTGGTTTCTGGCTGATGCGCAAAAAACGCGCCCACAAGCTCAAAAGCTTCTTCAACCTGGGCCGGGTCCGGGGAAGTGTGGCAGCCGTTATTTTTGCCGTCTCCTTTGCGCTTTGCATCTTTAATATTTGGCCGAATCGAGCCAGCATGAACGAAATCAAGCAGGCCGAGCAAATGGGAATTCTTAATTACGAAACCTACGTGATTTTCAAAAGCAAGGATTCCGAGCTCACCGATAAGAAAGAAATTACGCAAGCCAAAATCGATCAGATTAAGGGCGTTACCGCTCCGGTTGCGGAGCCTGCTCATTTTGGGGCAGCCCAGGGCAAGAATGTGATCATCATTCAAATGGAATCGTTCCAGAATTTCCTGATCGATTTCAAGCTGGGCGGCCGGGAAGTGACTCCAACGATGAACAAGCTCGCCAAGGAAAATACTTATTTCAAGCATTTCTATCAAATGGTCGGGCAAGGCAACACTTCTGATGCCGAATTCGTGGTGAACACGTCCTTCTATATTCCTTACAACGAAGCGGCTACGCAGAATTACGCCTACAAACAGCTCCCAAGTCTGCCGAAGCTGCTGAAAGACCAGGGCTACGATACGGCCACCTTCCATACGAATGTAGTTGACTTCTGGAACCGCCGTGCGTTGTACGAAGCGCTCGGATTTGACCGCTTCTATGATAAAACGTTCTTCGGAAGCGAGGATACGGTCTTCTTCGGCCCATCCGATGATGTGCTGTACAAGAAAACAGCCGATGAAATTCAAAAAATGCATGATGCAGATCGTCCGTTTTACGCTCAGGTGATCTCCATGACCGCACACCATCCGTTCACCCTGCCGGAGGAGAAGCGCTTATTCCCGCTCCCTGAACGGTATCAGGACAACATGGTCGGCGACTATATTCAGGCGCAAAATTACGCAGATCGAGCGTTGGGCGAATTTATCGACGATCTGAAGCAGCGGGGCATCTGGGACGACAGCATCGTTATCATTTATGGCGACCATCTCGGGCTGCCGATGTACTCCCTGGACAAACAAGGCCTGGAACTGATGAAGGAAATCTACGGCAAAGAATACAGCTATATCGACATGATTAACATTCCGCTGATCATTTCGGCGCCTAACGTTTCCGAGCCGGCAGTCGTCAATACGATCGGCGGTCAGGTCGACGTATTGCCAACCTTGGCGAATCTGCTCGGCCTATCACTGAACCAGCATATCCATTTTGGCCAGGATCTGTTTAACCAGACCTATAACCTTTTGCCGCAGCGCTACTATTTGCCTTCCGGGTCATTCCTGAATGATAAAGCTTTGTTCGTGCCAGGCATCGAGTATCAGGACGGAATCCATTTCCCTTATGACGGTAACGGATCTCAGGCTGCGCAAAATTTATCTACGCAAAAAGAGTATGACCGCGCGCTGCAGCTGCTGCATCTGTCCGACAGCTACGTGCGTCAGCTACCAGACGTTCCTGCAGAATAACTTGAACAAGCGGGCGATGCTTTCCCCCCTTACTGATAAAACACAATAAGCGGCTGCACATTCGTGTGCGCCGCTTATTGTGTTGTGCAGACTATTATGCATTCCAAAGCTTGCCCGCATTTAGGCTGCCTGAAGCTCTGCTTCTTTCATCCGCAAAAATTTCCGGTTTCGCCAGCGGACGTAACAGAAGATACTTCGGATATATTCGTCCGCGATCATGCAGCCGTAAATGGCAACGATCCCCCAGCCGAGCGAAATCCCAAGCAGGTACGAGCAGCCGGTAGCCACGACCCACATGACCGTCAGCGACACGTACATCGTATACCTCGTATCCCCCACAGCATTCAGTGCATTCCCCAGCGTCATATTCAGAACCTTGGCCGGCTGCAGCGCCAGATTCAGCCAGAGCAGCGCTCCGCATATCAGCAATATCCCTTCGTCCTGCGTAAACAGTCCCAATATATGCTTGCCGAACAGCACCAGGAGCCAGGTATTGATAATCACCAGCGGCAGTCCTGCCGACAATGAGCGGTATACGGCCTTGTAAGCCTCCTTCGTCCGGCCTGCTCCGTACAGATGGGCAATTTGTATCTGTACGGCAAGAGCGAGGGAGAAGCCAAGCAGGAAGCAGAAGGTTTCCAAAGTACTCATGTACGTCCTCGCCGCCAGCTCCATGGAGCCGAGCGTAGCTATGAAAGAGTAAATAACTAGCTGCGAGAACACCCAGCTGCCCGAGTTGACTCCAAGCGGCCAGCCGATGACAAGTACCTCCTTGAATAGCTTGCGGTCAAACAGGGAGATGTCGCGAATGCCGATTCTCCGTTCGAAGGCCACCAGGAAAATAAGGAACAGCATCACCGTTGCCAGCAAACGGCTCGTCACTGTGGAAATCGCCACCCCGGTCAGGCCGAGCTGCGGAAATCCAAGCTCTCCGAAAATAAAGCCATAGTTCATCACAATATGGATGATATTCATCGCTACGGCGATGTACATCGGCCCCTTCGTATTGCCGGTGTTGCGAATCGCGGTGCTTAGCGCAGACATCAGCGCGGTCAGGATCATTCCACCGCCGACAATCGAGATGTACGGTATAGCTAGCGGCATCAGTTCCTCAGGCAGCTGCAGCATTCTCGCGATAGGGCCGGGAACAGCCACGAGCATCAGGCTCAGGCCCAGGCCGATCAATGCCGTCACTTTTACCGAAATGACAGCGACTGTTCTGGCGTCTTCCTCGCGCCTTGAGCCAAGCTTCTGGGCGATGACGATCCCGGCTCCGCTCGCGACGGTAGCAAACAGCGTCGTTAACGCATTAAACAGCTGATTGGAGAAGCCGACAACCGCTACGGCGTCATCTGAGATTCGGCTCACCATTAGCGTATCGACGGCGCCCAGCAGGAATTGCAGGAACATTTCAATGAAGATCGGCCAGGTCAGAACCCAAAGGCCAAATTTATCTTTCTCTCTACTCCGTATATTTTTCATTATTACAACCTCCAGTATGGCGGAGAAGATATCAACCATCCGTAATATAACTTGTAAAAGCCGTTATAAAAGTCCTGTTTCGCTTTCGGACGGGGGTTCGCATTTAGCTGGCGCAGGCTTCCAGCCGCAGCGTTCCTCCGTTCCTTCAAAAGCAATCCAGGATGCAGATGCCTGACAATCATACTTTTTAACTAACTTTTAGCATGAGACACATTATAGATGTTATATTGGAATGGATGTATCACTCAACCAACTGAATCTTTAAATATTCAAACCTGAATGCAATTGTACTAGGAGGTAGTTCGCATGTCTGTCATTCAATTTACGGTTCCTCCCCTGCCCCATTATATCGCCAGCGGCCTGTCCCTGCTGAGTGCGGGACAAAAGCATCCCAGCCGACAAAATATCGATGTGTTCGATCTTCTTCTCGTCGACAAAGGCTGCCTCTACATGGGCGAGG
Source organism: Paenibacillus sp. FSL W8-0186 (assembly GCF_037969765.1). NCBI lineage: Bacteria > Bacillati > Bacillota > Bacilli > Caryophanales > Paenibacillaceae > Paenibacillus > Paenibacillus sp. FSL W8-0186. The sequence goes on along the minus strand of NZ_CP150207.1, from coordinate 952,223 downwards.
AAGGTCGCAGCTATGAAGTCAGCGAAGGGCATGCGCTTATTTTGCGGCCGGACAGCTATCACTATGCGGTAGCCGACTGCAAGGAGGATACGCTGTATCATTGGGTTCACTTTCAAACGAGCTCCAGCTGGTCCATCGAGACGGAGAGGTGCGGCGAGCATTTCTGCTCAGGCGATGATCGTCCGGGATATATGCCGGCATCGGCTTTTTCGACATGGACGTTCAGTGTGCCGGTCCCCCAATTTACGAAGGTGGTGCAGCCGCAGAAGCTGAGCGACACCATTACGGAGCTGACCGATCTGAACCGGAGCCTGCATATCTCCGGCGCCAAGCTGCGCCAGCAAACGCTGTTTCAGGAAGTGATCTCCCTTTTGTCCGCCTCCATCGGCATGAATGGACCGTCCCCGCAATCGATTTGCGCGGAGCGGGCCGCCTCGTATCTAAGGGAGCATTACAAGGAACAGTTCTCAGCCAAGCGGCTCGGCGAGAGCATCAACTTTCATCCGGTCTATATCGCCCGCTGCATGCAGAAGGTCTTCGGCTGCTCGCCTGCAGCCTACCTGCAGCGCTACCGAATCGAGCAGTCCAAGCTGCTGCTGCTGCAAAGCAATTACACGGTAGAGCGGATCGCTGAGGAGGTGGGGTTTAACCATCCCGCCTATTTTACCGCCAGTTTTACCAAAATAGAGGGGCTGTCGCCCCGCAAGTATCGTCAGCGCTTTGCCTGGATTAATCAGTAGTGGCTTTAACGATAATATGTGACACGAGTCTTTGCTATAGCTGATCAACTCTACTATAATTCAAGTAGGTCTCTGCTATGATTCATTATGACCAAAACCTATTACTGGGGGAAATACGTTGACACAAGTTAAAATATTCGCGGACAGTATTTCTGACGTACCGAACTCTTGGATCGAACAGCATGATATCGGTATCGTTCCGCTATATGTTGTGTTCGGTGAAACCGCTTATAAGGACAAGCTTGAAATCACCACAACCGACATTTACCGCAGGGTGGATGAAGGCGGAGAGCTGCCCGGGACGGCGGCGCCTTCGCCGGCTGATTTTGTCACAGCCTTCGCGCCCTGCATCGAGCAAGGACAGGACATCGTATTTATCAGCATGTCCTCGAAGCTCTCTTCCACCTATCAGAACGCGCTTATTGCTGCAGAGGAATTCCCGGCTGGACGTGTAAGTGTCGTCGACTCGATGCATGTATCCGGCGGCGTCGCGCTCCTTGTCATCAAAGCGGCTTTGGCGGCAAAGGACGGCGCCAGTCCGCAGCAGATCGTCGAGCTCGTTGAGGAGTGGCGCGAACGCGTCGAGATGGAAGTGCTTGTTGACAGCCTTGATTATTTGCACAGGGGCGGCCGTGTCTCCAGCGTTCAGCATATGATCGGCAGCCTGCTCAAAATTCGCCCCGTGCTGCGAATCAAGGACGGCTTCGTCATTTCCGCCGATAAATATAGAGGCAAAACGGAGAAGGCTGTTCAGCGGATGCTGCAGCATCTCCTCGACAATTTTCACAAGATCGATCGTGATTTAATTATCGTGGCCCAGACGCTTGCCGAGAAAGCTGCGGGTTACATCCGGACAACGCTGCTGGAGCAGACGGATGCAAAAGAAGTGGCCATTATCGAAGGCGGCTGCGCAATTTCCTGCCATTGCGGCCCGCGTACCGTTGCCATTATGTACATGCGCAAAGCTGTCCATGCCTAGTATTCGCTTGGCGGATTTTGTGGAACTTTGCTGAATTTGATAGTGCCTTGATGGACCGCTGTTTTCCCGGTTTGATTGTAATGGCCGGTAAATAGCGGTCTTTTTGCTATAATAGTACTCGAAGCGAAGCTGCTTCGACATTGCATATGGAAACTTTTCGAGCAAATACTACGTAATATCTCATAATGAGGACTCCAATTTTGAACGGATGACACCGGAGGTGAAAAGAGAATGAAGCAAGGTTTAGTGCGCATCGTCTCCGTCGTATTGGCAGCTGTTTTTTTCGCCGGATTAACCTATGCCTCCCGCGCCGAGGCGGGATATTTCGACGATTTCTTCAAAGGTGTTAAGGTGCTGTCCGAGCTCCCTAATGATATCAATGAAATAAAAGAAAACTATCAGGTCACCCTGGACAAGCTGGAGGAAGCGCAGGGGACATTGGAAGCCTACCGTCAGCAGAACGAAGAGCTCATGGCCAGCAACAGGGAGTTGGCCGCAACGGTATCTGCTTTGACCGAAGCCCAGGAAGTCCGCGATGCCAAAGCCCGCAAAACGCGGATCATGCTGATTACGGGCGCCGCTCTTCTTGCAGGTTATTTCATTCTCCTTCGGGTGATTCGCGTTGTGTTGCGGAGATAAATCCCCAGAGAGTACCGGGCTGGCAGACCTCAGGAGATACACTGTTTTATGTTCAAAAAGAATGGGAACGGATGCTGATATAGCGGTCTAAGGGGGTTAATTTTGTAAAACCTTGCAGTTAAGAAGCGCGGTTCTGAGAGGCTTGGGTATCCGGTTGTAGAACTGCTTAAACCTGCTTTTTCGCAAGGGCTTGAGGGGAGAAAGGGGGAACACGGTTGAACATTGAGTATAATAACGAATCCGCTCTGCTGGCCGGGCAGGCGGTTACCTTTCATTTACAAGACGGGGAGATCGCCCATGTGCTGCATCCGGGGCAAATTATCGCCTTTCGGGGAGCGAGCAGCCTGCGGAGCGACAAGCTGATGAACATGAAAGGAATGTACCGGAAACGCAAGCTGATCCGTGCGGATATCCAGGGCCCCTGCCAATTCGTAGCCTCCCTCCCTCCTTCTGTTACGATGAAGCCGATTGCGCTTACAGCCGGGAGTGATTTGCTGTACGATTTCAAGCATTTGTTTTTTTATACTGAAGGCGTACAAATGGAAACCCGGATTCTCAGCATGAAAAACATGATGATCACCCGCGATGCAATCAAGATGAAATTCTCGGGGGAAGGCCATATCGGAATCCTGACGCAAGGCCAGGTACTGGAACTGCCGCTTGATCCCGTGGAGCCGATCTACGTGGAGGCAGGCAGCGTCATCGCTTACCCAGAGAACGCCAAACTGGAGCTATCCGTTTACGGTAATCATCTCGCCAGCCAGCATATGCGCTACCAGTGGAAGATGACCGGACGCGGCCATGTTCTCATCCAGGCCGGCTCTGGCAACCGCGAGCTGGAACGCGACTTGCAGAACGAAGATGGCATCGTGAAGCGCTTCTTGCGCGAGGCCATCCCCTTCGGCGGTGTCTTTATCAAGTAAGAGGCTCAGACGGACGGGTGAGCTGCTCTAACAAGCTCTGGCCAAGCCGGTCAATGGCTGTTCAGTACCGTCGGTTTTTGCCTTGGGGCACTAGTTTCAGAGAGTTGTTCGTAAGCACTGAAGACGGAGTAAGAACCACGAACAAGGCTGTTGAAAAGAAACTGAGCAGTCGCTGGGCTTGAGTAAATTTAGAAACTGTACTGGAGTAACTGAGCATCGTAAACGTGGTTTGAGTAGCTGGAGTAACTGAGCATCGTGAACGTGGTTTGAGTAGCTAAAGTAACTGAGCATCGTGAACGTGGTTTGAGTAACTGGAGTTGCCGAGCATCGTGAACGTGGTTTGAGTAACTGGAGTAACTGAGCATCGTGAACGTGGTTTGAGTAACTGGAGTAACTGAGCATCGTGAACGTGGTTTGAGTAACTGGAGTAACTGAGCATCGTGAACGTGGTTTGAGTAACTGGAGTAACTGAGCATCGTGAACGTGGTTTGAGTAACTGGAGTAACTGAGCATCGTGAACGTGGTTTGAGTAACTGGAGTAACTGGAGTAACTGAGCATCGTGAACGTGGTTTGAGTAACTGGAGTAACTGAGCATCGTGAACGTGGTTTGAGTAACTGGAGTAACTGTTGCAGATGTAACTATAATGGGAACGGCCTCTAGGTTACAGATGAGCTTGGCGAATGCTAACGGACATGAGATCCGCTATTCGTGAGGATATACCCGTTTGACATAGCCTAACGGACAGAGAGGCACCTATTTGCCACAAACCTCCTCATTTCCATTCCATTTTAGCGATATAGCGGAACCTGTGTCCGTTGAGCTTAGTTTTTTCTGCTTTTTCGCCGAATAGCGGTACTACGGTCCGTTGGCCATCACGGACAGTTGGTTGACCCAACCCAGCCGCTTTCGTTAGCCATCTCAATGATTAGTACTAGCTGCATTAGCCATCCGCAGCCGCTAGCATTGCCATTTAGAGAGGGATTGCGGCAGCTCCAATGATGAGGAGCCGGTTAAGCCATAGCATGCTGATACAGCCATAGCGTGCCGGTGTTGCTGGCTCTCTGGATCCATTATCACCAGCAAAAACAAGGCTAGGAAAGTCCCTGATCCGGGAAATCCCTAGCCCTTTTCACTGCCACGCCGGTAAATCTACTTCGTGATCTTGCCTCTCCAGGCGCTAATTCCCCCGGCAAGGTGGAACAGCTTGCTGTAGCCGTTTTTGCCAAGGATTCGAGCCGCGTTCTTGCTGCGCATCCCGCTCTGGCAATAGAGCAAAAGGTCTTTATCCTGCGGAATTTCGCCAAGCCGCCCTTGCAGCTGAGAGAGCGGAATGTTCTTCGCGCCGGGAATATGTCCTCTTCTGTATTCGCCCGTTTCCCGGACGTCGATGAGTATCGAGTCTTTAGAGCTCTGCATTTTATTTCTAAACTGCTCCTCGCGGAGTGTCTTCAAACCGGGAGCAGGCCGTAAACGGGTATATGCGAACCAAACAACTAATAGAATGAATAAAATATTGATTAGTGTACCTGTCTCCATAATGGTTAACCACGCTTTCGCTGCTTATTACGCACAGAAGTGCCCACGGACAGCGTATATTCGCCGGAAGCCCCGGCTTTTTAATAGGCGCGCCGCCCGCTTGCTCTTAATGTTGCTGTCTGAGAGAATCAGGATCGGCTCACTCGGGGACAGTTCGTTGCTCCAAACGAAAGGAAGACGACCGATCGAAATGTTAATCGCCCCTTGTACGTGGCATTCCCGGTAGAACACCTCATCCCGGACATCGAGCATCCTCGTCTCTTCCGGCAGCTCTGATGCGTTATGCAGAATGCTCGCGTCGACATAGGCCAGCCCTTTTACAGGCAGCAAATTGCGAAGCAGCACGTATGCCAGACCGGCTATGATTAAAGCAATGAACCACATGAGCATTTCTTCCTCCCAAACTCTATAGCTATTACTAAACTTGATATCCAAGGTAAAGCGGTGTCGGCTAACCTACCCATTATCCTTCACTCGCCTAAACACATCTGGCTTAGACCAACTCGTCTTCCCAAGCCAGCAGCCCGCCGGTCATGTTGACGACATTGAAGCCCTTCTCCTCCAGCAGCTCGCAGGCTAGTCCGCTGCGGTTGCCGCTGTGGCAAATTACGATAAGCTCCTCGTCCGCATCCAGTTCACCCAGTCTCTCCAAGATTTGTCCAAGCGGAATATGCTTTGCTCCCTCAATATGGCCTGCCGCCCATTCTTCCGGTTCACGGACGTCCAGCATCTTGACCGCCTCGCCCTTCTTCAAGCGTGCGGATAGCTCTTGCGGCGAAATTTCCTTGCTTACTTGTCCTGCCATCGTAATCTCTCTCCTGTCTATTTTAGAAAGTATCTGAATTATTACCGGCTTTTGACCAGCAGCTCGATCGCTTCCTTCACGACTTTATCGGTGTTTCCGCCTGCCGATTGCTCCTCCAGAATGCACTGCTGCAAATTTTCGGCTACGATTTGGGCGATAGCCCGGTCCGACGCATTGCGGACGGCTGACAGCTGGCTTACCACTTCCTTGCAGGATTTCCCTTCATCCATCAAACGCAGGACTCCCCGCACTTGTCCTTCTATTCTTCTCAGGCGCCGTTTTAAATCCTCGTTATAATTGTAGTCCATTAGGGTTCACTCCGTTTCATTCACTTAACCTATACACCTAAGGGTATATTATTCGAAAATAACAGCCAGCGCAATCATCAACCGCAATCCAGCTGAGGAAATACCCCCCATAAATCATTCAGCGAATGAAATAATGTGAATTCAAGCCTTACAATATCGACATCCACACCTTAATGGCGGTCAATGCGATTAAAACAATAAGCCCATACCGCAAATATTTGACGTTCATTCTCGCACTGAGCCATGAACCAAACGGCGCGCCAAGCAGGCTGCCGATAACGGTGAACAGCGTAGCTTCCCAGGGGATAGCCGCTGTAGTCAATTTGCCGGCTACACCGCCGACGGCTGAAATAAACACGATGGCCAAGGAAGAAGCAATGGTAATGCGGGTCGGAATTTTCATGACCGTCAGCATGACAGGGATTAGAATAAATGCGCCGCCGGCACCAACGATTCCCGACACGATGCCGACCAGAAACGATATAATAACAGCGAACGCCCGATTAAATACAATAGGCTGGCCAGCCGCTTCCCCTTCTTTGCCTTTGCTTGGGATCAGCATCAGAATAACCGCAATGATGGCCAGCACCCCGTAAATGATGTTGATGATCCTGCCGTCCAGGTATCCGGACACAAGCCCCCCGGCGAGGCTCCCGATCAAAATCCCGGCGCCCATATATACAACAAGGCCTTTATGAATGACGGCCGCTTGATTTTTGCTGTTTTTGAGATACGTCAGCACGCCGGCAAGCGAGGCAAAGAACACCTGAAACATACTGATCGAAGAGACTTCCTGACCCGTAAAATTCGCAACGCCAAACGCCGAAGGAACGAAAAGCAATAGTGGAAACGAAACGATCGCTCCGCCTATTCCGAGCAGCCCCGAAAAGAAGGAACCAATTAATCCGAGCATTAGCATGACGATGAATAACAGAAAATCCATAGCTCCCTCCTTTCCGATTGCTTTACCGAAGCCTGTCTCCCAACATTTATGGCTGTACGAATTGAAAATAATAAGTTATACTCAAAACCAAGTAAACTTATATGAAAAAGGTGAAGTCATATGCTAAAAACGCTTCGCTCCCTCTTCGCCAATCGCTGTCCTCAATGCCAGCGGACTATGCAATCCCGGCAGGATAGCCTGCACGTGCTAAAGTACTGTCCGCAAGGCCACTATAAAGAAGAGACTTATGCCACCCTCGGCGTGCGCATCGTCTACGATTCGAAATAAAATCAGCGGACAAAGCCGTGTTCGCTGATTTTATTTATTTTTTTTCACCAGAAAAGTGTAGACGCCGTCCTTCTCTGAATGCTTCAGCAGTTCGTGATTCGTTTGCTTAACCCAAGCCTGAAAATCATTCAGGGAGCCCTTGTCCGTAGAGATGACTTCCATAATTTCACCGGGATTGAGCTCATCTAACGCTTTCTTTGCTTTTACGATCGGCATAGGACACATCAATCCTGTTGTATCGACTTTTTTGTTGCTTTCCACTGGTACATGACCTCCTAATGATCAATGAATGAATTGTGTTACTGCATCATCGCGGTTCTCCGCAGGTTCGCGGGTTATTTATCATGCACGGCACAGCGGTTCGGACCGATCTCCATTTCACGCTGCTGCTCTTCATCCGGATGTATTTTGCCCATATTGGTCTGGCGGATTTCCTGATAGGAGTTTGGGTGCTGTGGTAAATTTTCGGTAACCATCCGTCTGAATTCGGCTTCGGCAGTAATTTGCAAGCCAGGATTGCGCTCATAGAGATCCCCGAGCCGTGCGGAGACAGCTCCGTCCTTCCCCAGCTCCGTTATCTTGCCAAAATGGGCAGGAAGTACGATCAATTCATCCGGTAACGATTTATAGCGTTCATGCAAGGTAGTATACAGATCCCCCACCCAATCCTCTGCTTTGCCAGCCAAGTCCGGGCGTCCAATTGATTCGACGAACAGAATATCGCCGGTCAGCAAATACCGGTTATCTATGATGAAGGAAGTACTGCCGATTGTGTGTCCCGGGGAATACACCGGCTGAATTTCGATTTTAGTATTTCCCACGGTGACGACTTTTCCTTCCTCCAGCTGCTCGTAATCAAACGTTACTTCTTCCGCATCCTTTGGAGGAAGCCAGTACGTTCCTCCCGTCTGCTCCGCCAGCTTACGGCCTCCAGAGATATGGTCTGCATGCAGGTGCGTGTCCAGCACATACTTGATCGCTGCACCTTGCTCTGCGGCAAAGGCCGAGTATACGTCAATCATTCTTGCCGCATCAATCACCGCGGCTTCCCCTGCAGAAACGGCCATGTAGGACAGACAGCCTTTGCCGATTCGCACGAATTGGTACAACGAGCCGCCATCCTGCAGCTTGCCGATCAGCACGGGCTCCAAGTGCTCGCTCCATGCCTTCATCCCGCCTTCCAAATAATACACACGTCTTTTACCCGCTTCCACGAGCTGCTCCGCTACGAACTTGGAGGAGCCTTCCTTGGCACAGACGACGAGTACGTCTTTGTCCTCCGGCAGCTGTTCCAAGGCAGCGTCCACGCCTTCCAGCAAATCAAAATAAGGGATGTTGATCAGCTCAATGCTCTCTCCTTCGATTTGCCAATCGGCTGCGTCGCTGTCGTTGCGGACATCGAGAATGAATAATGGCTCTTTGTTCAGAACCCGCCGGGTCAACTCGCCGGCCGTCATTGTTTGCAATGGTGAAGTTGTTGCTGACATTCGAGTTATCCCCTTTCGATAATGAATCGTTAATTAAAAGGACAAAGAAACATTTGCATCCTTCGCAAAATCGAGAAACGTTACAGCCCCTCCGACTTCAATGCCGTCGACGAAATCTTCTTTGTGCAGGTTCATAATATCCATCGTCATCTGGCAGGCGATCAATTTCACGCCCAGTTCCTGGGCCATGCTGACCAACTCCGGAATAGAAGGAACATTCGCATTCTTGAAGCCCTCGGCAAAATGTTCTTTCCCAGCCGGCAGCGGCAATTGCTGATTCCCTTGCTTGTGGATCAGGTTGAGCCCTTCAAACGTGAAAAAGATGGCTACCTCAGCTTCCGTTGCCGCCGAAGCCGTGGCAATATTGAATACTTTGTATGCGTCGAATAAACCGCCGTTGCTTGCAATAATCGCTACTTTTGTTGACATAGTAATACCTCCATGAATGTAGTGTTATCAAATTTTAAAAAATGGTGCGGGTTACTCCTCAATTGCCTGTTCCATAGGCCCTTTCCAATCCGTCATCCCCGGTGTTACATTCTTCACCTGCTTGAAGCCTTTATTGGCAAGCAGTTGGCAAGCCAGGTCGCTGCGGCTGCCGCTCCGGCACACCACATAGATTTCCTCGTCCGGATTCAGTTCACCCGCACGCAACTCCAGTTCTCCCAGCGGAATAGATCTCGCACCAGTAATGTGGCCGAAGGCATATTCCGCTGGCTCGCGCACATCCAGAATCGTGATGGCATCCTTCGCTGCGATTTTGGCCTGCAGATCTTCATTCGAAGCGACATAGGGGTGCTTCTGCTCCGCTTTGATCTCGTCGGGACGCGATCTGCGAAGATAATGCCTGAGAACGTTATTCTCTTCAATCGTGCCTAAATATTGATGACCTGTATTTTTGGCCCAGCCTTGAATATCTGCCAGCGAACCGCGGTCAGTGGCCTGTACCTCGATCACTTGGCCAGGAATCAACTCATCCATGGCCTTCTTGGTTTTTACTATGGGCATCGGACACGAAAGTCCTTTACAGTCCAGCGTTTTATCGACTTGCAGCTTCTGCACTTGTGGTTCAGACAATTCGATTCCTCCCTTTCATCATGATTTAATAACTTTCCAAACGAGCCTAATTTTGATTCATCGCTTCACACATAATACATATACCCCTATGGGTATAAATCTTAAAGCAGAATCTTTACGTTGTCAACCAAGATTGTCAAAAGCTTGGGGCGGTAATAATAGCCAAGACAAAAAACCTCTTCTTGCGAAAGGCGATGCCGCCCCCAAGAAGAGGTTTTTCACTTGCAATTGCTTCCGATTTTCTAATTGCTGCGTTTTAGCGCATCATCATATGATTGAATCTATCCGGCGCAAACGCCGGATAATAGCTGGGCAATTTCAGGCCATCGATGACATCCGCCACGATTTTGGCCGTAATCGGGCTGAGCAAAATCCCGTTGCGATAATGGCCAGCCGCCAACACAATCTGGTCCGAAGCTTCGAGGGTCCCCAGCAAAGGACGGCCATCCTGGGTGGAAGGACGCAGTCCGGCCCATTGGTGAAAGGGGATTTCCCCTTCCAGAGAAGGAAACAGCCGTTTATTCCATTTGCGCAGCCGCTCGATGCCCTTCTCCGTTACCGAAGTATCGAAGCCAGCAATATCCTCGGATGCGCCGCATACGACGGTACCGTTATTTTTGGCGACCACGTATCCTTGATTGTTGAACACCATACCCCTCACCGTATGCCCGGTGTTATCGTAAGCGCATATTTGCCCGCGGATCGGATAAATCGGAAGGGGAAGCGCAATTGTTCCGGAAAGTTCCTGGGCCCAAGCGCCGGAGCATACAATTAAGCGATCTGCCGGGAATTTCCGGCCATCCTTGGATTGCAAGACGATCTCGCGGCGCAGAGACTCCGGCTGCTCCTGCAGCAGTCCGAACAGCTGTCCTTGACCCTGCGCCAGTGGTGCTTGCGTTGGCTCCGGCATTTTACCAGGTCCTGGCAGCCAATCGACAATGTCCACGCTCTCCAAATGCTCGAAAATGCGCACGCCCATATTCCGGCAAACCTGCTCTAACGCCTGCACATAATGCGGCGCATAAATATGGCTCTCCTCGGGTGTATATAATGCCGCTTTGACTTCGCTGGAGATCCCCGGCTCGATCCGCCGGAGCTCCTCCCCTTCGACAATCCGGCCGGAGGAACCGAATTCCCGCTGCCAGAGCAGCCGGCCCTCCAAGGCCAAAATATCCGCTTCATGGTATACCGCATAAAGGCTGCCAGAGTTGGCATATTCAAAGGCTTCTCCTGACATCTGCCTGATCTCCGCTTGCCATGCGGGATACAGCCGCAGGCTGTCCAGGCACAGTCGAAAGAATTCGTCCGGCTCCTCCAGGTTTTCGGAATATGGCGCCAGCATACCTGCGGCTGCTCCCGAGGCTTGACCGCCGCACTTGCCGATTTCCAGCAGAGTTATGTTATGCCCCCGCTTCCGCAATTCAAAGGCGCAGGACAATCCGATAACGCCGCCGCCCATAATAACTATATTCTGCATCATGCTATCGCTCCCAGGCGCCATTTTTCATAGGGCTATTTCAAAATAAACTGTTCCAGGCCACTGCTCGCGGAAGCATACTTCTTCCGGGCAATTCGTCCGGATAAATAAGCTAGCCGTCCCGCCTCTATCGCGTGCTTCATGGCGGCCGCCATCATGACTGGATCCTTCGCCTTGGCCACCGGAGTGTTCATAAGTACCCCGTCTACGCCTAGTTCCATCGCTTTCGTCACGTCACTGGCCGTCCCAAGCCCGGCATCCACGATAACGGGCACGCCCGCTTCTTCTACAATTAGGCCTAAATTGTAAGGATTTAATATGCCGAGCCCCGTGCCGATCGGCGCTGCTCCCGGCATGATCGCAGCTGCCCCGGCTTCTTCCAGCCGGCGGCAGATGACCGGATCGTCCGAAATATAAGGAAGCACCGTAAATCCTTCTTTGACCAGCATTTCCGTCGCCTTAAGCGTCTCAATCGGATCAGGCAGCAGCGTCTTCGCGTCCGCGCTGATCTCAACCTTGATCCAGTCGCTGAGACCGGAGGCTCTGGCAAGCCGCGCAATCCGGACCGCTTCCTCGGCCGTGCTTGCGCCTGATGTGTTCGGCAAATATTGAAAGGCGCCATCCTCGATATGCTGCAATATGGAATCATCCTCTACCGCATCGAGATTAATGCGCCGAATAGCAAACGTGAGCACTTCCGCCCCGGAAGCTTTAATCGCTTCCTTCTGTACGAACGGGTTGGGAAACAGCCCTGTGCCAATAAAGAACCGCGACGACAGCGAGCGGCCGCCGATACGCAATGCATCATCCCGCATCCGCTTAACCCCCTCCCACAAAATGAACCAGCTCGATGACCATCCCTGAAGACACCGTTGTATCCACCCACTGCTCGGGGGTCAAAATCACACCGTCCGCTTCTACGATAACCGGCTTGCCCGTCAAGCCGAAATGGGCGATTACATCCTGAACGGTTCCCGCCTGCAAGCTCTGCATAACACCATTCACCTTCAGCTCAACGCTGTGCGTATTTCCCATGAGCCGTTCCCCCTTGCTCTAATTTGCGAATAAAAGCCTCGCATGTCCCTCTTACGTCCGGATTGCCTACAATTTCGGTCACCGCGCAGATTCGCGTTGCCCCGGCAGCGATCACTTCATCCGCATTGTGCAGCTTGATGCCGCCGATCGCTACGAACGGAATGCGAATTTTCTCAGCTACCTCGCGAACATAGGAAAGCGTTACTGGTGCTGCACCCGCCTTCGTAGCCGTCGGATATACAGGACCAACGCCGATATAGTCCGCTCCCTGCTGTTCTGCCAGCAGCGCCTCCTCGATCGCATGCGTGGAAATGCCGATGATTTTGCCGCCGACCAGCTCCCTGGCCACGGAAAGCGGTGTGTCGCCCTGGCCCAGATGAATGCCGTCCGCATCTACCTCAAGCGCAATATCAATATAGTCGTTGACGATAAAAGGGACATCATACCTGCGGGTCAATTCGCGAAGCCGCTTTGCCTTCTCCAGCACGGCTTCCCGATCGCTGTGCTTGTCCCGAAGCTGCACGATATCTGCACCGCCAAGAATAGCCTCCTCCATCACTTCGGCAAGCTCCCTGCCGGGATGGCTTCTTTCATCGGTAATAGCGTACAAACGAAAATCTCTCATCTGCCAACTCTACCTCCGTTTTGTATTTACCGGCTGCAGGACACAAAAAAGCCATTCGAGAATACACGAATGGCTTTAAATTCGATATGTTCTCTACGCCAGCATTACCTGGATCAGATTAACGGTCCGGAACATCAGGTTCCAATCTCAGCCGGACTTTATCCAGCACCCGCACTCCATATTCAGTTACTTTCACTATAACTTACCTTAATAGCCTTGGCAAGATTATCCGAACGCTCATTTGCGAACGACGGAATAGCCTTTATCCTGCAACAACTGAACGATGCCGTCTTTGCCGGCGAAATGCGCGGCGCCAACCACAATGAAATATTCCGCTTTCTTGTCGCTTTTCAGGTATCCATCGATTTTATCGGCCATAACGATATTCCGGTCTGTCAGCATCGCTTTGTAATACTCCGGATCCTCGATCATGCTCTCGGTGAACTCAAGCAGTTTCTGATCATCCCCTGATTTCCACATATCGGCCATATCGTCCACAAGTTCAGCCGAAACATCGAAGTTGTCCAAGGCGGTATTTAGGTTTTTCTCCTGTAATTCGCTGGAGAACCCGTCGAGCATGCTCAGCTGGGACTCGTAGGTTTCCAGTTCCAACACCGGCAGCTTGCGTTCTATGGCTTTCTGGATGAAATACAGGTCGATTCCGGCAGAGGCTTCATAACCTGACTGCATCGATTTAAGCGTGCTGATGGTACTCTCGACGACCCATGGCTTGAAGACATCAAAGGCGTTTGGCTCCAGGCCGTTCTGCTGCAAAATATCCTGAAGCTTTGCATATGTCTCCTTGGACACATGATCCTTCAAAGTCGTACCGTCCTGATACATTCCCACATCCAAGATCAGCTTCTGATTGGCTTCATCAGCAGCCTTGCTAAGGTCAATTTCTACCCCCAAATAATCCGCTTCGGCAAAAGCATCCTCGAATTCCGAACGCAGCGGATAAAAGCTGTCGTCCGCAATATGCATCGATCCTACCAGATAGACCGTATTACCGCCATGTTTGACTTCCCACATGAAGCCGCGGGCACCTTCTCCCGTTGCTTCGGAGATAAGAAACACTGTGCGGGATTGCTGATCCCAATGCACCTTATAACCTGCCGCTTCGCCGACGATTCTAATCGGCGCGTACGTCTCGCCGTTAATCAGCTCTGTCCTGCTGTTCAGCACAATCTCCTTGCCGTCCATTACGACATGAATCGTACTATCCTGTACATCGCTTAATTGAACATTCATTGCTTGAAGCGTTGATCTCAGCGGCACCATCGTAGTTCCTTGATCAACAATAGGCGCATTTGTTGCGAATTCAACGTTTTGGTTGTTGATCTTGACCGAAGCTGGCTGTGGAGCAGCCATAGCCGGGGCCGCCGCAGCAAGCAAGCCTACAGAAATAAAGAGGGATAAGAGCGATCGTTTCCAATTTTTCATGTTCATCTTCTCCTTTGTTTTCAATGATATTTTTAAAATTCACACGGAGTTAAATCTTGTACGCCTTCATCGCTTTGCGCAGCTCCTTCATCGTCGGACGCTTGCCGTACAGCAGGACTCCCGTACGGTAAATCTTGGCGGCCAGCCAGCTGAAGAAGACAATAGCGACAATAAGGACCAGCAGAGACAGCCCTACCTCCAGCAGCGTTGCATCCCCTGCGCCATACCGCAGCAGGATCGTGACGGGAGACACGAACGGAATGTAAGAGCACACCTTGAGCAGAAGGGAATTCGGAGACGATAAGCTAAACATCGCCACATAGAATGCTGCCAGAGAAAGCATCGTGATCGGCATCACCGCCTGGCCAAGATCCTCCGTGCGGCTGACAATGGAGCCGACCGCTGCGTACAAAGTTGCATAGAGGAAATAGCCCAGAATATAGAAAATAAGTCCAACAAGCAGAATGGATAGATCCATTTGCGATAAATCCAAATTCAACTCGGTCAAGGATGCCTGATTGTACGGCAATGCAAGGTTGATGGCAACTACGGCGATGAAGATGGCGATCTGCAGCAGACCGACCAGGAACATGCCTAGAATTTTGCCGAACATTTGCGTCAGCGGTGAAACGCTCGTTACCAGAATCTCCATGATCCGCGAGCTTTTCTCCGAAGTTACCTCTGCAGCAATCATGTTGCCTGTCATCATATTGGTCATGAAGAACAGAACGATCAGGCCGTATACAATAACGTAATTGACCGCCGCCGTCTTAGAGCCTTCATTTGCAACGGCAGCACTGCCCGTCCCTGCGGCCTGTTCAGCCTTCAACTCTTCGATGATAACTGGAGCGCTTATCGCCGCGATTTGCTCTTCGGTTAGGGAGCTTCCACGAGTGACGTATTGCATTTTCACGTTCTCCAGTGCGGGCTGGAGCGTCGACTGAAGCGTTAAATCCATGCTGTTCTTCTTAGAGGTGTACATAACCTTCGGAAATTGCAGCCCTTCAGCCTCGCCGAACTCCAGGTATCCCTTGATCGTACCGTTCTCCATATCGTTCATGAGCGCCTGATCATTCGCTTGCTCGTATTTCATGAGCTTGATTTTGCCATCCGGCTGCTTGTCGATAAACGCCTCCAGCGACGCTGCAATCTCAGGCTGGTTGCCATAGACAAGGCCAATTTGGGAACTTGTAGCGCCCTCGTTTCCCGAGAACATTTGAATCAGATACGGCACATGAATACCGATGGATAGCAGCAGGGCAAAAATAACGGTAGTAACGACAAATGATTTCGTCTTGACCTTATTGGCAAAGGTGAAATTAATGATCGGCAGCAGCTTATTCATGCGAATCACCTACCTCTTTAATAAAGATTTGATTCAACGTCGGTTCCTTGATTTCAAAATGCTCAACTGTACTCTCTTCCATCGCCCGGCGCAGAATGTCCTGCGCGGCCGCTACATCGGAAATCCGGATGGAATAGCCGCGCTCGCGGTGTTCAACCCGCACTACCCCCGGGATGGCCTCCAGGCCGGTAACCGTTCCCGTCGTATGGAGAAGAACCTCCTCGCGCGGATAGCGCTTCTTGATGTCCTGAATATTCCCTTGCAGTACTGTATTGGAACGCTGCAGAATCGTAATATTGCTGCACAGCTCCTCCACGTGCTCCATGCGGTGGGTAGAGAATAGAATGCTCGTTCCTTCATCCCGCAGCTCTTTTACAGTCTCTTTAAGCAGTTCGACATTAACCGGATCGAGTCCGCTAAAGGCTTCATCCAGGATCAGCACTTTGGGCTTATGCACGACAGCTGCGATAAAGCCCATTTTTTGCTGGTTCCCTTTGGAGAGCTCTTCGATTTTCTTGTTATAATAATCCGGCACCTCGAAGCGTTCCAGCCAGTAACGCAGACTTTTGTCCGCCTCTTGGGCCGATATTCCCTTCAGCCGGGCCAAATAAACGATTTGATCACTGACCTTTACTTTCGGATATAAACCTCGTTCTTCCGGCAAATAACCCATCTTGTGCTGCAATTCGCTGCTGTATTCCTGCCCATGGTAGAGAATTCGCCCCGCATCGGGGTAAATTAACCCGAGCACCATCCGCATTGTCGTTGTTTTACCTGCTCCATTGCCGCCAAGGAGCCCGTATATTTCTCCCTCCTCCACTTGGAGGGAAATGCCGTTTACGGCCGTTTTCTCCCCAAACTGCTTCGTTACCTGTTCCAATACCAATGGTTTAGCCATCGTTTCAGCCTCCTTGTTCCATGCTTCTATTTCTACTAAGCCCATAAATATATATCATCTATGTTCCGGAGCGTGCCCTTGGATCCAGAGTTGAAGCACCTCTTCCAACTCAAGGGCCCGGGTCCGCAATACCTGAAGATCCTTGGACTGCTGCAGTTCGCCCATAAAAGCTTCATCCCGGACGATCAATTTATGCATCAACGGCCCATCCTCATCGCACCGAATGAGCTCAGGCCTTCCCGTCCATTCGCCTACATCACCGCGAACCCATACCTCATAGCAGCTTCCGTAGAGCAGGTCTTTCTCCGCCATGCCCAGCACCTTACCCTGATGCACCAATACAATGTAGTCGGCAAGCCGTCTTACTTCTTCTACGACATGGGTCGCCATGATGATGGTAACATCCTCTTCCAGCATGCTATTCTGAAGCTCTGCGAGCATATCCTTCCAGATAAATGGATCAAGCCCGGACGATAGTTCATCGAGAATAAGCAGCTTAGGGCTTGCGGCCAAGGCAGCAGCAACCTCAAATTTACGGCGCTCCCCCTTGGACATGCGGTTCAGCCGTTCATCGCGCGGCACCTCAAAGTGCGTAATCAAGCGTTCAAATTTCTTTTGATCCCAGGATGGATACCAGTGAGCCCGGAAGCTCGCGGCCTGCTCCGCGGTCTGGTAGTTTTCCTCTACTAGCGGATTCTCCGACACATAGGCAATCCTGCTTCTGATTTCCTGCGGCAAATCGCCGGCGCTCTTGTCCCCAAACCACCTGATTTCCCCTTCATCTGGAATAAGGCTTCGTGTCAGCATGTGGAGAATCGTACTTTTCCCTGAACCGTTAGACCCAACCAGCGCGACGATGTGTCCCTGGGGAATCTGGAGATTGACTGGCCCAATCGTTCTACGCCGCCGTTTCTTTATGACGTTTTTAAGCTCCAGCGCCAAAGTCTCGTTCATTCCTAGCTCCCCTCCCCCGTATGCGAACGGTATTTGTTCTTAATGATTTCCAGAAATAGAGCCTTCAGCTCCTCCTCGCTATATTGCACGGATAAGCCCGCTTCTACGGCGGCTTCGACGGCTTCCTGCACGACCATTCGGCGGTATTCACTCCTCTCGTTATGTCCAACCCGGGCTACAAAGGTGCCCGTTCCTTGTTTGGTAAGCAGCAGCCCTTCATTCTCCAGGTCCTGGTATACCCTCCGGACGGTAATGACGCTGCACTTTAAGCTGCTGGCGAATTCCCGAATAGAGGGCAGCAGCGTTCCCTCTTCAATCTGCCCGCTTACGATGAGAGAACGCAGCTGCGTCTCAATTTGAAAATATAAAGGCTCCGCACTATTCTCATTGATTTGAATGGGGATCCACACCTTTCTGTCTCACCTCCGGCTTATCCCTGTCGGAAATCATTTCCGCGATCATATCAAGTCCCTCTTTCCCAGCTTGCTTAGCGTCATTTTGCAAAATAGAGCCAAGGATAATCCACCAAGGATCAACATTCCCCACATCACAGGCGATAGGAGTGAATACCGCTTGGACTGCTCCAGGGTGTATGTGAGTGCATTCCCGTCAAACCAGTGAATCAGAAATGCCACGAGGCCTGCTGCGAGCGCGATAAGAGTACTGATCCAGAGATATCTGCGGCCTGTACTGAGAAATTCAAAGTAAATATATATTCCGTTGATGAATAGGAGGTATCCGGTCCATGTCAAAGCGAAGGCGAGCATCCTCCCTACATCGGTAAGCCAGTCGCTGGTGAATCCCGAAAGCCAATAATAAGCCGGGTAAAACAGCAGGCCATTAAACAGCGTCGCCGTAAGCAGCTGAATGATCCGCCCGCGCATCACCGTAATCGCAGGGATGGGAAGCGTCCGGTAGTATTGCAGCATGCGGGTATACGAATCTTCCTTAAGGTAGTTAAAAGACCTTCTGGAGAAATAGAACCCGGTGATAGGAATTAATACGAAAAACATAAAATCCTGCAATGGATCCAAGTATGCTCCTGCTCTGGGCGATGGAGTCGCCAGCGCGCCGATTGCAACTGCCATATATATCATAAAAAGAACGTTCCAAAACAAGTAGAGCCGATCCAGCCTTAAATCTCTTTTAAAAATGACCCATGCGTCTTTCCAGGTGTTGTTCAAACTCATCAACCTTTCTTCGCGGTTTAGAATTATATTTGCGATCTTGACGATCCTTTATGTTCAGTGTGTATATATGTGTGCTTACTGTGTATATCATTATATACAGTATATACGGGTCATTTTCATGCGTCAATCCCTTTTTTGGAAAAAAATAAAGACCTCGTTCTCAAGCGCATACCGCTCAAGATCGAGGCCTTGCCATTTCTTCCTTATGTGCCAAGCAGAATATCCCATACCGGCTTCGTATGACCGCCAGGATACAGTACGTACAGCAATACATACACAGCTACCCCGGTGATGGCTGTGAAGAACCAGATGATCGACGTAACTTTGCCCCACTTGCGATGCTTTGCATACTTCTCCTTGAAGCCGAGCGTCAAGGTCGTGATACCGAATACGGCAGCCACTGTCGCCAGAACAATGTGGAAAATAAGAAACGTCTGGTAATAAGGCTTAAGCGACTCCGGGCCGCCCCAAGCAGTGTTGCCGATAAAGGCCGTACGTGACGTATAGATAATAAAGAAAATGATTGCCGCGATCGCCGCCGCGATCATCGTTTTCTTATGGGCTTCTCTTTTGCCCTTAATAATCTGTCCCCAGCCAATGGCTACCAAAATGGCACTAATAACGATAAAAGAGGTGCTTAGCGTAGGGAATAGGGTAAACAGGTCCATTTCCATCCTCCAATTGTCTTATTGATCTTACGCCTGATTCAATTCATGCGGGGGCACATCAGCGATCAGCTCATCCTCTGCGTCCTCTTTATTCTCCTGCCGGTACCACTGGAAGAATACATAGGCCAGCATCGACGCAAAAATAAGCTCCTGTATAAATTTCATCAGGATTCCGCCGACCTGCTGATCTACGCGGGTCTCCAGAAAACCGAAAAACTCCGGCCCGCCGAATTGGCTTAGCAGCGCCGCCGGGTCTCCGCCGGGTACGCAGTAGCCCATCGCTTGGGCCCATATATTAGGATCGCTGTACGTAGCGTAAAGCGGCTCGCTGGCGAAGATGATCAGACCGCAGGCCGGCGTCAGCAGCACCATGTTCAAATAAATGAAGCCAAGCTTCTTCAAACCTTGCGGAGTCGCGCGTTCCGGGATCGGACTGACGAACGTCCACCACATCAGTACCGCTGCAATGAACAGGACTAAATAATACAGGCGGTGAACCCCAAAGTTAAGCATAACATAATCATGAACTACGGGGAGATGGTAGATTGAGAACAATCCGTTAAATAAGACGGCAGAAACGACGGGATGAACCATGAATTTCAGCTTCTTCAGCGGAGTCCGTTCAAAAAAACGTACGAACGAACGCCAAATCCATGGCGGTATTCCTAACATGAGCAGCGGCGGAGCAACGATATAGGACAAGGCCATGCTCAGCATATGGAAGCTGAACATCGTGTGTCCAAGCAAATTGACGGGTCCCCCCTGGGCCAAGTGCATCAAGAACATCCCTGCAACGAACATCACTTTGCGGCCCGCCGAAGTCGGTTCGCTATGAGGGAACCTTTCGCTAAGCGGGCCTACAATCAAGAAATAGCCTGCTGTAATTAACAGCATGAATGACATCAATACGGGACTCCAAACATCACTAAAACTAAAATATTGTAATCCCAGCAATTTAAAAACTCCCTCCGCCGCTTGGAAATCTGTCCAAATTGTGAACTAACCCCATAATATACAAAAGAGGGGGCTTATATACAAGCCCGCCTCTTTTTATTTTACCACCACATCCAGTAAAGCGCCGCAATAATACACAGCCCGGCGACAAAAAATCCTCCAGCCATGAATATGATCGGAATCATATGTCCCTTATCCTTCAAGTGCATCCAATAGCCAAGCTGAACGAGTACTTGAAGAATAGCCATCGCGATCAGCAGGATGACCGTAAAAGCTGTGTTCACGCCCCCTGCCGCTACCGTCGCAAATGCGATTGCGGTCAATACGATCGAGAATATGAAGGCCACGACATGCTTCTGAGGTCCTTCATGCCGGTGCCGATGCTTCACCATTGAACCTTCGTTGTTATGCTGATTGACCATCGTTTAGCCTACCACCTTTCCAAGCAGGTAAACTACCGTAAAAACAAATACCCAAACGACGTCAACGAAGTGCCAGTACATCGCCGAAACATAAATCTTCGGTGCAGTGACTACCGTCAGTCCTTTTCTCGCAACTTGCCCGATCAGAAGCGAAATCCAGCAGATACCGAAAATAACGTGCGCTCCGTGGAATCCGACGAGTGTGTAGAACGAGGAACTGAAAGCACTTGTCGTCATGCCATATCCATAATGAGTAACATACTCATAGAACTCATAGATTTCCAAGCCCAGGAAGCCTAGACCCAGCAATACCGTAACCGTCAGCCAAGTTAAGAGCGACTTCACGTTGCCCCGGTGCATGGCCTGAATCGAGAATACGCTCGTCAAGCTGCTCACTAGGAGGATCAGCGTCGCAACAGCGGTAATCGGCAGGCTGAACAGCTCGGAGGCTGATGGTCCATCAGCCACTTGATTCCGCAGCGTCAAAAATGTTGCGAATAACGTACCGAACAGAACCGCTTCCCCTGCAAGGAACAGCCAGAAGCCTAAAATTTTATTGCGGCCTTCTAACGTTGCCTTCTCCGGTTCATGGGGGAGCTTGTTTGTAGCTTGCTCTGCATGAAGAGTGGTCATGCTTCTGCCCCCTTCCCATCGATTTCTTCTGGTTCAATATGCCATCCTGCATCGTCGTACAGGGAATGAACGATCATCGAGCCGAAGGTGATGCCTAAACCGATAATAACTACGATGTAGTTGTTGAACAAGAAATTCAGGAAGCTATTGCCGAAATCATCCGTCGTAAACATAAAGCCAAGGCCGGCAATGAACAGACCCACAGACATGACAAACGGAATAATCGTCGGCGATGGCATATGAATCGAACCCACCGGTTCAGCAGGAGTCATCTCCTTATTTCCAGCCATCTTCTCTTTCCAATATGCATCAATACCGCGAACGAGCGGAAGCTGCTTGAAGTTGTACTCCGGCGGCGGCGACGGAATAGCCCATTCCAGGGTACGGCCGTCTCCCCAAGGATCATTTTCAACTCCGACAGGCTTTCTTGCCGTAATCACGACATTGACCAGGAATAGGATAACCCCTACACCCATCAGGAACGCACCAACTGTACTCAGCATATTCATCAGATCAAAGCCCTGGTTAGGCAAGTAGGTGAATACGCGGCGCTGCATTCCGACCAAGCCTAGGAAATGCTGCAGGAAGAAGGTCAAGTGGAACCCGATAATAAACGTCCAGAATTCGATTTTTCCAAGCGTTTCGTTCAATACCCGACCAAACATTTTCGGCCACCAGTAATGCAGGCCAGAGAACAATCCTAGAACAAGTCCCCCTACGATAACGTAGTGGAAATGCGCTACAACAAAATAAGTATCGTGGAACTGATAGTCCGCAGGAGCAGATCCGAGCATAACCCCGGTTACTCCACCCATTACAAAGGTTGGAATAAATCCAATGGCGAACAGGTTCGCCGTGTTGAATGTAATTTGTCCGCCCCACATCGTAAACAGCCAGTTAAAGATTTTGATTCCTGTAGGAACCGCAATCAGCATCGTCGCAATAGCGAACAGCGCGTTAGCAACCGGCCCCATACCTGTCGTGAACATATGGTGCGCCCATACCATGAAGCCCAGGAAGGCAATCAGGATGGTCGCGAATACCATGGAGCTGTATCCGAACAGGCGCTTGCGTGAAAATGTACTCACAACTTCAGAAATAATCCCGAACGCAGGCAGAATGAGGATATAAACCTCAGGGTGCCCGAAGATCCAGAATATATGCTGCCAGAGAACAGGGTTGCCCCCGCCTGCAACGTTAAAGAAGTTAGCTCCCAAAATCCGGTCGAAGCTGAGAAGTACTAAACCGACAGTAATCGCCGGGAAAGCAAACAAAATCATTGCCGATGTAACGAATGTCGTCCAGGTAAACATCGGCATACGCATGAAGGACATGCCTGGAGCGCGCATGGTAATGATCGTCGCGAGGAAGTTAATCCCCCCGATGAGCGTACCGAGACCGGCAATTTGCAGACCAATGGTATAGAAGTCGACGCCGTGCGTCGTACTGTATGTCGTTGAGGATAGAGGGGCATAAGCCGTCCATCCTCCGTCCGGAGCGCCTCCCATAAACCAGCTGAGGTTAAGCAGCAATCCCCCGAACAGGAATGTCCAAAAACCGAGCGAGTTCAAGAATGGGAACGCGACGTCGCGAGCCCCGATTTGCAGCGGGATTACCGCATTCATGATCGCAAAAATAATCGGCATTACCCCAAGGAAAATCATTGTTGTTCCGTGCATCGTGATCAATTCGTTGAACTGCTGAGCAGTTACAAACGTATTCATTGGCTTCCATAACTGGACGCGGATCAATAGCGCTTCGATCCCGCCTATTCCAAAGAAGAAGCCCCCTGCAATCAAATACAGAATGGCTATTTTCTTATGGTCAACCGTTGTCAACCAATCCATCAAACCCTTGTGCCGCTTGACACTGTGAGCGTGAGCCAAGGTTTGTACCCCCTTTAAAGTCCTGTGCATCAATGCCGTCTGATAATCTGAAATTAGTAATTCAGCTTGACGTTAGCCAAATACTCCGCAATTCCTTCAATTTCTTCGTCCGTCAGCCCAAGGTCTTCCTTAGGAGAAGGCATATGGTTACCCGGCTTGACTTCTTGCGGGTTGGTCAACCATTCGATCAAATTGTCTTTAACCGGCTTGCCCGGGAACGGTTTGTTCGAGCCTTCTTCGTTGATCAGGATGCCCGCGACCGTCTCGCGGTTTCCGATACCCGTCAAGTTCGGCCCCATCGGCCCGCCTTGATCCCCTACCGCATGGCAGCTCAGACATTGCGTCTTGAACACTTCAGCAAGTGCAGGATCCTGGATCGGCTCAACCGGCTGCTTAATTGCGGCTACCCAATTATCAAACGATTCCTGGCTTACCGCCTTCACCTTAAATTCCATCAAGGCATGGGACGGCCCGCACAGCTCCGCACACTTCCCGAGGTAAACGCCTTCTTTCTCGGCCTCCAGCCAAGCTGTGTTAATCGTCCCCTCGGTATTCGTATCCGTCTTTCCTCCAAGTGAAGGCACCCAGAAGGAGTGAATGACGTCTGCAGTCTTCAATTGAAAAGCGATTTTCTTATTCGTAGGAATAATCAAATCCTGAGCCGTCGTAATGTCGTAATCCGGATAATTGAACTCCCACCAGAACAAATGCGAGGTTACCTTTACCCGAACGGCATCCTTATCCTCCCAATAGTTCTCCCCATAAGCGAACACTTTCTGTACCGTCGCTACAGCAAGGACGAGAACGAGAATCAGCGGAATCCCTGTCCAGATGATCTCCAGCAGGTGATTTCCTTCCACTTGCTTCGGCATCTCCTTATCCCCAGGCTTGCGACGGAACTTAATCAGTACATAGGCCGCAATACCGAATACAATTACGAGCACGGAGAGCATGATCGTAATCGCCAGCTTCATCAAATCGAATTGTCCTTGTGCTACCGGGCCTTGTGGTCTGAGTGCAGACAAGTCTTCGCGACCGCAAGCGGACAGTAAGAACGTCAGCCCAACAAACAAAGGAACAAGCCTTTTCCCAGCCTTCCACCGTTTCATCATTGATCTACCCCACTTTTACGTATTCTTCCGATGATTACAGGCTTTTTCCCTTGCCCGGGGAAAAACTTTCCTGCCCTAGCACGGAAACTGCAATCCTGTCAATTAAAACAATCACTTATTAAATATAAGAGTGAACCCCTCTTTTGTCAATGAGATCAAGGGAGTTCACAAATTGTTCAAATGTCTGAAAAAGCCCGCCATAACAAGGTTTGCGAGCGTTTCCACCCTTCTGTTTCCCCCTGCGCCTCGTTTCTTGCCGCTAGACTGTGAGAGGCGCTTTCCCATTTTGCCCTCGGCCAAATCATTTTGAACCATTTTCGACATTTCAGCGAATTTCTTGTCACAATTGATCAAAAAAACTCCAAGCCTCTGGCTATCGAGCAATCCCCGCTGGCAGCAAGTGGCAAACTGCTCCGCCGAACCTCCGTGCTCCCGTGATTGTGGCTAGACGGGGACTTGACCGAGATCGGCCTGTGAAGCGGAGAGCTGGACTGAGATCAGGGCTCGAGGGATCCGGGATCGGTGATCGGTGATCGATCGAGATCGAGATCAGGATGCTCGAGTTCAAATTCGGGGCTCAAGAGCGAAATCGGGATCCGGATGGGACACGCGGCATGGGCTTAGGTCGTTAATCGAGAACAAAACACCAACGATAGTGTGATCGGAACGAGAACGTAAGGCCTTGAACGAGACACGGGACCCGAACGATAGTCGGCCGGAACGAGATTGGACGTGCGGTTGGTCACCGGACACGCAGCGCTAGGCCGGAGTGTGAAATCGGGACACGAGGTACCAGGCCGGTCGTGAACGGAACACAAAACACGAGGTGCTATGTCCGAAATACGGGACGTGGCATTCTAACGAATCTCACGAGCGCTATTTACCTAAAAAGAGCCACCGTTAAAATGTAACGAAGCTATGTAACGTTATTTCATGCTTAACCACTCCAATAGGAAAATAAACCGCAAATAAGGTGACTTAGATTCGTTAGATTTAAATTAATAGCTAATATGTACAAATAACGCTAATGAGATTCGTTAGATTCAGGCTACCCGTTGCAGGTCTCTTTCGAAGTACATCATGGGTTTGTCCGAATGTGCTTATCACCCGACCTTATCACCGCAGCACTTAGCAAATGATCGAATAAGGATCAGCGACAAAAAGTAAAAGCCACAAATCAAAAAAAACGACATCTCTGCCGTTTGGGTTAGATTGTTGTGATATCCAGAAGGTATTCTAATCTGCAATCCCATTCTAGTTGCTACTGATGGCGACTCGACGAGGACAATTTTAACGGCTGCGATAGATTACAGTTTCGCCCCTACCCGCACTCCCACCCCGTTAACTATATACTTACCCATACCTTTACCCATATCTGTACCCTTACCACACTTTATGCTGTATTTATAATTGAGCTTTGTGACTCTACTTCTATCTGTACCTGAAACTGTGCTTTGTGCATGTAACTCTACTTGTATCTGTGCCTAGACTTGTATCCGCACTTGAAACTGAACTTGAGACTATACCCGCACTTGTATCCATCTCTGCCAACATCTCCATCACAAATCCCTTTGCTCCCTGCGTGCGGTCCGCTCCTTGGATTCCGCCTTCCTTCCAGTTTAGCCTGAGACCTGTTGGCCTTCGGGAAGCCAGTGATATAAGGCAATCGTTCTCGACGTAAATTCAAGGAAGACAGACCGCTGTTTGATGCTAGTTTATCTTGGCGTAAAGGGTAATGAGGTACCGAATCGGATACGGATGCCTTGTTATATCTTGAGAAAAAAGCCCCGCCATCGCACGTCCTCTTCACAAAGAAGTAAGGATGACGGGAGCTCCTTTTGTTATCGCTATCGTATGTTCGTAATGCCCGCCCAAGCTTCCGTCGGCCGTACGGATCGTCCACCCGTCATCGTCCCACAGGACGGCGCCCGTGTCGCCGGAGGTCAGGATCGGTTCTACCGTGATGACCATCCCCTCCCGCAAGAGCGGTCCGGTATGGGCGCGCCCAAAGTTCGGCACATCCGGGGGCTCATGCATGGACCGGCCAATGCCGTGCCCGATCAGCGGCTTTACGATGCCGATGCCTGCTTCTCTCGCCACCCCTTGAACCGCCGCGCTGATGTCTCCCACGCGGTTGCCCGCCACAGCCTGCGCGATGCCTTTCTCCAAGGCTTTATGCGTGGCGGTCAGCAGCCGGTCAGCTTCTACGCTAACCTCTCCGATGCGGTAAGACCAGGCTGAATCGGCGAGCCAGCCATTCTTGTTCACGACGATGTCAATGGTGACGATATCGCCGTTCTGGAGCTGGCGATGGTTCGGGAAGCCATGGCAGACAACATCATTCACCGAAGCACAGGTTGCAAACGGGTACCCCCGGTATCCCTTTTGCTCCGGCGTTGCTTTTCTGCCAGCCAAGTACTGCTCCACCCATTCGTCGATTTCCAGCGTCGTCATTCCCGGGCGGATCCGGCTGGCAAGCTCGCCGTGGCACTCGGCAAGGATTTTGCCGGCTTCCCGGATTTTTAATATTTCTTCCTTCGTCTTCAGGTTGATTTTCAATATTTCCGTCCCCTCTCGAGAGCTTTAACACCCCGTTAATAAGCGTTGTTATAATATATGTAGGAACAAGCAGAAAAAAACCGCCCTGCGGCATGACGCTGCAAGACGGATATCCATTGTTCCTAATTAAATGAACGACTGCAAGTGCTTGACACTCGGCAGGAAGGGTCAAGATACAGACGAGTTGACTGAATTGAGCTTGCCCATTTCATGTTCAACCAAGTCCGTTAATTCCTCTTCATAGCCGCCCATGATGCGATATTTCCGGACGTATTCCTTTACGAATTTTTTCGGGTCTTTCGGCTTATATATCCGGGTCATCTCCCGCAGACTTTCCTTTACTTCATTGTGACCTTTCGTTGCCATACATATTCCCTCCCAGAACGCTTGTAATTAATGCTCCGATTTCGAGAACGCCGAAAAGTGATGTTGATTCATGAAGTCTTGGGCTGCATTACGCCTTCTCGGCAGGCACCTGACACTATTACATACCCATAGAAATTCCTGTTTAATCAAGCTGGCAACCACACATGTCCAAGTAGTCCGGACAATCCGCAGACTTGATGGAATAACCTCCTATCTCTTATATTGTAACATATTCAGCTCAGGCCTTACAGCTTTCTTCCATACGCACACCTTTTTTGAAAAATATCAGAACCCAGCATACTTATACAATCGGCAAAATTATTGCTTATCCTTAATTCTGGTTACAATAAATATATAAGACTGAGTAAAGGAGAAAATGACATGCAGTCCATCAGCAGCATTACCGCTCCTTCTGCCAAGGCTCACACCGCTGGCTTACACTGCACTCCCCCTGCTCCAAGCAAGGAGGCTGCCAGCCTGTTTCGTGCCGCGGACGAAGAAATCATCCAACGGTTCCCTAAAATGCACAGCTTCATCGTAGCCCGGCAGGATGCCGTGCTCACCGAGCGTTATTATAACGGATTTGAGTCGAACGACCTTCATGATTTAAGGTCGGCCACCAAGTCGATCCTTTCCCTTCTGCTAGGCGTTGCCAGCTACCGGGGAGACCTTCCGCAGCTCGATGAACCCATCGCTGCACATTTGCGGAAATACGCTGACCGGACGCTGGATCCGCTCTGGGAACAACTAACCTTGCGTCATTTGCTCACAATGACCTCTGGATTTCATTGGAAAACCGGTGTTAAAATGGGAGAAGCGCTCATCCATCGCTTGCACCAGAGCCGAAATTGGACAAAATACATTATGCATCTCCCTATCGAGCAGCATAAAATCGGGACCTTTCAATACTGTAGTGTAGATAGCCATCTTCTCTCCGTATTGCTGACGGAATGGACAGGGCTGAGCGCGGCGGAGTATGCCGGGAAATATTTGTTCGGTCCGCTCGGCATTGAAAATGTTTCGTGGAGCGCCAGTCCCGAAGGCCATTCGATGGGTCATATCGGACTTCATTTAACGGCACGGGACATGGCGAAGATCGGCCTGCTCTGCCTGCAGGGCGGCGTATGGGAGCACGAGCGGCTTCTCTCTGCCGAGTGGCTGACTCGCTCAATGACTCCTTTAGCCCCAGAGAGTCCCGGCTATGGCCGTTATGGCTATCATTGGTGGACGACCAAAGCAAACGGGATTCCATTCGCCTATGCCCATGGGCATGGAGGACAGCAAATCAATGTGATCCCTTCGCTCGATGCCGTTGTCGTATTTACGGCGGCCAGCGATCTGAACCGCTGGAAGAACCCCAGGCCGCTGCTGGAAAAGTTCATTATGCCTGCATTGAAGCACAGCTAACCGCAATACTAGAATTCTTTATTTTCTGAATAACCAATTCTTAAGTTCATCGGGAGGGATTTAGCTATGCTCTCAGGCTCGCCCAAAGTATTGATTATGTATGCCAGCTATGGCGAGGGGCATTATCAGGCTTCCAAAGCCCTTGAAGCAAGCTTTCATCGGTCGGGGATTACGGACGTCGAACTGCTGGACTTGATGGCAGAGGCGCATCCTCTGCTGAACGAAATGACCAAGTTCGTATATATGCAGAGCTTCAAAACGATGCCATTACTCTATGGCTGGGTCTACAATGCCACAAAGGACCTGCAGCCGGATACATCTTTGTTGAGCGTACTCAATTCCCTCGGAATGAGGAAGCTTGAGCAGGCCATCTCCAGCATTGAGCCCGACCTTATCATTCATACTTTTCCCCAGTTGGCCATGCCGAAATTGCTGAAAAAAACGGGACTGAAGCTCCCCCTGATCAACATCGTTACCGATTTTGACCTGCACGGACGCTGGGTTCACCCTGGCGTGGATCGTTATTACGTAGCTACGGAGGAGTTGATGCAGGATCTCGTAAGACGCGGCATTCCGGCGGAACGGGTGCTGGTCAGCGGGATTCCGCTAAAGCCTGATTTCGGTCGCAGTCCCAATATGGCAACAGAGCAGCTCTGCCGGCTCGATCCCTCGAGGCGAACAATTCTGATCATGGCCGGGGCGTTCGGCGTCATGCAGGGCATCCGCGATATTTGCGAGACACTGCTCGCTAAAGACAACTATCAGGTCATCGCCGTCTGCGGAAGGAACAAAGAGCTCCACCGCAAGCTGGATCAGGAGCTCGGACAGCACCCGCACTTCCACCTGTTCGGCTATATTAGCGAAATAGCCCAGCTAATGCAGCTGAGCCATTGTATCGTAACGAAGCCGGGCGGAATTACGCTCTCAGAAGCGCTTGTCAGCCGTCTTCCCATCTTCGTGTACCGCCCTGTACCAGGCCAGGAGCTGAATAACGCCCTGTATTTAGAGAGCAAAGGAATCGCCCATATTGCGAACGATCCAGGCACCCTGATCCGCCAAATCGATGGGCTTCTCTTAAACGAGGAGCGGTTAGCCCATGTTTACGGGGAGATCGATCTTGTGCGCAGACCCGAGGCTGCCAAAACGATCGTCAGCGACATTATCGAGCAGTGGTTCACACCTGCCTCCTCGCTGGCCGGCAGCACGTCGATCTCCCTGCTGTAGGCAAAACGACAATATCGTTGCTATCATGAATTATTTCGCATGAAAATAAACTTCTGGCCGAGAAGGCCAACGATGAACAACCCCAGGCTTACCCATGGCGCTGCTTCAATAACAGGCAGCTTATCGTGCAAATAGACTGCCGCTAATATGACTGCCGCCAGATAGACGCCATAAATCGCGGCAATCTTCAGACTGAAGCCGCGCCCTTTACCAACCGGCTTGACGCTATCGCGCTTCAGCACCCTCAACACCAATTCAATTACAGCAATCGAGGCAAAGACCAGCATTAGCACAGAAAAAAGGCTGATTCGGTTGAAGGCACCCGTCTTGTTCCCAAATCCCATGGCGATGAAGCCGAACAAGGCCTGCACCGCAAACATCCAGGTTAAGGCGATCCATGGGATCATCGCATACTCCGATATCGCCTCCCGCAGGCTTCTCTTAGGCAAATGTTCCAGCAGCTCTCGGAAGTACTGCTCCGGATCCTCTCCAAATACCTCCGCAGCAGTCTTCCCATGCCGCTGGGCCTCGAGCATGTGCTGAGCCGTCTCTAGAAGCAGCTCTTCTGCCTCAGCCTGATCGACTCGGCTTGAGCGTAAATAAACAACCATATTATCAAAATACGCCTCATTCTCTGGTGTCATTTGCGCTCTCAGCCGGTTATTCTCCTCTGCCATCTGATTAATCTTCATGTCCGCCAGCTCCTTTCGTCAGTACGTGATCCACGCTTTGCCGCAGCCCATCCCAGGATTTCCGAAACTGCCGCAGCGACTGCACGCCTTCATCCGTTAATCGGTAATATTTCCGGGGCGGTCCGCCGGACACCCCGTCCTGCCGTAACTCACCGCAGATCAGCCCTTCCTTCTGCATCCGCAGCAGCAGCGGGTAGATGCTCCCTTCACTAACAAACGACAAGCCCGATTGCTCCAGCAATGTCGTAAGCTCATACCCATAAACCTCTTTTCTCTCCATCAAGGCCAATATGCAGCCCTCTAGAATGCCCTTTAGCATTTGGCTGTAGGTCGTCATGTATCATTTCTCCAATCCAGTTAGCTCAACCATTCCAGTTAGCTCGACATTGTAATTCGACAGTCCGGCTGTTCGGCAGTTTTTAGAAATTCAACTAACTTGTTAAGCAAGATAGCAGGGAGTAGCATATTATACTGCAAGGTAAGTCATAGAGTTCAAGTTCATAACATATCCCCCAACTATCTTGCATTGTAATATAGTATATGCCAATCCTATTTTTAATGTCAATCCGTTCTGTAAACAGCAGGCTCGTCATACACTGTCTATTGAGACAGGGAACCCGTCCCATTCCCTTTATTTGACTGACAGAAAGAAGGTAGATGCTCATGTCCCCTTTCAAATCCTCAACGGGTCTGTATGAAAATGTAGCGGCCTTCCTCTGCTATCTGTTCGCTTTTGTCGGCGGCGTCGTATTCCTGGCGGTAGAGAAAAGAAGCCGCTTCGTGCTTTTTCACGCGCTTCAATCCGTGATGCTGTTCGCCGGGCTCATGATCGCCCATGCCGCTGCCGGCTTCCTGCCGTTGATCGGCATCGTAGTGGGGCTGCTGCTAAGCGCGCTTGGAATCGCGCTCTGGCTCCTGCTGATGCTGACGTCTCTGCAAGGCAAGTGGCTTAAGCTGCCGTGGATCGGCGAGCTTGCCGAGAAGCAGTTGAACCGGATGTAGGAGCAGCGCCGAACCGTTTTAAGCTCACGACCGAGATCAAAAAATGACCAAGCCTTCACAGGCTTGGTCATTCTCTTACATTTGCCGGAACAAACCATGCCCCGTGCTAATAGATGTTATAGTGCCGACGCGGAAGCTGCTTCATCAGCCGCCGTCGGCTGCTGTCCTGGTGTAGGTGCCGATTTGGCTTGATGCCCCCGGAAGCCGTTAAACAACAGATTCAGCACGATGGCGGTGAAGCTGCCGGCAACAATACCGTTGTCAACAAGAATGCGAAGCCAGTCCGGCACGCGCTGGAAAATTTCCGGCACGACGGTAACGCCGAGACCCATGCCTACTGAACAGGCGATGATGAGCAGGTTCTCATGACGGTTAAGATCTACCTGATCCCCCAGCATGCGTACGCCCGAGGACAGTACCAGTCCAAACAGGGCGATCATCGCTCCGCCGAGGACGGAAGCCGGGACAAGCTGGGTCAGCGCGGCGATTTTCGGCACGAAGCCGATCAACACGAGCAAGCTGCCGGCAACGACGATCACATCGCGCGTTTTGACCCGGCTCATTTGAATCAGTCCAACGTTCTGGGAATATGTCGTGTATGGGAAGGAGTTGAACAATCCGCCCAGAACGATCGCCAATCCCTCGGCCCGGTAACCGCGGGCCAAATCCTTCGATGTAATATCCTTATCCACGATTTTGCCAAGCGCCATAAATACGCCGGTCGATTCGGCAACGCTAACGATTGCAACCAGAATCATCGTCAGAATGGCTGACGCGTGAAATGTCGGCGCCCCGAAATAGAACATTTGGGGCATATGGAACCAGCTCGCTTCTTGAAGCGGCTTGAGATTCACACCGCCCGCAAGCGCGGAGACAATCGTGCCGGCAATGAGGCCGAGCAGGACGGAAATAGAACGCAGAAACCCTTTGGCAAAGCGGTTCATCAGAATAATGAATAGCAGCACGCCAAAGCCCAGCGACAGGTTCAAGGGGCTTCCGAATTCGGGATTCGTCCCCGGATTGCCGCCTCCCAGGTCCGTCAATGCTACCGGAATCAAGGTCACCCCGATAATCGTCACCACGGAGCCTGTAACCACTGGAGGGAACAAGGCTATCAATTTACCGAACAATCCGGAAAACAGGAACACGAACAGCCCGGAAGCGATAATCGCCCCATAGATGGCCGATACGCCCATCCCGTCGGTCAAACCGATGGCGATCATCGGCGACACGGCCTGAAACGCACAGCCTAGCATAACCGGCAGCCCGATCCCGAAGATGCGGTTGCCCCACACCTGGAGAAGCGTAGCTACGCCGCAGGCCAGAAGATCGATAGCGATCAAATACGTAAGCTGTTCATGGCTGAGCTGCAGCGCATTGCCGACAATCAGCGGCACGATAACCGCGCCCGCATACATCGCCAGCACATGCTGAATGCCTAGCGATAAGGTTTTGAATGGATGTCTATTTCTTTGAAAAATGGCTTCCCGCTCCATAAAAATATCTTTTCCTCCCCATATCGTATCTGGTCTATTTATTAATCCACAAAAGAAACGGCACCGTTCTCCAATGAAGCGATGCGCACCAGGGATTCAACCCGGTATCCGGCCTTATTGAGCAGTCCTGCCCCAGGCTGGAACGATTTCTCAATGACGATGCCAATACCAGCTACGCTGGCGCCAACCTGCTCCACAATCCGGGCAAGGCCAAAGGCGGCCTCCCCATTAGCCAGGAAATCATCAATAATGAGCACGCGGTCCTCCGAGCTCAGAAACTTCTTCGACACGGTAATCTCGTTGCTCTCTTTTTTCGTAAAAGAGTAGACCTTCTCAACCAGAATATTATCCCGCAGCGTAAGTGATTTATGTTTGCGGGCAAAGATCATCGGCACTCCCAGTTCCAGAGATGTCATGATCGCTGGCGCGATGCCCGAGGATTCAATCGTCAGCACCTTCGTAATCCGTTCATCGCCAAATCTCCGTGTAAACTCGGCGCCAACCTCTTTCATCAGCACCGGATCCATCTGATGATTCAGAAAGGAATCCACCTTCAGCACCTGATCGCTCAGGACGATCCCTTCCGCCATCACCTTATCTTTGAGCAGCTTCATCTCTCTTCCTCCTTGAATTATCTTGGTCTCCTATCCTCTTCATTATGCCGTTACCGTTAACCGGAATAAAAAAAAGCCCAGTTCCCAAAGGCTGGGAAATGGACCTCCTGGCAGAATTCGCCCTAATGCAGGGATGACATGCCAAACTGCGGTCAAAGTATAGGTCAGGAGCCAACCTCAAATAACCGCCCTTGGCACGGCAATACGAATTCTCCCCGTAGTCCGATCATTTCCGGTGATCAGGTAGAAACATGCAGGCCGATTCCTGCACATATACGAGAAGCTAATGAAGAATCTTGTCGAAAACTATCTCTACAATGATTAGTAGTATAACTCATACAATCAATAGAAATAAAGAGGTATTTCGTGGATTGGTCAAATATTTTACAGATAAGCGTTTTCCTGGCGCTTGGCGCCGCTTAGATGGGGCGCGTATCCTTTGGAAGCAGATTCGATATGATCGATTTCAACTCTCCGTCCGTCTGATAGTTCTCTTCTCCGGTATCCAGCCGGCGGATCCTGACTTTCTGGTATTCCGCACTCGGCTCGGTCGGCAAAAATACCAAGTTCTCTTGGTCGGCAAGCCGAAGCTTGTACCCCATATCCCCGAACATCGATAGAAAATCCTGCTCCGTTGGCGTTTTGCCCTTATCGAGGAAAATAAGTCCGCGAAGCTCTTTGGTCTTTTGTTTGTATTCCACTTCAAAATGAACGATACATTCCATGGTGTCCACACTCCTAAAAGTAACATAGTAAGCAGAGGCGCAATTACAGCTTTCCCTGCAGCTGCCGTCCCCATCCGGACTGGCGCCTACTATTTACTACGGTTCAAATGTCCCTGCAGCAGGCATCATTTATAACAACTCGGTGAACTTTTGGCCAGACGGCCAGTCCCGGCCTGCTTAAATTTGCTCTGAGCCGCAGTGCGGACACCATTTCGTTCCCTTTACCAGCGTCGCCGAACATATTTGGCAGCTCGCCTCGTCTCGCAGAGATTCCTTCGCTGCCGCGACATGCTCCGTCAGCTTCACATTCTCTTTCCATGTTCTAATCCGGCGATCCAGCTCCTCCTGGCGCTCGCGCTCCCGCTCCAGCTCCCGCAGCCGCCGTTCTTCCTCCTCGGGATCAATCGGCTCGGCCTCTTCATACCGGGCAGGTTCCTCTTGACCGAGATGGCTGAACAGCGCACCTTCTTCCAGCAGGGCGAGCGGATCGCTGAGCCGCTCGTTCTTAGCCTCAGACTCCTCCTCGTCCGCTTCCATGCGAACCTGCGCCGGCTTATTCGCCTTACCCAATTTATGTCCGCAGTATTGGCAGAATAGCGCCTCTTCCGTAACCACTTTGCCGCAGGAAGAGCACAGGCGCTCGTTTCTAAGCTCAGCGATTTTGCACCGGATCTCATCCCGTTCTTCGGCGAGCAGATCACAGGTTTTCGCTAGATCCATCATTTCCTTCTCCGCTAACGACATGTCTTTATTACGGTATCCTTCGTAGAATACTTCGCCCATTCTTTGAAAGTATAAGCCCATTTCACGCTCAATATTATTGATCTGCGTGTTAAAGCGTCCGATTTCGACCGCGTTCTGCGCCTTATCGGTTACCTTGCCCGCACCATCTTTAATCCGCTGTAAAAATTTCATGACATACTCCTCCCGTGTTCCCCGACTCCTTGATGTGGTTGTGCTATATTGTCCCGTTCGCCGGGAATGCTTGGATGTTTCTTCTCTGTTATTAAACAGCTTGCTGACTGCGCAATCTGTGAAATCGTAATTATCATAACAGATTTGGCGGCCCAGTGAAAATCCCAATCCTCCCTTTGATTCAGCTGCAGAACCATTGTGTATAAAGACATTAATCGAATGAAAAATGAGGTTGGAGGGGAATTTCGGATGAAAACAGGAAGAAAGCCCTATTATGTATCCGTCGCTCACCGCAGCATCCAGGAAGCGCCTAACCAGGACTCCACGGAATTCAGAGTGCTGCTGGACGAAGAAGATTTCGCCAAACTAAGCGACAAAATTGCGGAGCTGTCAGAAGAGGACATTTATACGTTCAGGCGCGCACCGGTCCCTTATAAATCCGCGGATCATGACGATGCTACAGAACAATTTAACGCTCGGATGATAGAGGTCTATACGCTGCTATACCAGTACGGCGATGAACAAACCCGCCGGTCCATCATCGGTCTGGGCGTCCTTGGCAAGCTGCATAACTCTGATTATGACGATCCCGGCTATAACGGAAAAAGTCCCCTAAACAAATGA
Source organism: Paenibacillus sp. FSL W8-0186 (assembly GCF_037969765.1). Lineage (NCBI taxonomy): Bacteria > Bacillati > Bacillota > Bacilli > Caryophanales > Paenibacillaceae > Paenibacillus > Paenibacillus sp. FSL W8-0186. Next base: position 916,230 of record NZ_CP150207.1, on the reverse strand, counting down.
TTCGCTTTGATTTTGCCAGGGCGTTCAAGGTACAATAAGGGAGCAGTACGAAACGTACGAAACCATTTTTTTAGCTTAGGAGTAGATTATCCTGGACAGAGTAGATGCTAACGATAAAGGCGCCCTGTTAAATCAGCTGGATTTGCGGGAGTTGTATCAATGGGAAATCGGAGACGACCAGCTGCGCAAGCTGGAGGAGTGGAAGAAGCTTCCTACGCTGTATCAGCTCGCACTGGATGAATTGAAGAACAAGATCAAGCTGATTCAGACCGAGTGGAAAATTTTGAACGGGTACAGCCCGATCGAACATATCAAGACGCGGATCAAGGAACCGAAGAGCATACTCGACAAGCTGGAACGCAAGGGTCTCGAAATGACCGTTGATAATATGGTGAACAAAATTCACGATATCGCCGGCATGCGTATCGTCTTTTCGTTCGTGAAGGACATTTACAAGCTGCTGGATCATCTGCGCCATCGCGACGATCTTACGATCATTGAGATCAAGGACTATATCGCTAAGCCAAAGCCGAACGGGTACCAGAGCCTCCATGTGATCGTTGCTGTACCGCTAACGCTGTTCGAGGGACAGCGCTGGATGAAGGTGGAGATTCAAATGCGCACGCTGGCTATGGATTTCTGGGCCAGCATGGAGCATATTCTGTTCTACAAATATGACAAGCAGGTGCCGCCGCACGTCGTTCAAGAGCTGACGGAAGCGGCCAAAGCCGCCGATGCGCTCGACAAGAAGATGCACGGCCTGCGAAGAGAGATCATGGGCGCCGCCGAAGCGTCTCTTCCCGAGCCCGGGATAAGCCGGGATATATAACAGGACAGCCGTCAAGGAGTGGAACCTTGACGGCTGTCCTGTTTTGCTGGCGCGTAAGGGGGCTTGCCGCCCGCCAGGCTTGGCTGTGGCCTAGCGAGGCTTATGCCGCAGCTGGCGCGCCAGCTCCTCGGCCCGCTGCATGACGCCCTCGCGTACAAGGCCGAGGCCTTTAGCTGCGCCCCGCACGCCGGGGAGCAGCTTGGCCAGGGCCTCGGCATCCTCGTCCGGGGGCGGGGGTTCCACGGCGTCCAGCTGGATCTGGACGTCGTGGAACTGCGGGCCCGGGGCATGCAGGCCGCCCTGCTCCGCCATCTCCGCGAGCCACTCGGCGATGCTCGGCCCGCCCGCACGGGCGCGGGCCTCCTCCTGCTGAGGCCCCAGCGCCGCGCGCAGGGCCTCGGCGGCATCGGGCAGGGGCTCCGCCTCTGCCCATGCCGCCAGCACTGCCGCGAGCAGCGTCTCGCGCGTCCAGCCGAGCAGCGTTAACCGCTGCTCGGGCGTGGCCGCGCGCCATGCTGCCGCGCCCGCGCGTGCGGCCTTCGCTGCATGGCCGCACGGCTCTTCCGCGCAGCTGCAGCTGCAGCTGCTGCGCGGGGGGCCCTCCGCCGGCTGCCACGGCGGAGTCTTGGGCAGGAGGCCGGCGATCGACGTTGCGCCGGCCTCCTGCAGCGCAGCCAGCTTGAGCGGCTGCTGCGCAAGAGCCTGGAGCAGACGCCGGCCTGGGCCGGGCGCGTCTGCTTCCAGCAGCAGCACAGAACAAGCGGGCTGTTCTGTGCCTTCCCCGGCGGCTGGAATCGTGATTCTCCAGCCGCCCGGCTCCGGCTCGATCTGCACACCGGCCGCCACAACCTTGTTGTCCATAGGCTGTTCCATCGTCCTGCACGCCCCTCCTCGCAGATTTATTGCTGCAGCTCAATCAGATGCTGCAGCTCCTCGTTCGACATCTCCGTCAGCCACTGCTCGCCGGAGCCGACGACCTGCTCTGACAGCGATTTTTTGCGCTCGATCAGCTCGTCAATCCGCTCCTCCAGCGTCCCTTGGCAAATCAGCTTATGAACCTCGACATTCCGCTTCTGTCCGATGCGGAACACCCGGTCGGTCGCCTGATTCTCCACAGCCGGGTTCCACCAGCGGTCATAATGAATCACATGATTGGCCCGCGTCAGATTCAAGCCAACCCCTCCAGCCTTGAGCGATAGTACGAAGAACGGGGCACCGCCTCCCTGCTGGAAATCCTCCACCATGCGGTCCCGCTCCGCCTTGCTGACTCCGCCGTGAAGAAAAGCGGGAGTCATGCCGTACTTCAGTTCAAGCGCCTCGCACAGCAGTTTGCCCATTTGCACATACTGCGTAAAAATAAGCGCGGCCTCGTTATTGTCAATAATCAAATCCAGCAGCTCGAGCAGGCGCTCCATTTTGCCGGATGCCTCTGTCTTTGGCCTTGTTTCCTTTGCGCCGGTCACCAGCAGCGGATGATCGCAGATTTGCTTCAGACGGGTAAGCGTAGACAGCACGATCCCTTTGCGGGTTATGCCGGTGCTGCCCGCGATCCGCCCAAGCAAGTCCTCCGTAGCTTCCCGGTACAGCTCGGCTTGCGCCGGCATAAGCGGACAATAGGACTTCAATTCAATTTTATCCGGCAAATCCTTGCGGATGTCCGGATCACTCTTCAGCCGGCGCAGCAGAAACGGCGCAATCAGCTGGCGAAGCCTTGCCAGCTCCGCAGGCTGCTGCTCGCTGCTCCCGGCATATTTCGATTTGAATGAGGATTGGCCGCCCAAATAGCCGGGATTCAGGAACTGAAAGATGGACCACAGCTCGCTGAGCCGATTCTCAACCGGCGTTCCCGTCATTGCAATCCGATGCGGGGCGTTCAGCTTCATTACGCTCTGTGCCTGCTTGGTACCGTAATTTTTAATGTACTGCGCCTCATCAAGTACAATCGACGCCCATTCAACCGACTGCAGCTCCTTCATATCCCGCCCGGCCAGCGGGTAAGTCGTCAGCACAACCTGCTGCCTGGCGCATTCCTCCCGGAATTCCTCTCCGTGCAGCCGGCCGCTGCCATGGTGAATGTGCAGCTTCAGTTCAGGCGCGAACCTCGACAGCTCCTTCTGCCAGTTGCCCAGCAGTGACGTCGGACAGATGATCAGCACCGTTCCAGCCTCGATTCCATCAAGCAGCGCCGCAATGACCTGTACCGTCTTGCCCAGTCCCATATCATCGGCGAGCAGAGCCCCGAAGCCGAGCTGCCGCATCATAACCAGCCAGCGGTAGCCCCGCTCCTGATAGGGCCGCAAGGTTCCTCGCAGCAAGCGGGGAACCGGCCTGTCATCCATGCCGCGCACCGAATGCCCCTCCAGCAGCAGCGACAGCAGGCCTGCGGTTTCCACCTGCTCAATCGGCAGGCCGTCCCAATAGCTGCCTTCTTCCTGCACGGTCAGATGCATCAGCTCACGGAAGCTCATTTCTCCGGTCTTATAGCGCTTCATGAATTTCAGCACCTGGCGGATTTCCTTTACATCGATCTCAACCCATTCCCCGCGAAAAAAAACGAGAGGCGACTTGGACGCGGCCAGTTCGTTAAGCTCCTCTTCGGACAAGGGGCTTCCGCCGAACACCGCCTCCGCCTCGTAAGCAACAAGCTGCTCGACTCCCAGCCGCGGCGTACTACCTGGCCCTTGCCCGGATTCCGAAGGCGTTCCCCACTGTTCCGTCCGCAGTCTAATCCCGGCAGCCCGGCGCCCCTCCTTCGACCAGCGGGAGGGCATCTGCACCGTAATGCCATGCCTGCGAAGCTGGGCTACCTCCTTGCTTAGCAAGGCGTATACCTCTTCCGGCTGAAGCAGCGTGCCCTCCGGGCGCGGGCATTCCATCGCTTTCCTTACTCCCCGGGAGAGCCTGGCCGCCTTGCCGAGCCGGTGCAAAAGCTGCTCGCCAGCACCGTGATATACCCTGCCGCGAATCTCGATATCCTGCTCCGGATAGCTCCATATCAGCCCATAGGGCAGCAGAACGCCAGGATCCTCGACGCCTTCAGCCCACAATGACAGGCGCCAGGCGGGCATTGCCGCCACCTCTTCCGCCGGTTCGAGCCGCAAGCATAAACGGAATGTTCCCGGGCTCCGCCCTTCATCATCCTCGTACTGAACTTTCGGCTCGCCCCCGCCGGCATCCCTGATGCCCTCAGCCAGCTCAGCCAGCTCCGAGACCGTACCCTGCATGTCCCCGTGCGGCACGGCGGCGAGCAGGCCGTTCCACCATAGCTCCGCCAGCGGAGAGGTGCCCCGGCGATAATCTGCCCGGCTCGCATTCAGCTTTCTACCCAATCCGCCGACAGCTTTGCGAACCTCATGGTCAAGAACAGCGCTCATAAAAGAGTAGAGCACTGCAATTTGCCTTGCCTCGACGTCCTCCTCCTGCATTCCCCCAAACTGGACGGCAGCCAGGCAGATCGGCGGCATGCTTCCAGCCAACAGCCTGAACCGTTCTTCATCCACAGGCTCGCCAAGCTTCGGCCCCCATAGCGCTTTTGCAGAAGCTTGGCCTTTCGGCCGCCGGTTCCCGGTCAGTGGAACCTCTGCCATGCCGGGGGCTATCCGCCCTTTCATCATGAGCTCAAGCGCAAACTTTGCCGCCTTGCTCCAAAATTCCAGCTCTTGCCCAGGCAAAAATCCCTGCGCCTCTATCTGGGCTTCGTTCCAGCCCAGCAGCAGCGGCCATGCGTCTTGAACAGGCAGGGCAAGCCCTTCCAGCGTTCGCCCTATCAGTCCCCTCCGTTCGCCGGATTTAAAGGCGCTTCTTCCAGCGGAAGCTGGATAACGCACTTCGGCGAGCCGAAGCGCGGCCTGTTGAAATGGCCGCTTCCCTTCTGCCGTCTCCAGTCTGCGCAGCGAGGCTGCCCAGGCATCAATCTTAGATTCGGATGTTTCACCCGAGAAACAGAACAATACCTCTCCCAGCCATATCGCATAAAGACGTTGATTCATGGTGATCTCCCGTCGTTTCTATTCCATTTTCCTCTGATCCATTTTGCCCATAACCCGGCCATTCTCAAACGCTTCGCCAGGTGATCGGCATCCAATGAATATGATAACACACCGCCTGATATCATTCGCGCTAATTGGGTATATTCATATCATAAACACTACTTGGTTACATCCTAGGTTCATTTCTAAATCAAGCATCGCAGGAGGTATATATATGTTTCGTAACAATGCCTTCCGCTGGTGGAATGCGCTGTTCTATGCGGCCGTCCTCGGCGTCAATTATTTGGCCATGGCGATTCCGATGGGCGGGATGACCACCGGGCAATTATCCGACAAATATCATACCCCCATCACGCCGGCCGGATACGCGTTTATGATCTGGGCGCTAATCTATCTATTGCTAGCCGGATATATCGTATATCAGCTGCGAAGAAATACCGGAAGACAGGATTCCGTGCTGGCCATTTCCTATTGGTTCATCCTGTCCTGTATTTTTAATATGGCCTGGGTATTCTTATGGCAGTATCAATATATCGCATTATCCTTTGCCGCCATGCTCGCCCTGCTTCTATCGCTTGCCGTCATCTATGCCAAGACCCGCTACGTCTATACGCCAACTTCTGGAGAGACTTGGCTGCTCCGGCTGCCATTCAGCATTTATTTTGGATGGATTTGCGTGGCCACGCTGGTTAATCTCGCTGTTATTCTCTTCCATGGAGGTCTCGGGATAAACCTGAATCCCAAAACAGCAGGGATTATCCTGCTATCCGCAGGCACCGCTGCTGCTATCGGAATAACCCTCCGCCCCCGCGATGGTGTGCTGCCGCTGGTATTCGTCTGGGCTTATGCGGCCATTGCCATTGAACAGAAGAGCATCCCTGGACTCAGCATGACCGCTGCCGTCCTCGCCTTCATTTTATTGCTGTATGCGCTGTGGATTGGACTTATGCGTTCGCGAGAGCGGGATTGACCGGCATTTTTAAAAAAAGGCCACTTACATCCCTTGCGATAACCCAGGTAATGTACGTGACCTTTGGACAGAAGACGGTATCGGGTCTGCCTGTTTCAGTATTACTTCAGTGCAATAACTTCGATCTCGACCAAGCCGTCCTTCGGAAGACGGGCAACCTCAACCGCACTGCGTGCCGGATAAGGCTCGGCAAAAAACGAGCCGTAGATTTCATTTACCTTTACGAAATCATTCATATCCTTTAAGAATACTGTCGTTTTCACGACCTTGTCCAGGCCGCTTCCCGCCGCCTCAAGAATCGCTTTCACATTGTTCAGCGCTTGAGCCGTCTGAGCTTCCACTCCCTCCGCGAATTGTCCGGTCTCCGGAACGAGGCCAAGCTGCCCGGAGGTATATATGAGATCGCCGATGACTACTCCCTGCGAATACGGCCCGATCGCTCCAGGTGCTGCCGTTGTAGATAATACTTGCTTTTCCATCATCTATTCCAACCTTTCTCATTGATCTAGTATAAATATTAACCGGATATGCCGCGTCCGGCAAACATCGCTTTATCCTCGGCAGCTGGAGGCAAACCGGATGCTTGCACATGCGGAGACCTAGGCAGGTAGAGTATAAAGGTGCTTCCTTCGCCTTCTTGGCTCTCCATATCGATCCATCCGCCCAGCAGACAAGCCAAATGCCTGCTGATCGGCAATCCAAGCCCTGTCCCCCCATACTTGCGGCTGATGGAGCCGTCCCCCTGATGGAACGGTTCAAAGATGACCTTGTGCTTGTCCGGCGGAATCCCGATCCCGGTGTCCTTCACGGCAAACGCGATATATTCACCTCTGCCCCGCGCATTCGCTTGTACCTTGTATATCTCCATCCTGACATTACCTTTGTCCGTAAATTTAAAAGCGTTGGAGAGCAGATTGCGCAATATTTGCCCGATTCGTTGGGGATCAGAGATGATCGTAGCCGGCAAGTCGGAAGCTGTGCTGATGTCGAAGCCTACTCCCTTCTGCCGGGCCGTCTGTTCGAACTGTAAATAGAGCAGCTGCGGCAGCTCCTTTACGTTTACTTCCTCCTGGACGATTTCCAGCCGCCCCGCCTCCACCTTCGACAAATCAAGAATATCATTAATAATCTGCAGCAGCTCCTGCCCCGATCTGTAGATGATTCGTCCATAATCCGCAGAGCCTGAATCTTTCTCAGGATAATTCTCCGAGATCATCTGCGCCAAGTTGATAATACTGTTGAGCGGTGTCCTTAACTCATGGGACATGTTCGCCAGAAATTCCGACTTATATCGGGAAGCGAGCGCAAGCTGCTGTGCCCGTTCCTCCAGCGCCAGCTTCGCTTTCTGCAGCTCCTCCGTCTGGCTCTGCAGCAGTTCGTTCGCATGCTTAAGCTCAATTGAGCGGCGGCGGTCCAGCTGGAAATCACGCAGCATCATGGCGAATACGATGCTTAAGACGATGCCGAGCGGCAGCACGACGGGCATAATTTCCAGCATGTACTTTCGGAATGGAATTACGCCGAATACAGCAATGTTAATCGTATTTACCGCATTGACGATCAGTATGGCGATCGCGCCTTTAATAACGAAGCGAAAATTGCTTCTCTGCATCCATATGTTGATTCCGGCGCACACGATGCCCAGAATCGTCAAATTTAAAAATCCGGCGAGGGCAGCCTCAGTCACGCCAAACGTGAACCGGACCAAGCCGATTCCAAAGCCGATGACCACTAGCGTAAGTGGCTGCGAATATACGGCTGTAGCGATCAGAAGGGGAACGAACCTCAGATCGAAGATGACATTGTCGCTCAGCTTGAAGCCAAACCTCATGCAGATCCAACCGGAAAAAATCATAAGCAGCACGGATAAAACGTAATTGATCCTGCGCGGCGTTTTCAAAAACCAATACTTATATAAAACATTCGCTAAATAAGCGACGGTAACCAACATAGCCAAATTCATCAAGAAGGAATTTCCAAGACCCATCTGTTTTCCACCCGCTTTGTTCAAAGTTAAAAGGTATTGGAACTTTCTGCATTTCTATGTTCATACCATATTAACATGAAGCGGCATCAGTAATCATCAAGACGTTTGCTTCTCGTAATACGCCTGTACGAATAATCCGACAAAATAAGGGTCCCATTGCGTTCCCTTCCCCTTCTCCAGAATGCATATCGCCGTTGCCGCATCCATGCCTTTGCGGTAAGGGCGGTCAGAGGTCATCGCATCAAAGGCATCGGCAACGGCAATAATTCTGCCGAAGAGCGGAATCTCTTCTCCCTTTAAGCCATCCGGGTAGCCTGCGCCATCATAGCGTTCATGATGGGAGCGGACGCCCGGCAGAAATGCCGCCATCTCATCGGCTGGCTCAATCTGCTTCAGGATGGCCTCACCCAATACGGGATGAGCCTTGATCTGTTCCCATTCCTCCTCGCTGAGCTGTCCTTCCTTCAGCAGTACGGCGTCAGGTATGCCGATCTTTCCAATGTCATGGAGCAGAGCCGCTTTGCGGAGCTGATCGACCACATGCTTCGGGAGTCTGGCCAAATTGCCGATCTGGACCGCATATTCGGCGACCCTTAAGGAATGTCCGGCCGTATATGGATCGCGGGCATCCAGCGCTGCGGCGAGCGTCGCAAAATAGCTCTCCACCAGCTGATCATTGCGTGCCGCCTGGATTCGTACTCCCCGCAGCATATGATTGAAGCCGGAGACGAGCCGGGAGAACTCGTCGGAGAACAGATCGCTGGCCTCCGTCCGCAGGTATCCAACCTTGACCTCGGCCATTCTTTCGTACAAATGCTGAATCGGCGTCTCGAGTTCCCGGGTCAGCAGCCGCGATCCGAAGAAAGCAAAGCCAAGCCCGATCAGAAGAACAATGCCAGCCCATTTCCAATAGGCTGAATGGTCGACATTCCAATCTCCCAGCCTGAATTGAACAGCGAGATTGTATAACAGAAGCGGAAAAGCCCCAATCAGAAAAAAACTCCATCTTAACTTGCGTTTGATTGAGATAAGCACACGGCCGCCGAGCGTCAGCTCCCTGCCGAACAGCTGCAAGGATTGGAACTGCATCTCTTCCAGTACAGGCCGGATAAAGTGAGAGGTGAGATAGAATTCAATCAGTGCATGCATGCCGGCCAGAAAAGCACCTCCAAGCAGCGCCAGCAGCACATAATAAGGCGGAATCGATAGTTCTCCCGCGGACACGAGCCATAGCGACAAGCTGGCCGCGGGAACGGCCAGCCCGAATAAATGGGGCCCGATAATTCTTTTGACGGTCAGCGCAGGCAGACGGTGGGTCTTTAAATATATCGACTGCATTTCAGTGAAGGTGCCGACAGGTTCATGGAACGCCTGGCGGATCGGCCTGATTTGCCTGGAGAATACCGCCCACTCCAACCCGAGCATGGCGGCAATGGAGACGAACATGACTGCAAGCATCCAGACATACTCGTTCCTCGGGATCTCCTTAAAGGCGAAAATGATAAGACTGGCGATGGAAATGACGGCGGCGAGCGAGCCTGCGATATAGTTCAGCAATAGGCGTGAATAAAACGTCTTATACACCGACAATGAAATGCTCATTCCTTCCGTTTAGCACAAATAATGGATGTTGCCTTGTATATACATTATCGGTTCAAAAGTATGAAGAATTGACACCTTTTTCCGTTTTAACCGGAGCTTGAGAACTAAATCGTCAGAAAGATTTCGCAATATATTTAAAAAAATAAATTTTAAAATATAAGTAACCGCTTGTATTCGCTCTGCATCAAGCCTCCTGCCTCTTGCAGGTCTAGGCGAGATGTTTTTTATCACATACTAAGTGATTTATTTCACATATATGCTTTTATTTATATGCTAAACTTTCCTCAAACAAAGGATTTCCAGCCTTTTTCAACATTCAATTCCATAGTTCAACTTGTATAAATGGATTTATTGCAGCTAGTTTCGGCGACAAGGAAGGGAAGGGTGATTTAAATGTATTTCAGGTCATTAAACGAGGGGAGATGGCTATCTTGGGCTGGATTCTTGATTTTAGGTGCATAAAATCCATTTAACCCCTTGAAACATTCGCTCTGGGCCGAATTAGATACATGAATTCCATCTAGTATATGACACCGTTAATGGCTCACTGCTTAGTGGCTCACTGCTTAGTGACTCACTACTTAGTGGCACGCAGCTTATATAGGCTGAACTATAGATTGGAACAGGCGCACTCAAAGGTATTTGCTTGTTTATCCTGGACACCTGATTTTCCTTATTAAATATCCCCTACGTTATTAAAATGGTTCACATTTTAATATATACAATTTTATTATTTGGAGGTCATTTAACATGAAAAAAGCATCCATTCTACTATGCAGCGCTTTACTGCTAGGACTTCTTGCAGGGTGCGGGGCCAAAAATGAAGCTAATACGGCGAATCCGGCCAACAACGCTCCAGCTGCCGAGAACAGCTCTGCCAACGCTTCAGCCGAAGCTCCAGCTGCAGAAGGCAAATTCCAGGACGGTCTATACTTCGCCATGGGTAAGGAAGATCCAAAATCCGGCTGGCAATACTTCGTGAAGCTGCAGGTGGAAGGCGGCAAAATCACGGACGTCGATTGGAATGGCACCAACGCAACCGTTCCGGTAGACAAAGTTACTTATTCCGAACAAGGCAAATACGGCATGAAGGAAAAAGGAAACGCGCAGGCAGAATGGCATGAACAAGCGGCCAAAGCGATCGCTTTCCTGATTGAGAAGCAAGACACGAAGGCCGTAACCCTTGATGCCGAGGGCAGAACCGATGCTATTTCCGGCGTATCCATTCACGTTAACGATTTGTTCGACCTGGCTGACCAGGCGCTGGCTGCAGGCCCAATCCAGCCAGGACCTTACAAAGATGGCAACTACCACGCCGAAGAAGACAAATTCGCCGAGAAATCCGGCTGGAAAGAAACCGTTGACGTCATCGTATCCGCAGGAAACATCGTCAGAGTGAACTTCAGCGGCGTAAACGAAGCTGGTGAAGATAAGAAACAAAACTCCATCGACGGCAAGTACGGCATGGTTGCTAATGGCGGCGCGCAAGCAGAATGGCATGAGCAAGCTGCCAAAGCCGAGCAATATCTTGTTGAGAAACAAGATCCAGCTGCGGTTAGCTTCAATGACGAAGGCAAAACAGATGCCATCTCCGGCGTATCGATCAGCTTGAAGTCATACTACGATCTTGCAGCCAAAGCGCTTGAGCAAGCTAAATAATACTAGTCTTAAATCATTCGCTATATAAGATGAACTAAAGAATGAGATGCGGGCAATCTATTTCATCCAAGAAATCTAGGAGCAACAGCGATCGTAAGGACATTTTACGTACCTACCCCGCATCGAATTCAACAGTTCAGCTTATATAGCAGCACATCTCCACGATTACCAGCCTAAAGTAAGAAGGTGAATATGTTGAAGAAAATAGTCGTTCTTGGCGGCGGTTACGGCGGTGTCGTCACCTCGAAGCATCTGGCCAAATTGTTCAAAAAAGACAAAGATGTCGAGATTCAGTTGATTGACAAGAACCCGTACCATACGCTGCTGACGGAATTGCACGAAGTCGCGGCAAACCGGGCACCCGAGGATTCCATTCAGATTGATTTAAAGAAAATTTTCGCGGGACAGAAAGTGGATGTCGTCCTGGACTACATCGACAACATTGATTTTAAAGCGAAAGAGCTTCGCTCCAAGAAACAAACGTACAAATACGATTACCTCGTTATCGGTACCGGCTGTAAGCCAACGTTCTTCGGCATTCCAGGCGCCGAGGAGCATGCGATGACCTTATGGTCTTATGAGGACGCTGTAAAGCTGAAAATACAGGTTCGCCGCATGTTCAGCGAAGCTGCCAAGGAAACGGATCCGGCGATCCGCAAGAAGAAGCTTTCCTTCGTCGTCGTCGGAGCAGGCTTTACCGGCGTAGAGCTCGTTGGCGAGCTTGCCGAATTCCGCGATGAGCTGTGCAAGGAATTCTACATCGATCCGAGCGAGGTTCGCCTCGTCGTGGCGGATATGGCGCCAAAAATTCTGCCGATTCTCCCAGATAAACTGATCGGCAAGGCGGTCAAACGCCTGAATAAAATGAATGTCGAAATCGTAACGAGCGCCAAAATTACCGGCGTTACGAAATCGAGCGTCCTGCTTGGAGAGAAGGAGCTTGAAGCGGCAACAATCGTCTGGACGGCGGGTGTTGAAGGCTCCGACCTTGTCGGCAAGCTCGACGTGCAGCAGGAAGGCCGCAAACGGATCGTTACGAACGACAAGCTGCAAAGCGTGGATCATGAGGACGTATACATCGTTGGCGACAACATCTTCTATATCCCGGAAGGCGAGACGCGTCCGGTTCCGCAAATGGTCGAAAATGCCGAGCAAGCAGGTCCGCTCATTGCTCATAACATTTATGCGGACGTCAAGGGCAAACCGAAGAAGTCCTACAAGCCAGGCTTCCACGGTACGATGGTCTGCATCGGCAGCCGCTACGGCGTAGCGAATGTGGGACTGCCGAATAAGATGTTCATGGTCAGCGGATTCATGGCGATGCTCTTCAAGCACTTGATCAATATGTACTATCTGTTCACGGTGGTTGGCTTCAATAAAGTATGGACTTATATGATGCATGAATTTTTCCATGTGAACAATCGCCGAAGCTTCGTAGGCGGCCATTTCGCCAAGCGTTCACCTAACTTCTGGCTGCTGCCGCTCCGGGTATTCGTCGGCTACAAATGGCTGCAGGAAGGTCTCGACAAGCTGCCTAAAGTGCTCAAGAACCCTTCCGAAATCTTTCTGATTCCGGCGCCGCCAAATGCCGGCGATGCGATATCCGCGGCAAGCGAAGCGGCGCAGGCCGTGACGACAACCGTTGACGCTCAAGCGGCCGCATCCGCCGTAGAAAGCGCGTCTACCGCCGTTACGGCACTCCCGGTACCCGGATTTATCACGAATACGGTGAACTGGTTTATGGGTCTCTTCTTCTATACATCCGACGGCGGCTATACCGGACTTGCGACCGTATTCCAAACCGGTATGGTATTTGCAGAAATCATTATCGGCCTCCTGCTGATTGCCGGCCTGTTCACCGCAGTGTCCTCCATCATCACGGTTGGACTCGGCATCATGATCTGGTCCTCGAGCATGGCATCGGGCGAAATGCTCTGGTACATGACAGCTGGCGTAGCGCTGATTGGCGGATCAGGCAGCATGTTCGGACTTGACTACTACGTACTGCCTTGGCTCAAGAAGCATTGGAAGAGAATACCGCTCGTTCGCAGATGGTATCTTTATACGGATTAAGCATTACAACTGCACACAGTTATGCCCCTTATTCCAGAGTAATGTGCGGTTGCCGCGCATTACTCTGATTTTTAACCGAGGATGATCGTGAGTGGATATGAAACCGCCGAAACCGGTGCGAAATCCCCTGCAAACCCTACCTGCTTGTTAAGGAGTGTTTCTTATGATTACTGCTCTCATTCAAGATGCTTGTCAATTATTGCAGGGCGACATTTCGCCCGACACCGGCATTACCCTTAATTTGGACCGTGAGGATGTGCTAACAGCGGCCCATCTGCTCCTGCAGTATGATTTGCCAGCGGAGCGGCAAATTCGTTTGCTCTCCATTTACATGGCCATCAAGCTCGCTCTCCAGCGCCACTGGGATTGCCAGCTGCTTGAGCCCGGCGACGAGCTCACCCGCAAAGTGCTGGATGGCGACTATTTATACAGCTTTTACGTGCAGCAATGCCTGCGCTATGACGAATTCAGTCTCCTCGCCCACTTGGCCCCTACGGTGAAGCAAATTCAAATCAAGCGAGTCGAGGGACGTCCGGAAGATGAGCGGCTGGAGAAATCCTTCGAAGTATTCCTTCGCCTGGAGCATCATCGCAACACTACCCGAAAGGCGATTTAGCGGCTTGCGGTTTAGCGGTGGCGGTTTGGCGATTTGGCGATTTGGCGATTTGGCGATTAAGTTATTTTAGCGGTGACTTATGACGAGGAGGGGAACAGGATGAACCTGCATGAACAGCTCGGCATCTCCATTAGAGCGGTAGATAAAGAAATCGAGAATATGGTGAAATTCGATAAGGATGTTCCCCGCTCCTCGGAGCTGGCCCGCAGTATTCTCGAGCTTATTCGCTCGGGCGGCAAACGGGTTCGCCCATTGATGGTGATCGCAGGAAGCCGCTTCGGTCCCTCACCCGACGAACGCAAGACATGGAGATTGGCCGCTGCTGCCGAGTTCATCCATGCCGCTTCCCTGATTCATGACGACATTATCGACGATTCGCCAGTTCGCCGGGGCGACACAGCGATGCATATCAAGCTCGGGATCAGCCGGGCGATCCACGTCGGCAATTATATGTCGGCCCGGGTGATCGAGTTGATCTCCGCCTATTCCGCAGAACGCGATCGCTATGCTTACGATCTGTCTTCACTGGTTACAACGCAGCTCTGCCTGGGTGAATATCAGCAATTATCCCATCTGTTTGATTACGACGTAACGATTGAGCAATACCTGGAAAAATCAAAAAATAAAACCGCCCAGCTCATGGCCGCCTGCCTGCGGATCGGAGCGCTGTCCGCCGGTGCAGACGAGGAAACGGCTGGCCTGCTGTACAGCTTCGGAGAGAAGCTGGGCATGTCCTTCCAAATTCGCGACGATATTCTGGATTTCACCCAGTCCTCGGCGAAGCTGGGCAAACCTGCGGGCAGCGACCTGCGCAGCGGCCAAGTGACGCTCCCCGTCCTGTTCGCACTGCAGGATGAAGGGCTTGCACCTAGAATCCGGTCGATAGGCGCGCATACGCCGGCCGAATATACGAACGAAGTCATTGCCGCAATTCAAAGCTGCGGGGCGCTCCAGCAAACCGAGGCGTTAAGCCAGCAGTATTTGGACGAGGCGCAGCAAATCATCGATCAATTAAGCAGCTATCCGGCCCACCGGGATTTACAGGCGCTGCTCAGCTTCTTTGGGGGCCGGGATAAATAAGCCGCAGGTTCTGTTATATTCAATAGAAGGCACCTCTCGTCATCATCGAGGTGTCTTCTTCTATTTTTCTTATTCTATTTTCTATGAACTGTTGAAATTAACATGGGGCCGTTACGTAAATATTCCTTTTATCGCTGCGTGCTACTATGCTATATCTACTAAGCTGTGTCTCGCACTAAATGGAATTCATGTAGCTAATTATGCTCTAAGCGCATGTTTCAGGGGATTAGATGGATCTTATGCACCTAAAATCAAGAATCCAGTCCATATTGGCTATTCTCCTTCTTTTAATGACATGAAATCCACTTAAATCTGCTCCTCCTTTCTTGACGCAGAAACTAACTGCTAAAAATCCATTTAAATAAGGTGAACCTGTGGAATGAATGCGGACAAATGCGTAAAATGCTGCTGCCATCCCTGCTGCTCCTAGATTTTCTGGACGATATAGGTTCGCAGCTTTGCTCTCCTTGCCTACATCAGCCTTTGGTTCATCAATATAGTTTCTATTTTTTCTATCTTTTTTATCGTGATCTCCCAAAAATTTAACCGCCGCTTAACCCCGCGTTGATGCCATGTTAATTCCCCCTGTCTAAACTAGGGATGATCTTTGTACGCTAGTCAAGGAGGGAACCGCTATGAACACCACCGTCAGAAACGCACCAGCTCCTGCTGCAGTCACCGCTCGCTCCTACAAGTCTGCTTATCGGAATGGGTTAACGGCAAGCTTGAAAGAGCATGCGCTGGCTTATCTTTTTCTCGCTCCGTCCATCGTAATTTTCGGCCTTTTTCTCTTATATCCCCTCGTTAAATCGGTATACCTCAGCTTCTTCCTGACCGATCCCCGCGGCAATATTGCCGCTTACGTCGGACTGGACAATTTCAGGCAGCTCCTGGGCTCGGCTCAGTTCTGGAATAGCCTGGAGGTTACTGGCAAATTTGTGCTGCTCACCGTTCCGGGCGGGCTTGTCCTCGGCCTGATCATGGCTGCGCTCGCCCATTCCCGCCTCAGAGGGATGCGCCTGTTCCAGTTTATATTCTCTCTTCCTCTCGCCGTCTCGGTCAGCACCTCGGCGGTCATCTGGATGATGCTGTTCCATCCTACGCTGGGGATGTTCAATTATTTCCTCGATCTGGCGGGGCTTCCCGCAGTACAATGGCTGACCGATTCGCGCTGGGCGCTGATATCGATTTCCGTCATGACAATCTGGATGAATTCCGGCTTTAATTTCATCGTATTGCTCAGCGGCCTGCAAGGCATTCCTGAGGATATGTACGACAGCGCCAAGGTAGACGGAGCGGGACCCATTCGCACGTTTATCCGCATCATTCTGCCCTTGTTGTCGCCCACGCTCTTCTTTCTGCTGATCGTCTCGGTCATCGGTTCGTTTCAGGCGTTTGGGCAGATGCATATTTTGACGAAAGGCGGCCCTGCAGGCTCAACTGAAGTGTTCGTCTATTCCATTTACAAGGAAGCCTTTGTCAATTACCAATTCGGTACGGGCAGCGCCATGGCCATCATCCTGTTTCTGCTCATTCTGGCCTTAACGCTCATTCAGTTCACCATTTTGGAAAAGAAGGTGCATTATCAATGACGCTGTTCCGTCCGCTGCTGCGCCACGGCACGGTATATTTCTTCCTGTGCTTGCTGTCGCTGTTCATTATCTATCCGCTGCTGTACACCTTTCTCTCGGTTTTCATGACGCCGGAAGAGACAAGCCAGTTCCCGCCGGCCATCTTCCCGTCCAGCTTGTATTGGGGCAGCCTGGAGGCGGTCATCCGGCTAATCCCGGTGTTTCGCTTCATCGCTAACAGCTTCCTTGTCTCGACGCTGGTCATGATCGGACAACTGATTACGGCCAGCCTGGCCGCCTATGCTTTCGCTTTCATCGCTTTTCGCGGCAAGGCGTTCTGGTTCGCGGTCTTTCTGTCGACGATGATGATTCCTTGGGAAGTGACGATGATCCCGAATTTCCTCCTGATCAAATCATGGAACTGGCTCGATTCTTATCCCGGGCTCGTCTTCCCTTTCCTTGCATCCGCTTTTGGCGTGTTCCTGCTGCGGCAATTTTTCCTGCAGCTGCCCCGGGAGCTGTTCGAAGCGGCACGCATCGACGGTTGCGGTCATACGCGCTACTTCGCCGGCATCGTTCTGCCGCTGGCCAGGCCGGGCCTCGCGACGCTGGCCGTATACGTGTTCCTGAACACCTGGAATAGTTATTTATGGCCGCTGCTCATTACGAACACCGCCAACATGCGCACCGTGCAAATCGGCATCAGCATGCTGCAGTTTGAGGAAATGACCGCCTGGAACGTTGTTATTGCCGGAGTTGCACTCGTGCTGCTTCCTTCCCTGCTGCTCATCGTCCTCGGGTTAAAGCAGCTTGTACGCGGGTTAACGGCCGGGGCGATCAAGGGATAGCTTTTCTATACAGCAACTCCCGTCCTACGGGCGGATGATTATAAATGATACTAATGCAGATCAAAAGGGAGAGAAGAAACCAAATGAAACCGAATCCGTTCAAGCTAAAGCGCTCATTTTTGCTGATCACGATTTTGCTGCTGTCCATGCTCGCATCCGCCTGCGGCGGAGCTGGAGGAAATTCAGGAGCCGGTACGGGCGGGGAAGCCTCGGCCAGTAATGCGGCTGGTTCCAGCAACGCAAAAAGCGGCGGTAATGCCGCACCAGCCGGCAAAACGAAGGTCGTGTGGTGGCACTCGATGGGCGGCGAGCTTGGCACTGCCGCAGATCAGCTCGTGGCTGATTTCAATGCCTCCCAGGACAAGGTGGAGGTTGAGGCGATTTTTCAGGGCACTTACGATGAAAGCTTGAACAAAATGAAAGCCTCGATGGATTCCAAATCGGGCCCATCCCTCATTCAGGTGTACGAGATTGGCTCCCGCTTCATGATCGATTCCGGCGCCATTACCCCGGTGCAGCAGTTCATCGATGCAGAGAACTACGATCTCAGCCATTTGGAAGAGAATATTATGAATTACTATACATTTGATGGCAAGCAGTACTCCATGCCCTTTAATACTTCGAACCCGATTCTGTATTACAACAAGGACTTGTTCAAAGCCGCAGGCCTTGATCCCAACAAAGCCCCAGCCACTTATGAGGAGTTAAAAAAAGCAGCCGAAGCGCTGAGTAAGAACGGAGCCCCTGCCTCCTTCGCCATTTACGGCTGGTTTATGGAGCAGTTTTTCGCGAATCAAGGTGCTGAGTACGTCGACAACGGCAACGGCCGCACCGCTGCGGCAACCCAGTCTCTCGTCAACGAAGAGGCCGGCGTAAAAACACTGGAATGGTGGAAGGGCCTCATCGACAGCCAGGCCGCTATTAATCTAGGACGTAAAACCGATGACACAAAAAAAGCCTTTGTTGCCGGACAGGTCAGCATGACGCTCGACTCCACGGCAGGGCTGCGGGGCATTGTAGACAGCGTAGGCGACAAGTTCGAGGTAGGCACTGCGTTCCTTCCTAAGCCGGACGGCAGCTCTGATGGAGGCGTCATTATCGGCGGAGCAAGCTTATGGGTATTAAATAATAAGCCGGCAGAAGAGCAGCAGGCTGCCTGGGAGTTCATCAAGTACCTCGCCGAGCCGCAGACGCAAGCCAAATGGCACATCGCGACTGGATACTTCCCGATCACAAAGAAGGCTTACGACGAGCAGATCGTGAAGGACAATTTGGCCAAATATCCGCAATTCCAGACGGCGGTCGACCAGCTTCATGCCAGCAAGCCTAGCCTGGCTACACAGGGTGCGGTCATGGGCGTATTCCCGGAGGCCCGCCAAATCGTCGAAAGCGCCATCGAGGAAGCGCTCGGCGGCAGCAAATCCACCAAGCAGGCGCTGGACGATGCCGCCAAGGCGATTACAGATAAGATTGGCAACTATAATAAAACGGTGAAAAAATAAGTTGCATACAGCGGCAGCTCCCCTTCGGTATTGGAGGGGAGCTGTTGTTATGGCAGGCGCTTTTTTTATCCCAGATAGAAATCAATTAATGTCATGAATAAAATCACCATGCTAATCACCTGATTCAGATTGTAAGAGGCGATCTTCATGACCTGCCGGTTGCCCGGCTTAATGATGCGATGTTCCGTGAGCAGGAGAACGACGGCGACGCCGATGCCAATGCCGTACGTCCAGCCGAGCCCCCGCAGCGGGATAAGGGCGAGCAGCAGCAGGACCATCAGCAGATGGAGCGCCGCGGCGATGCGCAGGCCGTTCTTCAGGCCAAAATAGCTGGGAATCGACCATAATCCGTGCTTGCGGTCGAATTCGATGTCCTGCGAGCCGTAGATGATGTCAAAGCCCGCGATCCACAGCATGACGATCGTTCCGAGCACAAACGGCGTAAATGCAAATTTGCCGGTCACCGCAAACCAGGCGCCAATCGGCGCGGAAGCTATGGTAAACCCTAGATACAAGTGGCTCAAATAGGTAAACCGCTTTGTATAGGAGTACGACGAGATCAGGAAAATCGCCACCGGAGACAGCAGGAAGCATAGCGGATTCAGCATCGCCGAGGCGGCGATAAAGATGCCGTAGTTAATAACGACGAACATCAGCACCTCCTTCGCCTCCAGCAATTGCTGCGGCAAATGGCGGTGTGCCGTACGCGGGTTCTGAGCATCGTATATCCGGTCCACGACCCGGTTAAAGGCGTTCGCTCCATTGCGCGCAGCCACCAGGGCGATCAGGCCCCAGATCATCACATGCACGGACGGCAGGCCGTTCGCCGCCCAGACCATCGAAATGATGGCGAAGGGCAGCGAGAACAACGTATGCGAGAACATGACCAGCTCGCTATACAGCTTGATTTTCGACCCGACTTTGCGGGCGTATTCCATAGCTTCCACACTCCTTGGCACAGTAGCAGCGGACGCTACTCCGCCCACGAGACGGGTTGCTTCCGCCCTATTCGATTGATAATGACGCAATAACTTCCGCCCTATTCTGATAATGACTCAATATACTGAGAAAAATCGTTCATTTCATTTGGGCTCATATGAAGGAGCGCAGCGTCTCCTCCAAGGCGGTGAGCATGCACGCAATATCCTCCTCCGTGATGACCAGCGGCGGTTGAAAGGCCAGGACGTTGCGATCCACACCGTTTTTGCCGATGATGAATCCTCTGTCCTTCATCTGTTCCAATACGTCGTCTACCAGTGCGGCGCCATGCGGCGGATCTTCTCCGCACAGCTCGGCGCCGATCATCAGGCCCGCTCCGCGCACCTCCGTGATGGCTTGCGGGTAGCGAGCGGCCAAACTGCGCAGGCCTTCCTGCAGGATGCCTCCAAGCTGCTTAGAGCGCTGCACCAGCCGGTGGGATTCGATGTAGTCCAGCACTGCCAGGGCGGTTACGGCCGATACCGGGTTGCCGCCAAACGTGGACGCCGAAGGCCGATTGAAGCTGGCGGCGATCTCGTCTGTCGTGGCGAATGCGGCAACCGGCACGCCGTTGCCGAGCGCTTTCGCCATCGTGACGATGTCCGGCTGCACGCCGTAGTGCTCGATCGCGAACATCTCCCCCGTCCGGCCGAAGCCGGTCTGGATTTCGTCCGCGATGAAGAGCACATCGTGCTGCGCCAGCAGCGCCTTCACTTCGGCGAAATACCCCGCCGGCGGCACGATGATGCCCGCATTGCCCTGAATCGGCTCGGCGATCATGGCGGCGATTTCACCGCCCTTCTCTTCGAGCACCTTCCTCAGGGCAGCGAGGGAGCGCTGTGCCGCCTCTTCTCCGCTCATTCCCCGTTCATAAGGCCGGGGAATGAATGTCACGTCCCGATCCGCCTCCAGCTGCGGATCGGTCCGCCACATGCGCAGGCCCGTCACGCTCATCGTCAAATAGGTGCGGCCGTGCAGGCCTTGCTCCAGCGCGATGAAGCCTCTTTTTCCCGTATGCAGACGGGCCAGCAGCAGAGCCCCTTCATTGGCCTCTGAACCGCTGTTCACGAAGAAGGTGCACTTCAATGTTCCTGGCAGCACCTCCGCCATACGCTGCGCCAAGTCGGCGTTCGGCTGGGTCAAATATATGGTGCACGTATGCTGGAGTGTTCTCAGCTGCTCCTCCGTGCGTCTAACGATATCGGGGTTGCAATGGCCGCAAGCAACGACGGATACCCCCGCAAAAAAATCCGTGTACCTCCGGTTCTCGTGATCGTACAGGTATTGCATCTCCCCTTTGACGATTTGCGGCGGAGTCTGGTAAAAGTGACTCGTGCACGGGTAAAAATGCTGCTGCCGTTGTTGCAGGATGTGATCTGGTCCGCTGTATTGCGCCATTTTCGTTTCCGCTCCTTTTTGTTGACGATAGAGTGGGATGTAAGAATAGAGTACTAACTGTATTTTAGGTATCTAAAAGTGGGCCATTTCGCATTTTCGCCTCATTACATGGATTTCTTGCAGTTAAAAACCAGGCTCCCGCTAGATAGGTATGATATATCCCGGTTTAAATGCAGGAAATCCAGTTAATCCCGCCTAAATCGTAGAAGTCTCATAAATAACTGCATAAAATACAGTTAATTTATCGTGTCTGGGGCCAGATAGTCTTTTGTCGTTCTTGTCTTACACCTATACTTTACTGCTACTGCTGATACTGCTGCTATTGCTACTGCTCTTGCTCTTCCACCTACTGCTACTGTGGGACATTTGGCGATCAATAAGACCCTTAGGGTACTTTTTATATATTTGGTGCTGGGGTGCGTTGTAAGAACAGAATACTAACTGTATTTCATGTATCTAAAAGTGGGCCATTTCGCATTTTCGCCTCACTAAGTGGATTTCTTGCAGTTAAAAGCCAGGCTCCCGCTAGACAGGTATGATATATCCCGGTTTAGATGCAGGAAATCCAGTTAATCCCGCCTCAAACGTAGAAGTCTCTTAAATAACTGCATGAAATACAGTTAATTTATCGTGTCTGGGGCCAGATAGTCTTTTGTCGTTCTTGTCTTTACAGCTACACTTTACTGCTAATGCTGATACGGCACTGCTGCTATTGTTGCTATTGCTACTGCTCTTGCACTTGCTCTTGCTCTTGTACATATACCTACACCTACACCTGCTCTTGCTTCTATTTCTACTTCTACTCTTGCACTTGCACCTGCATTTAAACTTGCTTGCAACTCGTTACTACTACTACTACTACTATTGCTATTGCTACTCTTACTCTTACTCTTACTCTTACTCTTACTCTTACTCTTACTCTCTTACCCTTACTCTTTACTCTGCGTTACACCTACTATCTACACCTTCACCTAAACCTGTATTGCACTTCCACCTACATCCGCACCTGCACTCGTTCTTTCTCCTGTTTCCCTTCACAAGCTCCATCCACTGCTTCGACTTGACCCGGCGCAACGCCGTCGAACTGCAGCGCTCCCAGCGTATATCCCGCGTAGACTGGGGTCATTCCAGCAAATAGCTCACCAGCAGTTTCTGGTCTCTCTATCGCCGCCCTGTACGTACTAACGATCGACCGCAACTGCTCCGGCTGGTAGGTCGCGCCTTCGATCCGGCAAACAGACAGTCCGGCATCCTGCAGCTCATTCATTACGGGCAGCAGACACAGCTCCTTGGCCAGCATCAAATGGCAGCGCCCATGTACATCGCGGTAAACCGGGTTCTCTCCCTTGTCAGTCATCAGCACCAGAGTACGGTTATCGACGTACCGGTTGTCCTCTTCGCCTATTGGCTCGAACACCTCTGTGTTCTCATACAAATCAAGCTCCATGTACATCAGGGCAGGCGAGCCGTGCACCACGACCTCCATTGGAGCCGCCGCATTCACCAGCAGCTTGGTCAAATCATGGAGCGGGAGTTCGATGGAAGCTGTAAACCGCTCTACACCAAGCTTCCTATACATCTCTGCGGCCAAATGATTGAAAATATTCAAATTGATATCGCCCACAAGCGGATAACCTTTGGAGGCAAATTTATGGATTGCGCCGAGGTTCGTCACGAGTATGCCGTCGATAGGTAGGCGTTCACCAGACAGCAGCCCGTCGTATATTTCGAAGTGCAGCTCGTTCATCATGCGCGGCAAACCTAAATACAGCTTGGCGTTCCCCTTGATCACTGCCAGTTGTTTAATTTCCTGCTTCGTAAATGGCCGATCCGGCTCGAACACATCGCCCGAAAGATAAACATGATCGGCCCCTGCCTCAAACGCTGCTTGCGCTTGGGCCGCATTATTCACATGCACGGACAGCTCCATTCGGTTGTTCAGGTTGTTCGAGTTGTTCGAGTTGTTCGGGTTATTTTGGCTATATTGGTTGTTTCGATTGTTTTGGTTATTCCGACTGTTTTGATTGTTTGGGTAACATTGGTTGTATGGGTTGCCTTGTTCCATTTGACTGCCACGTTCCATTGGTTTGCCTCGTTCCATTCGTTTACCTTGTTCGGCTTGTTTGCTCAAATTGTTCCGCTCGTCCTCTTGCCGCCCCGCTTTGCTGCTTGCTGCAGCCTCGGCGAGATAAGCCGCAACCTCACCCAACCGTTTGTCTCCGAGCCTCCGCTCTTCGGTCGGCGTGCTGAATACCTTGCCTGTGCTATAAAATTTGCCTGTCCCCTCATAGCGCTTATTCATGTAGGTCAGCCCCGGACGGCCAAACGCATAACCGGTGGACAAATCACGCTTGCGGTTGTCGTACAGCAGCTGGGTATCCCGGCTCCGTTCAAAGCCGACCGGATCGTCGATGTACCGATCGATCGCGTCTCCATACGCATTGACCAGCATCAGCACAAACTCCGTGTCGCGCATACGCCCTTCGATTTTAAAAGACGTCACCCCGCCATGAATCAGTTCGGGAATATGCTCGTACATGAACATATCCTTCACGGCAAGCGGATATTCGGAAGGATACACATAGCCGTCCTTCTTCACCCGGTAGTCCCAGCGGCACGGCTTCAGGCACTTGCCCCGGTTGCTGCTCATCCCGAACACAAGCGAGCTGAAGTAGCAATTCGCCCCATGCACGGAGCACATGTCGCCATGAATGAAGTATTCCAGCTCCATGCCGGTCGTCTCACGCAAATACCGCGTGGTCTTCAGATCCATCTCCCGGGACGTGACGATCCGAGTGACACCCATCTGGCTCAGCGCCTCGATCATCTCGCGGTTATGCACATTCATCATGACCGAGGAATGCACGGGAAGCTGCAAGCCCATGTCCTGAATGAGCGCCAGCACAGCGAAATCCTGCACGATCATGGCATCCGGCCCCGCCTGTTCCAGAAAGCGCAAATATTCCCGCGCCTCTTCGATTTCCCCTTCGTTCAGCAGGTTGTTTACCGTAACGTACACTCTTTTATCCAAGCCATGGGCCAGCTCAATCGCCTCCACCATCTCCGGGCGGCTAAAATTATATCCTTTGCGCATCATGCGCATATTAAGGCTCGGTCCCCCGAAATAAACGGCATCGCAATTGGCACGGATCACTTCCTTGAAGATTTCAAATGTTCCCGCCGGCGCAAGCAATTCGACTTCTTTTCCATTAAAATAACGAGCCACAGCGTTTCTCCCCTTCCTGCCTCAACTAAGCTGTACTAGCAGTCTATATTGATAAAGTTGAATTTATTGTGATTTTTTTCACTATACATCTGTCATTCCAAACAGCCCTGTGTTGCCGTGCACGCGATGAATCCCTCGTCCCCATGCTTTTTTCACATCAAAATCCTATACATCAGCACGCTGGCAGCCAGGATTACAAATGATAAAATGAACCAGGTGTCACGGCGCTTCCAGACGAGCAGGTGATATTCCGAACGCGGCGCTCCGATCCGGTAGCCTCTCGATTCCATCGACAGCACCAGCTCCTCAGCCCGGCGAAAAGCTCCTACCGTCACCGGAACGAGCAGGGACACCAGCATCTTCCCTTTCTCTTTCCATGGCAGCTCCCGCAAATCGGCGCCCCGGGCGGCCTGCGCTTTCACGATCTTCTGCGCTTCATCCAGAATCGTCGGGATGAAGCGCAGCGCAATGCTCATCATCAAGGTCAGACGCTGCGCGGATAATCCTACACCCTCCAACGGTTTCAGCACGCCAGCCATCCCTTGGTTTAGGAGCCCGGGCGTCGTCGTAAACGTAAGAATCGTCGTAAAAGATACAAGCAGCGCCATCCGCGAGGCCGAGATCAGCCCGAGGCTGACTCCTCCGGAATACAGCGTCCATGAGCCGATCTGCCACAGCGCCGTTCCCTCGGTCACCGTAAAGCACTGCACGGCAAAGATAAACACCATCAGCACCCAGAGAGGCTTCGCCGCTTTGACATAATACTTGAGCGGAATCTTCGTTGCCGTCATATAAGCGAGGGAAAAAACGGCGGCGACGCCAAGCGCAGGCCATGAGCCGACAGCGACAATCGCGATGAGATACAGCAGCATGGCCGTCAGCTTCGCCCGGGGGTCGACGCCATGCACCCAGGAGCCCGTATCGATGCTCCGGCCGATCAGCAGCTTTCCCCGCATGCCATTCTCTCCTCTCTGCCTCTTAATGTGCCTGCAGCCGAAAGCACCTCGGCAAGACGTTCCGCCAGTGATTCCGGCGTTAAGCACGGCTTCTCCGCCTCCAGCCCGCACTTGGCAGCCAGCCTATTCCATAACGTGATGCATTCCGGAAGGGCCAGCCCTTCCCGCTCCAGGAAGGCGGTTTCCCTGACCAGAGCAGCGGTCGTCCCCTGAAATAACGTCCGGCCGCCCTTCATTACGATCCAACCGTCCACATAGGGCAGCAGTTCCTCCATCCGGTGCGTCACGACGATGACCGTCTTCCCTTGCTCCCGATGCAGCTTCGACAGCAGCGCAGCCAGCTCGGCCCGGCTCTGTGGATCAAGAGTGGCCGTCGGCTCGTCAAGGGCAATGACCTCCGGGTCCATGGCCAGAACGGAAGCAATGGCTACCTTGCGCATCTGCCCGCCGCTGAGATGAAAAGGATTCCTCTGCAGAATCGATTCATCCAGCCCAAGCAGGGACAAGGCCCATTTTGCCCGCTCCTTCGCTTCCGCGAGAGGCATTCCGAAGTTGAGCGGTCCGAAGCAAATATCCTTCTCCACCGTATCCTCGAACAGCTGCTGCTCGGGAAATTGAAAGACCAGTCCGACCCGCCTGCGCAGCTCGCGCATTGCCGGCGCCTTACCCTGGGCGTCTATTGGCACATCTAAGACACGCACACGCCCTGCGGTCGGCTTCAGAATGCCGTTGAAATGCTGCAGCAGCGTCGACTTGCCAGAGCCCGTCGTCCCGGCAATCCCCGTGAACGTTCCAGGCTGAATATGGAGATTGATACCCTCAAGCGCCCCGCTTCGCCATAAGCTGCGGTCATCGTATGCATAGCTGACTTCCTCGAATGTAATAGCCATAGTGTCACCGTCTCCTCGTTTGCCAGCCAGGGAGAATGCCGTCTCCATCCAACCCCCGCTTCCGTAATTCCTGCACCAGCCTGACCCGGTAAGGCGCGATCAAGCGGCAAGCGTGCAGCAGCTCCTCATTCTCGAACAGCTCCGCCGGAGCTGTATCTGCTGCAATGGCCCCGCCCCGGAGCACGATTGCCCGGTCCGAGGCCATAATCTCTTCCGCATCATGCGTAATCGAGATAAGCGTGTAATCACCGCTGCTCCGCATGTCCTGCCAGATGTGCAGCAGCTCGCCGCGCGCCTTCTCATCCAGCATGGAGGAGGCTTCATCAAAAATGATGATGCCTGGTTCCATCGCTAGAATCGAGGCGAGGGCCACACGCTGCTTCTGCCCGCCGGACAGCTCTGCCGGGTGCTTGGTCAGCAGATGGCTGATTTCCAGCTTCTCGGCGTAACGCTGCACCCGGTCTGTCATTTCCTCGCGGGAAAGGCAGCGCCCCTCTAATCCAAAGGCGATATCCTCCTCCACCGTGGAGCCGATAAACTGGTTATCCGGGTTCTGGAACACCATGCCGATCCGGGGACGGATCTCCCAGACTGAATCCTGCGTCAGCTCGCGGCCTTCCACCACAATCGTGCCGCTGTTTGCGGCCAGCAGTCCGCCCAGCAGCTTGGCAAGGGTCGATTTGCCGCAGCCGTTAGGCCCGACGATCGATACCCAGCTTCCAGAAGCAATGCGGAGCGTCACCTCATCCAGAACCGGGGTATCCGGCGAATATGCGAAGGAAACTTCGTTCAATTCGTAAGCGTATGCTGCTGCGGCCATCTTTTCACCCCCTTAATCCGTCAGAAAAGATTCAAACAACGACAATCTGGAAAGCGCAGGAATCAAATAACGAACCGCAATCCCGACTGCAATCCCCGTCAACACCCCTGTAATGAGCAGCATCGGCAGGTAATAGAATATTTTCGTTGTCAGGAAATACAGCGATGCCGCGGTAAGCTGTCCGATGTTATGGGCAATCCCCCCGACGATGCTTATGCCGATCATGCTCAGTCTCTTGCGTCCCACCAGGAGCAGAAACCACATCGCCGCAAAGCTGAACAGCGCACCCATAATACTGAACAAGAAGCTGGAAAACGTACCAAAAATAAAAGCGGTAAGCAGCGTTTTTAGCAGCACCATCATCAAGGCGTCCCTCGCCCGCAGAAAATAAAGGCAGGTCAGCACCATAATATTCGCCAGCCCCAGCTTGGCGCCGGGCACGCCCATATTGATCGGAATCAGCGATTCAATCAGGCTCAGCACAACCGCAACCGCAGCGAAAATCGCGACGATAACCGTTCTTTTCAACATGAGAGTGGATGACTCGCCGCCAAGCGTTCTCGGCGCGGCTGGTTTATTTAACGACGGCATCGATCTCATCTCCTTCCCCGGAAGCTCCTTCAATTTCTACGATCATTTTGTGCGGGAGACAGACGATCGTGCCTCCGTTACGCTGGACAAACCCGAAGGTCAGGCATAACTGATCAGGGCAATCGGCCTCAATCATTTCTATGCCATAATCATGTACCTTCAAAATGTTGAGGCCATCCTCGGTTTCAATTTCAATGATTTGCTCCTCTTCCGTGAGCTCCACGGATCGTACCAGCTTGCCATCGACCTTGATATTTGCAACAAGTGGATTGTTATTGTGATTGTTTTCACTTAAATCTCCAAAAATCCACCTTGGAACAAGAAATGCCATGGCAATGACAACAATCAAGCCGATCAGCAGGATATCTCCACGTTTCATAGAGAAAACTCCCTTATTTTTTGATTATATAAATCTTAGATGATCTCATTATAACCCCTGTTCAATGACTAACCTGTGCGATTTCTCTCATTTTCCCAGTTGTCACAAATCCCTCACTTTATAAGGATTTTAATGGAATAATCATCACTTTGTGAAAAAAAGTACTTTAAACATTTTCCTGCCCTTGATACAATAAATTTGAATGAATCAATTTAGAAGCAAATGAAATGAGGCGGCGTTTATGAAGCACAATAGACTAATTACCTTAGGATTAACGCTATTGCTATCAACGGCATTATTGGCTGGCTGCGGCACAGATCCGGGCCTATCCAAGGCCTCCGGCGAATCTAGCGATAAGACGGCAAATTCGCATGAGACCGTGAAGCCGATGGGAGAAACGTTCTTCATATTCGACACCGTCGTCAACGTGAAAATATATGATGATCGCGCCACACGTCAGCATTTCAACGAAATTGAAGCCCTGCTAAATGACATTGACGGCAAAATCAGCCGTACGCTGGAGAGCAGCGAAATCTACCAGGTGAACAGCCATTCCGGCAAGTCGCCAGTTGAAGTTTCGAATGAGACGTTCGAATTGATCGAGAAAGCTCTCGACTATGCGAAACGAACAGATGGAAAGTTCAATCCCGCCATCGGCAACCTGGTCACGCTGTGGAACATCGGCCATGAAGGCGCCAAGGTCCCAGACGCCGATCTGATCGAAGCCGCCAAAGCGCTAAGCGACTATCACCTGATCGAACTGAATAAGGAAACGCACGAAATTTATTTGCAAAAAGAAGGCATGGCCATTGACCTTGGCTCCATCGGCAAAGGCTATGCGGCAGACGCGATTTACGAGTACCTGGAGACGCAAGGCTTCAGCAGCGCGATCATCGATCTGGGCGGCAACATTTATGCTATGGGCAATAAGCCGGGCGGCAAGCTGTGGAACATCGGTATCCAGGATCCGGGCAAAGAACGCGGTAACTCGATCGGCACGATTCAGGTGGCCGACAAGACCATCGTCACCTCCGGCATCTATGAGCGCTTTTTTATCGAGGACGGCAAGCTCTATCAGCATATTCTCGATCCTGGAACCGGTTATCCGGTAGATAACGGCATCAGCAGCGTCACCATCGTGACGAAGCACTCTACCGATGCGGATGCCCTGTCCACTTCGCTGTTCGTACTCGGCATTGAGGACGGGTTGAAGTTCATCGAGGATACACCGGACACAGAGGCCTTGTTCATTTCCAAAGAGCAGAAGCTGTACGCTACTTCCGGATTCAAGGACATGTTGAATAAAACGAACGACAGCTATACCTTTGCCAACTAGGCGTGAGACAAGTGGATCGACGATAGACTCGTAAAGACCGCATCCCACTTTCCCGCTTCAGCCTTTCGCTGGAGCGGTATTTTATTTTCACGAAATATTCTTGCTTTAACGACCGAACTATAGTATTATTATAATTTGAGTTGCAAACCGCTTTTAAGTGTAGTTCCTCACAAGATTATAGCCCTCCTATACCTGACCAGGTATGAAAATTCCTATGAATGACCCAAAGTAAGGATTTAATGGATTTCTGATTCACACTGGCGCGGTCATCGGAGCCGCAAGGACAAAAGAGAGGCAGGGCTTTTGTTGTTTTAGAAAATGATTGTGGTTGTAGTCTGAGCAGGAACCAAAGTTGTTCTTCCCGTGTACAGGAGAACAGTAAATATATAAAGCACAAACGCCCGTTTCCACTTTAGCCGTGGTTACGGGCGTTTTGGTTGTGTAGCTGTCAGCTATAATGCCAATTTATTCTAGTAGATGAGTTTTAACACCGTAATCAGGGTATTCGTCAATTGCTTTCAATCATTTAGGTCACTATATTTTTATTTTCAAATTCTACATGATCTCCAAGTGCAAGTCTGTAAAATAGTTTGTGTAAACTCCTGAACCCATAAAAATGGAAGTAATAGAAAGGTTGGGAGAACACATGGGACTTTGGTCAAAAGAACAACTGCGGGCTTTCATGAAGGAAAATCAGCTGGTTACGGCCCAGGAGTTTGTGGGTGGAAGTGAGCGGCAAATTCTAACGGTTGTGAGCGACGTTATTTGTGCAAAAATGTTGTTTAACAAAATGTAACGGTTGCCAGTGAGCCTATTTCCGCTTTTTCGTAGGCAGAGGGGCTATTTCGTCCAAATAAGCGCTCATACAACCGTTAGAATAGAAACTCCGTTTTTGGGAACGATTAAGCGCTATGACAACCGTTAGCGTAGCCTCGTTCCAAACAGGCCACTCGTTAGAAGCTAACATGTTGATTCCTAAGTGTCCATACCGCTTACATTCGAAGTCCTCTGCGATGGTAGGATGTTCCCCGGGACCGAGGGGCAGATCATCATCGTATTACCGACCGCTTGAATGCCGGGTTTTTCGTCGTACGACAATTACTATGTTGAGTCCAAAATTGGGGACAAATACTGCTGCAGTTCTCCATCTTTTCCCGAAACGCATCGGTAACCATTTACGTTTTACATCTAGTATCTCCTCGTAACATACATGACCTAAATATACCTTGCGCACTAAATGCGCATCCAACACTTA
The DNA here is from genome assembly GCF_037969765.1 of Paenibacillus sp. FSL W8-0186. Lineage (NCBI taxonomy): Bacteria > Bacillati > Bacillota > Bacilli > Caryophanales > Paenibacillaceae > Paenibacillus > Paenibacillus sp. FSL W8-0186. The sequence continues at coordinate 885,675 of NZ_CP150207.1, read as the reverse complement.
CTAAGTAATCATTAATTTATTCTTTCTCTACATGCAGACGATTTGTCTCCTTCTATAATTCCTCTGTCCTAGGCTTTGGACTTCCAATCATCATTAGAAATGCAACCCCTAGAATTCATCGGTAAACCAAATGGTTTTTCCAATATCTATTCTAGGGGAACATTTCACAGATATGGTTATGTTATTTTAATATTATTTTCAATTTGCGAGAGTAGGCGTTGTATCCCTCCATACTATATTCTGAGTAAGAATATGATTTTTAAGATCACTATACTTAATTTCAAATTCTACATGGTCTCCAAGTGCATGAGGTACATTAAAGCTTATACCAAGCGATTCATCTGCAAAATAAGTGAATACTCCTAATTCATTTATATCGCTTACTTCGTCAGATTTATTTAAGTAAGCAATCAACTCAGCATTAGAATAGTTACTTAATTCCTCCCTTGCTTCTGATTCAACATTCAAATCGGAATCATATGGAACATATCTCGCCCCTCTTAACAAATCAATAAACTCATCATTTATTTTCACTACATCCCTCAATAATAACTTCCTAGAATTTTTTACATCAAGATTCACTGTGAAAAAGAGGGATTTAGGATGCGCTCCATCTTTTACATAGCTTGATCCTACATACTGAATACTAATTAATGTATTCCCGACACACTTGGGAATATAATCAACATCAAGCTCATAACCTTGTTCATTACCTCCATATTGCTCTAATGATTGCATAGCCTCACTCTTCAGAATCTCATTTAGTTGTATTCCATGTTCTAAGTTATTATGATTAATAATTTCAGGATAAGAGATATTAACATTTGGGTTAGAGTAACTCACTTTTTTTATTTCTAGTTCTTTTTCATTTGATTGCAATGTGATGCTATTCTCCGAGCCGATTGGATTTTTTGTTAATAATCCATTCTCATTATTCACACAAGAAGTTAATAATACCAATAGGATAAGCACGGTCACTTTCAAGCAACAGTTCTCCTCTCACTTATCTTCAAAACTTAAAATCGTCCATAACCTCACCCTCAAGGGTTAAGAGATAATGGTACTACGCAATTAATCGTTCGTCTAGTATTACGTTTAATGTTACCTGTACATATTCAATCGGATGATCATAGTGCATAAATGCCCGATTCATTCAGCACTTGGTGGGGTAAAAGAAGAGACCTTGAGGATTGCCGCCCTCAAGGTCTTAATGCAATGACCATTATTATGGTCTAAATACAATTTTGCAATAAAAAGTTAGGTTTCCCTTGCTTTGTGATAGTAATAAATACTCGGTGTTATGCTCGGTATCATTTCTAACATAAAACGTGGAAGTATATTGAATAAATTGCACCAAAGAAGAAAATACACTTTTAATATTCGGCAACGTGTAATCATGCATCCTAACGCTCACACAATATACTTTGTCTTCCGAAATATCAACTTTGCAGTCTAAAACCTTGTCATTATAGTTTAAACAATCACGAATTTCAGATGACAACCCTGGGATAATATCATGATCTAGTTCTTTAACTAATTTTATAAAAGAATCTTTCATAGACACCCTCCTATTTCTTAGATTTCGGGATATAATTCCCACCATTTTTACCTTGAGGATATGAATAAACGGTAACTATATTTTCTCCCCACTCATCAGTAATTACGGTATTGCCACGGCTGTCCTGGTATCTCCATTGAGCCTTACCATCATCTCCGATTTCCTTGACTCTGTTCTTTTTATTATTGTTTATAATATTATCAATGGTTTCTGAGGTAAATCCCCGTTCATCTGCTCTCTCAGCTCCATGTTTGGTAAATATTCTTCCTCCTGGAGTCTTATCACCACAATTAATATTATGAACCCAAATCCCCAAACTGCTCACATAGTAAGTGTGGAAATCAGCAACAGTAAAGTTGTAGACCTTAACCAGTTCATCATGCTTAACAATCTTTATATTGTCAATCGTCAAGGTATTTCCGTTACTTTGCTGTAATTTATCCCCCACCTGCAAGTTAACCGCTAGAACCCATCCCTTACCTTCAACCCAGAATGGATGGTTGTCGGTCGTCTCAATGACCTGATCTTCTAATGTAAGTTCATAGGTAATCTCCTTATCATTTCGATACAGATGTGTAACTTCCTTGTAAGCCTGTTCACCAGTCTCTTCATCCTTGGCAAGAACCTTATCTCCGACTTCAATGTCCTCGATATTCTTCTCCCCTTCGTCTGTTAAAACCTCTGTCCCCGCAGTAAAACAATTACATTCAATTCGTTTTATTGCTTTTTTTATATCCTGGGCTTCCTCAGCTATTTTTTGCGTTTTTTTGAATACTTTTAACGCTTTAACAGGAGGTAAATTTTCAACGATGATTACTCCCTTGTCAAAACTACTGGCTTCTTTATCTATTAATGTTCTAACATCATCGAGATAAAAAATTTCAATGTTCTTCTTTGAAGCCTCTACTTGTGCATCAATGTTTGTTTTGCAATTTTCTATATCTGCTGCACATATCAACGAAGGAGTTGGTGCCATGGGCATTATATAATGCCCACTAGGATCCGTATAAGTCAAAGGATTATTATGCACATACGTATACAAGTTCTGGCTCAGCGGGTTAGTAATGTCCCCTTCATAGCTATCCTTCGATACGAACCTTCCCGCGTTCGGATCATACCAGCGGGCTCGGAGATACTGCAAATCCGTCGTTGCATCCCAGTACTCTCCAGAGTAGCGGAAGATATTCGGAACAGTCTCTTCCTCAAGCTCATGGTTGCCCCAAATGTCGTAAGTGTAGCTGTTCAGCTGGTTCCCCGCGCTATCGACCAGACCTACTACGTCGCCATGACCGTTAAATTGATAATACTGGACTACTCCGGTTGCTTGATCCACCCGGGACCATAGCCGGCCGGCTAAATCGTAGATGTAGGTGTAGGTCAAACTTGGTGAACCATTGCTTACTTCTGCTTCTGCAATCAGCTTCGCTTGTTCGTCATAGTAATAGCGGGTACGCTCGGTTCCTTCAGCCCGCTCGTATAGCAAGCCGTCGCCGTTATAGCTGTAGCTGACTTCTGTACCGTCTTCGCCTGTTACCTTTGTTAAACGGTTGAGGCTATCGAAGGTGAATTCGGCATTCGTCATGCCCCGAACCTGCTGGCCCTCTACTTCGAGGCGATTGCCGCGCTCGTCATAGACGTACTTTTTGCTCAGGTCTTGCCCATTCTCCTCTTGAATTCGATTCAGGGAATCATAAGCAAAGGTATCGGCGGCCCCGTCCTGGCTGCGGGAAATAATGTTCTTGTTGTCGTCGTATTGATAAGTGAACTGCAAGCCCGCAGCACGCTGTACTTCTGCATTCCCGCTCATCTCGCTCATAAGAGCTGCAGAGCTGCTTCTCAGCGTTCTTCCCGCCGCCCCAGGCGCGAGCGTCATCGCCGTCAAATCATAGCCTTCATACGTGTATGAGGTGCTTTGTCCATTACTGGCAGACTGGATCTGCAGCAGTCCGTTCGCTTGGTAGTCGAAGGTCATCCGATCCACTGACCCCGACCCGGCAGTAAAAGCCGCTATTCTTCCATTGCCTGAGGCATCATGAACCACATCCAGAGCGCTAACCCGGTTCATGGCATCCAATGTATACTGAGCGCCTGTCGTTTTACCGGAAGCATCCTTCAGTGTGTATCCCGTCCGCATCTGCTTGTTATAGGAATATTCGATTTGCGTACCGTCAGGATAGGCGATCCTCGTTAGCAACCCGCTTTGCGGATCATAGGTATACGTCGTATTCCCTGTAGCGTCGGTCATTCCGGTACGGCGCCCCATCGTATCGTAACTATATTTTATCTGCTGGCCAGGCGCTTTAATCTGGGTAAGCAAATTATCGCTATTATACTCGTATTCCGTAAATTGACTCGCGTGATCCAGCGATCTGATCAGGTTTCCTCGTGAATCGTAAAAGAATGCCTCAACCAACCGTTCCTCGTTAATTTGCCGGATCAGGTTGCCTGCCTGGTTATATTCCTTCTCCATATACGTATTATCCGGATATTGAATTTTGGTCAGATAACCTGCCAAGCTGTACGTATAACGCGTCGAACGCTGCTCAGGATCGGTGACAGATATCATACGCCCAAGCGCATCATATTCATATCGGGTCTGTCCGCCATTTCCGTCCGTGACGATCACCGGGTGGCCTTCCAAGTCGTAGACCGTCTGCTCCAAAGGAACATATGCCCCGTTTTTCGATTCCTCGAACGCCAATACATTTCCAAGCAGATCCGTCTTCTCCTGATGCTTCACGCCAGCAGGGTCGGTGTAAGTCGTCGTGCGGCCAACCATATCATACTCGACTCTGTCCTGGGAACCGTCTGCAAAGATAGTTCCCGTAAGGCGATTGAAGCCATCATAGACAAAACTGGTTTTATTTCGCTCGGCGTCTATAGACTCCTTCATATTCCCTTCTTGGTCATATACGTATTGAAAAAGAGCGTCGTCTACCTTCTCCTGAACGAGCAGTCCAAGCGGGTTAAACTTTTCGACGATGACGATGCCTTCCGTGCCCGTAGTCGTGACCGTGTTCAGCTCATCCTCATATCTCACCGTCTTCGTGGTCTGATCACTGTAAAGCGTTTGGATCAGGCGGCCAATTACATCATAAGTATATGAGGTCACCGCTCCCGACTCATCTTCTGCCGATTTTATTTCACCCGCTGAAGTATATTCATAACGTTGGCTAACTTCGGTATAAAAACCATCCACGGAATGAACGACCATCGAGCGTTTTGTCGGCAAATGTTTCCCATAAGGAGATTGGTACGCATAGTTCACCGTATTCGTTCTTTTATCATCTTTAACATTGGAGGAGGCGATATTTCCGTAAGCATCGTATGTGAAATCGGTTTGAGCTAATAGCTTGCCGCTTGCGCTATTCTCTCTAACGCTGGATTGCAGCACGCTCCCCTGGTTATTGTACTGATATTGCTCCACCCTTGACTGATTACTGCTGAGCTTGGTGCTGATTTTACTTGGCAGCGCCCAGAAGAACAGAGCAGCAGATGCGGTATATTCATAGCTGATCTCCTGTCCCGTACTCCAATTTTCCGCCGTCACCAGTCCCTCATCATTGTATTGATAATGAATGGACAAAGGCTCTGAAGCACGGCCTCCCTGCATATAACTTTCGGTGACCTGAACAGGAGCATTCCAGCCCTTCGTTTCATCGTAAGTGAATTGCTGCTTGTACTGCGTACTTGCTTCCTCGCTGCGCTGCTCGCCTAAGTAATGGATATCCGGCTTGCTGCTCGATTGGTAGGTTTTGTTAAAAACTCGCGTATCCTTGGAGCGCGTAGCCTCCATCGTCGTCGTCCAGGCTGCCGCTTCTCCATAGCTGTTCAAATCCTCACCGGAATAACGGAATGTTACCGGGTGTAGAACTTCGTCGCCGGCCGTAGTAGAGTAGGAGTCCTGACGAGAACTAACTTTAAATACGAAGTCAGTAGCGTAATCCCCGATCTGCTTCCGCGCTGGAGTATAATCGAAGTCGGTCATCCCGGATCCCGGACGAACGATCCTGAGCAGCAGCGCAGATGATTTGACCGGTTGAAGCTCTCCCTGATCGGTTAGCGAGGCCAAGAAGTTAAATCGGGACTCCGGATAGGAATAGTAATATTTCGTGCTCCGTCCGGCGGCGTCTTTTGCCTCGCTGAGAACCTTCTGACCGTACTCTTCCTTCTGGAAATATTCCATTTTCCGATTCGTACCGGATTGAGTTACGGTCACTTGGTCTCCCGAATAGGAGAAGACCAATTCGTTATCGTCGCTATTGACGATTCGTGACAAAACCGTCCCTTCGCCCTGCGCAGCATAGTGAAAATATACTTTATTCCCGTAATTGTCCGTAATCAGGATCAGATGCCCTGAGGAATTGAAGTAATATTGATTTCCATTGCGGACGGACAGCTTTATTTCGCTTGTAGAATTCCCAACTGTTTGCGTGCGGTCTGCTGTCAATCTAAGATCATTCCATAAGTAACCTTCCAACTGCAAATCTTCAGACAGCTTGTAACGGCCTACTCCGGGGAGATCCAGAATCCGTGAACCGCCATAGGTATCCATATACGGAATTTCCCATCTCCATCCTCGGCCAATAGCCGTGTCCAGCTCATCCCTGCGAATGCGGGCTTCATTAATGTAGGCCCCATTCTCGAGCCTAACGCCGATTTCATCATTAGCTCTGGCACTGTCATATACACGAACCAATGGAAAGGACAGAGCTCCCGGCAGCGAGAAGTCCATATAACGGAGCTTCATTCCGCCGGTCGCCGTAGAAATTGAATCCGTCCCATATCCTACTTCATATAAAGAGGAATCATCCTGCAAGGAATAATGCTCTACTGCCGCTTGATCATACTCAAGGGACTGGGCAGCCGCTGAAAAATCATGGACTAGCCCAGAGTAAGTATGATTGGCGCGGCTCTCCGCATCCGGCACAAGAAGGTCCGCTTCCTCGATAGCACGCGTTACGTCATAACGGGAAATAGCCGCTTCGTAACCCGCTTTTCCTCCTTGTAAAGCCGAGTAAATTTGGTACAGCGTATAACCTTTAGACAACTGTTCATCGAGCCAACCCTCGCTGACATCAAATTGCCGGAGAATCCCGGACACCGTCAGTACATTTCCACTAGCGGATTGCGCATCAACTGCAGATGTATTACTTTGTTCCGGTGCTCCATATACGACAGTTTCCAGCAGACTGGCGCTGATCAAGGTCAAGCACAGAACGAAACATATTATTCTTTTCATGATTTCACCTCAGTTTTTCTCTTAAAAAACCCTAAACCTTAAAACGGATATATTTTCTTCGTTCTTTGCTTCAAATTGCCCTTGGAATCGTAGTCGTAAAGGAGAATATCCCCTGACGGATAAATGATTTGAGTCAGCCGTCCATCCGGTCTATATCGAAAAGACGCCTCAGGTTTGATCTCCATCAGAGCCACCATGATTTGAAATTCGAAGGGTTGCGAGTTTTTCTCAGCTAGCTTCAGGTAGTAGGTCTTTCCACCCTCTAAGTCGAATTCCCATACCGTATAATCCACTCCAAATTCCTGTTCGCTATCCTCCAGCGGCAATATCGGCGTTATCAGCTCTTTCTGATCATATAATGTCAGTTCCGGCTGCTGGGAGAAATTCCGCAATTCCTTGGTAGCGAAGCGATATTGTCCCGTTTCCGGTGCGACAAAGCGATAATACCCGTTCTGGCCGGCTGCTTTAAACACATATGCCACCTGCCGATGCAAAAGATCTTCAAAGATATACTCCTGTACATCGACCGCTTCAAATGTCCGGTAAGGAGCCGCAAAAGTGACCGGGTTCCCTAGTGCCGTCCTCACCTGAACGGTTCCACCAGCAGGGATCGGATAAGATACCGTCGCCTTCTCACCCTCCCTGATCACCGTCCCGTTTGCATCCAGGATCGTATAATCAAAGGAACGATTGCCCGCTGTACTCGCATTTGTAGTCAACTTCGCGGCAAAGCTGCCTATATTCTTAAATCCTGCGCTCTGATTTGTAGACAATGTGCTCTTCAATAACGCTTGCTCCAGACTTGGCACTGCCTGGAAGGACTGCCCGTACGTAAACGTGACGGGTTGATCCGTTATTACCGTTACGACCACTTCTGCCCCGCCAGGAACGGAAAGGCTGCCTTGCTGATCGAACTCAGCTTCCAGCGGCTCTCCATTTGCAGCATATATAGCGTAATCAAACAAAGACAGCGTGTTATTAGATGCGTCGCTGGTTAGGGTTTGCGATGATGACTGCAAATTCACAAATAAGTAGCTTTCATTTTTAGATAGGGTCACTTTGTTGACCGCGGGGTTTTCCCCAGGCATTCCCGTAAAGGACGTATAGACTCCTCCAAAGGTGATGGCCTCCGTTAATGGTGCAACTGTAATAGAATGCTCTGCAGGAACTGAGACGGGAGTGTAGCGGCTTGGATTGTCTCCCCGAATCGTTCCATCCGGCCGTCTTAGGACATATGCAAATTCCTTTGAAGAGGTTGCATCGCTGTACAAATATTCCGACTGACCGCTAATGTTCACATAAGTATAGGAATTACCTGGCAGCACAGTAGCCCGCAGCATCGCAGGATATGCCGACGGCTCGGATGTAAAAGAGTCGGTGTAAGAGAATGTTACCGGGTTCACAGATTGCCCCGTGACAACCGCATAACCTCCGGCAGGTATCGATACGCTGCCTTTTTCATCAAAACCTCCCCGGTCTACACTTCCGTCATTGTTGTATATTGCGACGTCAAACTTTCCGCCGCTTTGAGCCGTATCACTGGTAATCGCTCTTGACCTGGATCCGATATTTGTGAACAGGTACGACTGCCCGTTATGCACGATTTGCTTGGAAATGGCCACGCCTTCCTTGTCCTTCCAATCAAACAAGCGGTATATGGCGCCAAACGTAACCGGAATATCGGACACCGCGGTCACAACGATACTGTTACCTTTTGCAACCTGCGGATTAGTATAGGTGTTAGCTCTCCTCCCTTGCTGCGTGCCATCCGGGTAGTATTCCGCCCAGTCGAAGCGGCTGCTGGAAGAAGCAATGCTGTACAAATATCTGGCAGCGGAGCTGATATTTCTAAACTCAAAGCTCTCTCCCCTGGATAGAGTCACCCTGAAGTGTGAAGGCTCATCGCTAACTTCTGCCGAGAAATCATCAGCGTACTCGAAGGTAACCGGAGCGCTGTCCCGAACCGTAAAAATGACGATAGATCCGGGAGATAGGGTTGGTGTACCCAAAGAGTTAAAGCCTTGAGAAACATAATTTCCATTCACGTCGTATACGACGTAATCGTATCGGCCTTTCACTGCTCTAGCATCGTTCTTAACGCCATTCCGCAGCGTACCGTTATTCGTGAAGATATAAGAATCCCCTGGTGATACAGTGACCCTGCTAAGCGCCTCATCTCCGCGATTTTCTCTCATAAAGGAGCGATATGGAGCGCCGACGCGAACCGGGTTCTCCGTAACCAAAGTAATAGCTACACGTCTTCCTACGGCTACCAATGGTAAAGTGGTCGTATTCGTCCCCCTGGAAACCTCTGAGCCATCCGGCGAGTAGACGACATAATCAAATTTATCTTTGGAGGTTCCCGCATGCTCCGGACGATCGGACTTGGTGCCGATATTTATAAATTCATGGCTTTCACCCGGATACAGCATGAGACTATCGTATGCCGGCTCGTCCGTTTCATAACCATAGAAGCCTTCGTATGGAACGGCAATGGTAACCGGTATGTCAGAAGCTCCCGTAAGTACAATCGTATCTCCTACACTAAAAGAAGGCTTGGAATAGGCATCAAAACTTGACTTTTCTAAGGAACCATCGCTTTTATAGACGGCAAAGTCATAGCGCATCCCGTTGGAGGAAGTTGCGTCGCTTATGATGCTTCTCGAAGCAAGCGATTCGTTAGAGAATAAATAACTCTCACCACGGTGCAATGTTGTTTTAAGCAAAGCGGGAACCGGTACGTAAGAATAAGTAAGTACGTCATTAAAGGTTACCGTTACCGGGTAACCGTAATCCGCAGAAACGACAGTATATCCCCCTTTAGAATAAACAAGCGGATTACCCGTGTACGCCATGTCATCCGACACGACCTTCCCATCCGCATTATAGGAAACATAATCAACGCGAATATTATTCGTTGACTTAGCATCTGTTGTTAAGGTCGTTGTGGTGGATGTGTCATTCGTAAACTGTACGCTCTCCCCGGGATATATGACCAAGCTATCTTTTGCAGCGGCAAGCATGAACATATAGGTGCTGTCCGTCACCGTTAGTTCTTCCGGGGACAGTGGCGTATCATCAATTTCTATAGTGTCGGCAGGCACCCATTCATCCAAAGATGGGGAAGCGTTATCTACCCGCTGGTGACCATGCCCCTCTACAGGCAGTGCTTCTCCTTCGGCAAATGTTGATACAGGCCCAAAACTTCCTAGAAGCAGCAGGACAGTCAAGGCAAGCAAAACTAATTTTCTAAGATTCAACTTATTTCCTCCATTTCCCAAATTTATTAATATGTATCATCTTTATCGGCTAACTTACATTTGATCTTATATAGTCATAAAGTCCCTTATCTGGTTGGATTAACAAAAAGAAGCCACCCCCAACATCCCGTTGAAGGTAGCTTCCAGCTTGTAGTTTCTATTTAATTTCCAGCCTGTTTCCACGCTCTTATTATCCAGCTCGGCTGAATTGGGTCGTATATCTCGGCTTCGTGATTTTGTCGCTCACTGCCTGAATTCCTCTTATCCTTTCACTGCCCCGCCAACGATCCCCTCTACGATTTGCTTCTGCATGGCGATAAAGAATACAAACACAGGGGCAAGCGTAATGACCGTCATCGTCATGAACATCGGCCAATTGACCGCGAATTCGCCCTTTGCCTTGTAGATCTCCAGAACGAGCGTTGTATTCTCCCGGGAGCTAAGGAACAGCATCGGGGACAGGAAATCGTTCCAGATCCACATCGTTTGCAGCACGGCACAGGTTACGGTAATCGGCTGCAGCAAAGGCAGGATGATCTTCCAAAATATGCCCCAGATGGAGCAGCCATCGATGATCGCCGCCTCCGACAGATCCTTCGGAATGGTCTTCATATACCCCAGGATCAGGAAGAAGACAAACACCGAGCCCCCTAAATACATCGTCGTTAATCCATACAGCTTATCCACCAGCTTCAAGTTGGTCATCAACTGGAACAGTGGCACGAGCAGCGTCTGAAACGGAACCATGAACCCAAGCAGTAAATATCCCATAATGACCCGGTTTACGCGAGTCCGGTTATATACGATTGGATACGCTGCCATGGCTCCGATCAGTACCATCAGGATAACGGCTGTTACGGTCAGAAACAAGCTGTTGCCGAAGCTGCGCAGTATCGGCGTCTCCTCAAAGACTCTGGCATAATTCGAGAAGTTCCAGCTTGTAGGCAAGCTGACCGGCTTTGTTGCCGTTTCGAACTCACTTTTAAACGTGTTGACGATAATGATGTAAAAAGGGAAAAAAGTGAGCAGTCCGAAAGGAAGCATAAGAACATCCAGTATCCATAATTTCCGTTTGGATCCTATCATTGCATGCGCTCCTCCCTTTTCTGCATCAGGTTGAATTGGACGAAGCCAATCACTAGCACGATAAGGAAGAAGATGACCGAAATCGCAGACGCGAGGCCAAACTGAGCTTCGGAAATCCCCCGGAGCACGATCACCTGCGTAATCGTATGCGTCTCAAAACCAGGTCCGCCGTTCGTTAATGCAAACGGGATCTCATAAACCTTCAAGCCGTTAGTGATTAAGAGCAGCACGCTCACCGTCATCGCCGGAGCCAGCAGCGGAATAGTAATGTAGCGGATCTGCTGCCACTTGTTGGCTCCATCGATTGCCGCTGCCTCGAAGAAGTCCTTGGAAATCGACTGCAGGAAGGCCAGGTAAATGACCGCGTGCCAGCCGGTCGTGGCCCAAACAGCGACGACAATCGTCGATACCTTGGCCAGCACAGGATCGGATAACCATGGCTGGGCCGACATCCCGAACAATTCGCGCAGGAAAGTGTTTAGAATCCCCGACGGAATCGGCGCGAAGATAAACCCCCAGATAAAGGCCAACAGCAGGCCGCTCGGAATGGACGGGAAGAAAAAGACCGCCCGCAATACATTTTTACTGAAAAAATTCTGATCCAGAACAAGCGCTAGCGGAATCGCAAGTAAAGTGACCAGCACCGTTGTTGCGACCGCAAACAATATCGTAAATGATATTCCCGATACGATCGCATTGTCGGCGAACAAGCGCGCATAATTTTTCAAGCCGATAAAGTCATAGTTCGTTGAATACCCGTTAAAATTAGTCAGGCTAAGCATAAATGAGCGAATTAACGGGTAAATCGTAAACAAGGTATAGATGATCAGAATCGGAATCAGAAACACCTGGTATTGCAGCTGTCGCATAAATTTACCCAAGATTGATCTTCCTTTCAGTGAGCTAGACCTTAGTAACTCTCCATCTCAATGAATTTCTTATCAATGGCTTGAACAGCTTCCTCCGGCGTAATCTTACCTACAGCCATGTCCTGGGTCGAAACCACAAATTGGTTTCTGAGCGCTTCCTGGTATCTTGGCCAAGTTACCATAGGCAAATAGATTCTGCCTTGCATCAGGCCTTCCTCATATGCGTTTTGCAGGGCAGGATGCACTTCCGCCTCGAAGCCCTTGGCCGTCATGATTAAATTCGTGCCCTCATAGAACAGCTGCAGGCCTTCCTCCGTGCTCAAGTACTCCAGGAACAGCAGCGCTTCCTCTTTATTCTTCGTCTTGCTATTCACCGCAAACCCTACGCCAGGCGCCCCGACATAATAGCTCTGACCCTTCTCGAATCCAGGCAGACCCATCACTCCGAAATCCAGATCCGGCACCTGCGTCAATTTATCCATCACCCACGGGCCGCTGAAGAACATCGCGACATTGCCGAGTGCAAACTCGCTTTCAACTTGATCTCCAGTCAGGCCAATCATGTCGGAGGTCAAAATTTTCGTATCGATCAAATCTCTTTTCCACACTTTAAACACTTCTGTCCATCCATCGGCAAATGTTTTTTCGCCAGCAAAGATCTTCTCGTCAAAATCAGGGTCTTGGGACAGCACCATGTTCCCGTATAGAGCCGAATGGATTTGCGTCAAATCCTGCATGGTATCATAAATCGGGACAATTCCTGCCTCTTTCAGCTTCAAGCACACGGCGATGAACTCATCCCAAGTTTCAGGGAGCTCCGTAATACCTGCTTTCTCAAATAGCGCCTTATTGTAGAACCAACCGCCTACCCAGCCGTTTTGCGTAAAAGCGTAGGTTCTTCCGTCCTTGCTCAGCATTGGTTTATTGCTGTCGAGCATCACATCCATGAACGGGTAGTCCGTCAGATCGATTGCATGTCCGCCGTCGATAATTTCATTGCGGTTCTCGGCAGCGATCATAAAAATATCCGTCGCGGAATCCGACAGCAGCATCGTCTGCAATTTCGAAATATAGTCTTTGACCGGCGGAGCAAATTGGAAATCGAAAGAAATATGCGGGTATTTCTTCTGGAACCCTTCCAGCACCGGCTTCATTTCGGACTCATTGTTCCAGGCTAGGATGCTCAGCTTCACCTTTTGCTTGCTTTGCCCGCCCTCGGCGCCGCTGGCTGCGCTTTCAGAACTGTCCTTGCCTCCGCAGGCGCTGAGCACCATCGTGACGATCATAACCATAATCAACAGCAGTGACTTTCTTTTCACGTTTAGTTCCCCCTTATTTCAACATTGTAAGCACTTACACTCATTTCAAAGCTTACTCCGGTTCCTTTCGCGGCGGAATTCATATTGTTGCGCAACTTCTTGTATTTCGTTGCACGGCTTAATGTTTCTCGCCTCGATGGAGCTGACGGTATTGCTTGGGGGACACGTCATAGTATTTTTTAAACGTCCTGCTGAAGTGACTCTCATCGACAAATCCAGTCACAGAGGCAATCACACTGTTCTTCTCCTCCGTGCGGAGCAGCAATTCGGCGGCCTTCTCCATCCTAATCTGAATCACATAATTCCAATAGTTCACATTCATTTCCTGCTTGAACAGCCTGCTTAACTGAAAGCGGTCGACGCCAAACCGGTCCGCCACCATCTGCAGAGACAAATCCTCCCCATAGTTGAGGTCGACATATTGCTTCACTCTCATAACCATATCCTCCGTCAGGTTCGGGCCTTTCATGATGCTAGCGATATGATCGATTAAGCTCATAAATAAGAGCTCCAGCTCCCGGATATTACGATAGCTCTTAAGGTCATCCATGGTGATGTTATCGAGCTTCGTACTTGACCTGCCCTTAGACGGAATCGATTGGGCAATGACGTACAGAAAATGAAGAACTAGAGAATAGACATCCTCCGGCGGAATCCGCGAGCTCCGGAAATAATCGAACATTTCTGCGGTCAGCTTCCTGGCGGCCTCCGGAGCGAATTCGCGGACAACCATCTCCCGATAGGCCTGCTCATAGCTCTGAAAATGCTGCATGCCCCATGCCTCGTTAAATGTTTCCTCCTGGTAAGCATTCACGGGTTCACAGGTATAGAAGCTCAGCCTGCCGGCTTCCTCGCTCTGCTCCAGCAGCTCCGGCAGCTGGTCAGCATGGCATCCGTTCATCATTCGGCTTGCTCCAATGCTCACCGCAAGTTCGGGTATATGGGCTTGAATACGGGATAACGTCTCCTGGCACAGCTCCAGCAACCGGGATTCTAACATTGGAGCGGTTATTCCCAGCAGGCAGCTGTATTTATCCCGGCTCTTTCGGTAGACTACCGGAATTAGCGACGGCTCCGCCTGGAGCAGCCATTCCGCAAGCATCGGCTCGCTCAGGCTCTCTCCTTCGATCTGGAGGACGGCGCATTGCTGGAGCTTCAGCAAGCCGCAGGCCCGCTCAACGACGGCGAGGCTATTGGCATACGCAGACTTGGAGTGCACCAGCTTCCCGAATTCATGGGCCAGAACGGATTGCTGCTCTGCTTGTATGGCGGATGTAAGCTCAAGAATGGTTTTCTTCAGCAATACGACATCCACGGGCTTCAGCAAATACTGATAGACGTCCAGACGCAGCGCCTCCCGCGCATAGGTGAATTCATCGTGAGCGCTTACAATGACGGTTTTCGGCTTCTTTATGGAATGATCCAGCTGCTGCAGGGTTTCGATCCCGCTCATAAATGGCATCTGAATGTCCAGTATGACGATGTCCGGCAGGAACTCTCCAAGCTGCTGCAGCGTTTCCCGGCCGTCGTAAGCATGTTTGATTTCCGTAATCCCTAAGGCTGCCCAGTCCATCGTTTTATCCAAAAAAGTGTGCAGGGAAGTTTGGTCATCCGCTATTAGCAATTTCATGGCATGTCCCCCTCATACAACGAGCTTATTTGATCCTCGGCACAACTAAATATACGCAGGTGCCGGCATTCTTTGTGCTGCGAACCCGGATTCCAAAATCCTGCCCGAAGTTCAGCTTAATCCGGTGATTGATATTATAAAGTCCGATATTGCCGTTTTTCTCATCCGGCTTGTCCAGCTGCCGTCTCAGCCGTTTGAGCTCATCTGCATCCATCCCTTTGCCGCTGTCAGAAATGGCGATAAGCAGACCTCTTCTCACTGTAGTGACGCTGATGCGGATCGCACCCTCCCGCCGATCCTCACCGAATCCATGCCGGATACAGTTCTCCACGACAGGCTGCAGCAGCAGCTTGGGTATTCTGCACGGCAATACGCGCTGATCCGGAATGTACTCGTCGACCTGCAAGCGGTCATCGTATTTTTTATTCATAATATAAAGATAATTCCGTACGTGCTCCAGCTCCGTTCTAAGCTCCACCAGCTCACCCGACTGTCTCATCGAATAACGGAACATGTGGCTTAAGGAAAGCACGATATGATTAGAGGATTCGATGTTACCGCATACAATTTCCGTCTGCAGCAGCTGCAGCGTATTGAACAGAAAATGAGGATTGATCTGGGCCTGCAGCGCCTTCAGTTCTTCTTCTTTCAGCGCGATCTGAGTCAAATAGTTTTGCTGAATGAGCAGGTCGATCCGGTCCATAAGCTCTTTGAATTTCATGCCGATCTGATTGATTTCGTGATACTGGTAGTTTTTATCGCGAATGTACAGCATGTCGTCGGTCCCGATTTTGTCCAGCGTCTTCAGCAGGCCCTGCATCGGCCGGGAAATGCGGAAGGTGACCGCCAGGCTGATCAGCACATTTAGAATCAGGCACAGGTAAAGAATTCGCGCCAGGTTCGACTTTAGCGGAGCGGATTGGCTCGTGATTTCACTCATCGGCACGGCGGAGATCATCATCCAGCCTTCAACCGCTGTCGGCTGATAAATAATCAAATGCTCCTCCCCGTACAATGGTGTGCGGAAATTGCCCGACTTCTGTTCGTAGATCTCATCGATTCCAGCAATATCCATGATTTGGCCGATTTCTTCGTTGTTCTGGTGAACGATGATTCTCCTGTTCTCGTCGATCAGAAAGATGCTCCCTCTGTTCTGATAGTTGTTGCGCTCGAACATGCTGTTTACTTTCTGCAAGTCCAGGTTGGCAATAACCGAGCCGATGACCTCGCGGCGAAAGCCTTTGACCTGCATCGCTACAGACAAGGTGGGTCGTCCATATCGAGAAATGTCCGAGCTTAAATAATAATCCTGATGATGAATGCCCAGGCTAAAAAAATAATCTCCCTGCCGGGGCTGAAAGGATTCCTGTGCCCACGGCTGCGCCCCGAAGGAATATTCCCACCAAAGCGAGCTCCGCCCGTTCAAATTGTTGACATACCCGTTTTTCCCCAGAATAAGAACATCGCTGATTAACGACTGATACGTATTGATGCTCTGCGTAATTTCGGAAATATTTCGTTCATGCTGCAGCAAATAGGCCATGTCAGGCACTTCAGCATGCCGCATGATTGCGCCGACGGATTGATTGCTTGCCAGCACCAGCAGCGAACGCTTCGTCTCCTCCAGGTTGAAGCTTAAGCCTTGAGCGGCCTGCTCCATCACCTTGTTGCTTGAACGGATCACCTCTTCCGTAATCATCCGGGTCGAATCGCGAATGGACAACATCCCAAGCAGCACGAGCAGCAGAAGGTTGCCGAGCAAATAGTATACGAGGAACGTCCGATAAATCGTTTTTTGCAGCATGAAACGGCGTAAAAATCGCAGTATTCTGTTCATACATAGCTCCCTCAATAGCTGATCATTCTCCCTATTCATCCTAATGCATTGTAGCAAAAGAACAAAGCAGATGAATAGACTCCCCTCATTTTTGCCCAAAAAAAAGAAGCATTGATAGATTGCCATCAACGCTTCTGAGCCTGCCTATTCCACGCTTAAATTGTCCCAGTTCTGCTGGAACTGCTCGTACATCTCGGGTTTTGTGATTTTGCCGCCGATGTAGGCCTGAATGCTGCTGGCGAATTCGCCCGACATGCCATTCGGGAACCGGAACCAGTTCCAGGTCAGCGCTTGGCCTGCATCGGTGTATTTCAGCACCTCGATGCCGAGGGCCCCGAGATCCTCTTCTGTGCCTTCGATGCTGTCAAAGGCCGGAATGAACTGAAATTCCTCGGTGATATACCTCCTGCCTGTCTCGGAGGAAACGAGCCAATTGAGGAAGGTCTTCGCTTCCTCTTTAACAGGAGAATTCTTGTTGATGACCCAGTTGTTAGGCACCCCGACGAACAGTACATCATTATCCTCGGCCGTATCGTCGATCGGCATGGGCAGTATGCCCAAGTCGAGATTCGGATTGATCCCGTCGATCTGCCCTTGCGTCCAGTTGCCCTGCTGCATCATCGCGGCCTGGCCGCTGGCAAACAGGGTCACCTGGGTGTTGTAATCTGTGGTGAGCGGGTTTGGATTGCTGTATTCCAGCGTCAGCTCCAAAAGATCCGACCACTGCTGTACGACCGGGTCAGCCGCGAACTTCGCCGACCCTTCGTTTAACTGCTGGATGAATGCTGCAGGGTCTTGCTGATAGGCAAATGCGGCATTAATGTTATGGTTGCCAAGCACGAACGACTCCTGATACCCGTTGGAAAACGGGATAATCCCTGCGGCCTCCAGCTTCTCCGCCGCCTCCCGCAGACCGCTGAGCGTAACCGGACGCTCGGTAATGCCGGCCTGGCGGAACAGCTCCTTGTTATAGATAAAACCGTAGCCTTCCAGGTTCATCGGCTGCCCGTACAATTTGCCGTCCTTGGTCATTGGCTCTTTGGCCAGCTCCTTGACATCCTTCACCCAGGGCTGGTCGGACAGATCCTCCAGATATTCCTCCCACATTTCCATTTCGCGGTATCCGCCGATGTTGAAAATATCGGGCTCTTCCCCGGAGGCGAACTTCGACCTTAGTGTTGCTCCGTAATCACTGCCGCCGCCCACCGTCTGGATTTCCAGTTTAATGTCCGGATGCTCCTGCTCGAACTCCTTCTGCAGCCTTTCCAGCGCCTCGGCGATTTCCACCTTGAATTGGAAAATATGCAGCACCTTGCGTCCGTTTTGCATTTCGGCTTCCTTCCGGCTGCCGCAGCCTGCTGCAAGCAATGCAGTCAACAGAAGCAGCAGGGCCAGCCTGCCGATGTTCCTTCCTGCTCTCATATCCGCTCAACCTCCCGTCCATCGATCCTAATCATCGTGTAGTCATCCTTTGACCGAGCCCTGCGCAATACCGTCGATGATATACCTCTGCATAAAGAGAAAGAAAATCACGATCGGCGTAATGCCCAATACGAGCGCTGGCAAGGCCAGGTCCCACTGCTTCGTGAACTGTCCGAAAAATGCGAAGGTTTCGATCGGAATCGTAAACAGCTCCGGCTTCTGTAGAATTAGCGAAGGCATCAGGTAGTCGTTCCAAATCCACAGCGTATTGAGAATAACGACGGTTACCGCTATCGGCTGCATTAGCGGCAGGACGATCCGGAAGAAGATGCCATAAGGCGAGCAGCCGTCCACTCGGCCGGCTTCCTCGATATCGAGCGGAACCGACTTCACGAATCCGTGGAGCAGAAATACTGTGAGCGGCGCGCCAAACCCAAGGTAACAGAGGATCAGCCCGGTTCGCGAATTCATAATGCCGAGCACGCTCGTCACTTTGACAAGCGGAATCATGATCGCCTGGAACGGAATGAGCATCGCCGCCACAAACGCCATGTACAGTATGCGGTTAAACCAGGTTGGCCTGCGGGCCATCCGGTAAGCGGCCATCGCGCACATCAGCACGAGCAGCAGATTGCTAAGCACGGTAATGAGCAGCGAGTTCCCGAAGGCTTTGGGAAAAGATGTCTTCTCCCACGCTCCAGCGTAATTCTCCCATTGGAACGCCGACGGCCAGCCGGCCGCATCCGTCAGAATCTCCCCAAAGCTCTTGAGCGAGTTGACCAGCAGAAAATAAAACGGAACAAGGAACAGCAGACCGCCGAAAATGATCAGCAGCTCGACCAGCACGATTTTTCCGTTATACCGTTTCGCTGTCTCCATCACATCTCCACCTCCTTGCGCTTTGTGGCCCATACTTGAAGCATGGAAATGACCGCCACAATAAGGAAGAACAGGATCGCTTTTGCCGAGCCCATACCGAACCGGCTGATGTTAAAGGCTTCATTGTAAATGTTCAGCGCGACGGATTCCGTTGATTTGAACGGCCCGCCTTTGGTCAGGGACAAATTGAGATCGAAGAGCTTGAACGACCAGGATATCGCCAGGAACAGGCAGACCGTCACTGCGGGCATAATCAGCGGCACGATGATTTTGCCGAGCACCTGCCGTTTGCCAGCGCCGTCCACCTGCGCCGCCTCCATGAGGTTTTTCGGCACGTTGTTCATCGCAGAGATGTAAATAACCATCAAATATCCGGCATTCTGCCAAACAAATACAATAATAATCGCCCAGAACGAGGTGGATTCTGTGCCCAGCCACGGCAGCTGAAAGAAGCTCAGCCCGGTCCATTCACCGATCGAACTAAAGCCCCGCACAAAAATAAACTGCCAGATAAAACCGAGCAGCAAGCCGCCGATGACATGGGGCATAAAGAACACGGTACGCATCACGTTCCGCGTTCGGAAAGGCTTCGTCAGCAAATAAGCGAGGATGAATGCTGTAACATTCGTTAGAAGGACGCTAAACAGCGTAAATTTCGCGGTAAAGACAAACGAATTGCGGAAAGCGAGATCTCGCGTGAATATGTGCAGATAATTGCTCACACCGACAAGGTCGGCCTGGCGCGAAATCCCGTTCCAGCTCGTCAATGAATAATACAGGCCGAGCACAAAAGGCGCAGCCACGATCAAGATGAAGAATACCGTCGATGGTCCGACGAAGATGATCTGCTGCAGCAATTGGGACGCTTTCTTGCGCATCAAACGCTCCCTCCCTTGATACGGTATTGACCTCTTTTTACCCTATAAGCCAAAGCTTTGAATCTGGGAGGCTGCTATTCTGGTGCTGCGCGCACCTATGCGGATGTCTCGCCCGCCTGCTCTTTGCCCTGTCTCCGGTGATGCAGCGCATAGTACAGCAAGGTGGTGAAAGCGACCACCATCGCACCGACGAAATACATCGTGCCGTAGCTGGTCATCGCGGCTACCACGCCAAGGACATAGGAACCCACGCCATAGCCTGCGTCAAAAAAGACAAAGTAGGTGCTCGTAGCCAGCCCGCTGCGCTGGATCGGCGCCGACTTGATCGCAACCGCCTGAAAGCTGGGCAGCAAAGCGCCGTACCCGAGACCGATTACGCCGCCAGCCGCAAGGAAGGCAAAGGTGCTATCGGCCTGACTGAGCCAGATCATGCCGACAACGAAGAAGAGCAGGCCCGGATATACCAGCACATGCTCGCCTCTACGGTCGAACAATCTCCCGGTGAATGGCCGGGAAATGAGAATAAGGGCGGCGAAGACGATGAAGAAGTAGCTGGCGAACGGCTCCATCCCCAGGCTTTTGGCATAAACCGAAATGAACGTAGAAATCGCGCCATAGGAGAAAGCGAGCATAAAGCCGGAAATGGAAATCGGAATCGCCTTCGTCTCGATGAAGTTGCTCCAATGCCAGGATGAGGCAGCGCCAGACTTCTTAGGTTCCGGCTCGCCAGGGATTTGCAGCAGCAGGCCGCAGGCCAAAGATAGTGCCGAGAATATAAGACACATGATGAATAGCACGGGGAAACTAAAGTGGGTAATGATGGTTAAGCCAAGGAACGGCCCGAAAACCATTGCCAGACTCATGAAGAGCGTAAAATAACCGATCCCTTCGCCTTTGCGCTTCTCTGGAATGAGCTTAATTGCAATCGCCGAGGTGGTCGTCGCCGCAACGCCGAAGGCCGCCCCGTGAATGACGCGCAGGACGAGCAGCGGCGCAAAGCCGTGCACAATCAAATATAAGGCGCTGCAGACCGCAAACAGAATGAGTGAAACATTCATGATTTTGCGGTTGTCCAGCTCATTCAGCCACTTGCCGGCTAACGGGCGGAAGATGACGGCCGCGATAACGAACACTGTTGTTACGAGGCCGATTCCCTTCTGGCTGCCATGCAGCGATTCCAGCACAAAGGTCGGCAGCGTTACCGCCAAAATATAAAAGGTCATAAACACAAAAAAACTGCTGAAGCAAATCAGCAAGAAGTTCTTGTTCCATAAGCTGGTTTCTCTCAAATCGTATTCCTGCTTTCTATGTTGAATTTGGGGGATAGACGCTTCGCAGGGTCTATAGACGTTCATTTATTTTTTGAAAAATCTGGCGCAGCAGCGCAAGCTCTTCTACGGTCAAATCCTTTAAGTACGACTGCGTAAACTCTGCCTCGATCGGCAGAAGCTTCTCACTTAAGCTTCTGCCGCTCTCTGTGACATGGATCAGATAGGATCGCCGATCCTCCTTGTTGGCTCCTCTGCGTATGAATTCCTTCCTCTCCAGTTGGTCAAGAATACGAGTGACGTTGGTTGGGTCTTTCTCGGTGCGCCGGGACAGCTCTGCTTGCGTGATGCCTTCTTCCTCCGTCAGTGTCTGCAGCACGCCCCACTGCTCGGATGTGATGCCAAATTCATGGAATCTCTGGGTTAAATGCTGGGTGATTTTTCGTCCGGTGTTCGTAATGATATAGCCAAGGGAATCCTTGATCCGCAACGCTGAACGCCTCCTCGCGCGATTTATTATATGTATAACAATTATAGATATAGCAACTATCTATTGTCAATCCTATGCATAATTTGCATTTGGACGAATCAGAATAACCTTGTCTTTCCAACTGAATCCAAAGGAGTGTTATGCATGCGTGAAGGTTTGATTCCTACTGTTCTTGGAGCCGTAGTATCCGCTTCAGCCGTCTCACTGCTTCGGAGCAAGTATAAGCTTGCCGCCACCGGCGCTCTTGGCTTTGGCCTGGCCCATATCGTGCTCGGAGCCATCGACCTCGTCGAGCATCGGTAGCTGATCAGGAAAGATTGCCCGGGGAGTAAACCTTCCCGGGTTTTACTTTTCGCTCCTTCGGTGGGCTAGCGCCCATACGGCGAACTAGTCATTCGCATAGAATGCCGTATCATTTGAAATGGGAGTGAATCACTTGAATCATTATTATCCAATGCATCACCATCATCACATGTCTCATCATGGAGGCCATGGCCATCATCCTCTGGCAGTAACTCTGGTCGACCCGTGCGTGGTCGATGCGCTAAGAGCCAATGTCGGCAACTATGTGGTGCTGGAGACGACTCGCGGAGGAATCGACGGCTGTATCGCCGACGTCAAGCCGGATCATGTGGTGTTGGATGCACGCGGCAAGAAATTTTTGGTTCGCATCTGCGAAATCGTCTGGATCATGCCTAAATAACGCTGGAGATAAAGGGATACTAGGAAAGCTGCGGCCTTCGCAGCTTTCTTTGTTTTGTACATACGTCATTTACAAACGGCGTTTGTCATGCTATCATGAGCTTTGATTCAAATATTCAAAATTTCAGATATATGAATATATGAAACCAAGGAGATTTTTTCGTTATGGACAAAGGCATACAGCAATTCAAGGCCGATTTTTTCAAAGCGCTTGCTCATCCGATGAGAATCCGCATCTTGGAAATATTAAGCCAAGGAGAACGCAATGTGAACGAGCTTCAGACGATGCTGGAATCGGAGGGCTCGGCGGTATCCCAGCAATTAGCCGTGCTTCGCGCCAAGAACCTGGTCAATACCGTCAAGGAAGGCACAACCGTGATTTACTCGCTTCGTGATCCATTGATCAGCGACCTGCTCGCGGTAGCCAGACAAATTTTCAACAACCATTTAGTAGAATCCATATCTCTGCTGGAGGATATCAATAAACAAATTTAACGATTAGAAAAGAAGGTTATACAAAATGAAATGGGTAGGACGATTTAGTGGTTACTCTGCACAAGCGTTCCGCAAGGATTTAGTGTCGGGCTGTATCGTCGGGATTGTCGCCATTCCTTTAGGGATGGCTTTTGCCATTGCTTCGGGAGTAAAACCCGAGTATGGGCTGTACACAACGATCATAGCGGGGATTCTAATCTCTCTGCTCGGCGGATCTAAATTCCAAATCGGCGGACCGACCGGAGCGTTTATTCCGGTTCTGCTGGCGGTCGTCATGCAGTACGGGTACGAAAACCTGCTGGTCGCCGGATTTCTGGCGGGCGTATTCCTTGTGCTGATGGGGCTCCTTCGGCTGGGATCGCTGATCAGGTTTATTCCGAAGCCGGTCACCATCGGGTTTACCTCCGGGATTGCGGTCATTATTTTCAGCGGACAAATCGCTAACTTTCTTGGACTTGAGGGAGTGGAGCGCCATGAGTATTTTTTCTATAACATGAAAGAAATATTCCTGCGGATATCCTCTTTGAACCTGTACAGCGTGCTGATTGCCGGCATATGCTTGGCTGCTCTTATTCTAACTCCTAAAATTTTGCCCAAGGTGCCTGGATCTCTCGTGGGCATCATTGTTTCCACTTTGATTGCCGCCTGGCTGTTCCCCGGCAAGTTAACGACAATTGGTGCAGCCTACGGGCCTATTCCTGCAGGACTGCCGAGCTTCGCTCCGCTCGATTTCACCTGGGATCGCATCCTCCTGATGCTGCAGCCCGCTTTGATCATAGCTATGCTGGGGAGCATTGAGTCGCTCTTATCCGCCGTCGTCGCCGACGAAATGACTGGAACCCGCCATAACAGCAACCGGGAATTAATCGGGCAAGGGGTAGCCAATATGGCGGCGCCGCTATTCGGAGGCATCCCTGCTACTGGCGCAATTGCCCGGACAGCAACGAATATCAAGAACGGTGCGGCTTCCCCGCTATCCGGGGTCATTCACGGCATCGTCGTTCTGCTGATCGTTGTCTTGTTCGCGCCTTACGCTTCCAGCATTCCGCTGGCCAGCATGGCTCCTATATTAATGGTCGTAGCCTGGAACATGAGCGAATACAAGAACTTTACCCATATGCTCAAAATGCGGACAGGGGATTCGCTGATCCTGCTCGTTACTTTTGTGCTCACCGTATTTACAACCTTGACAGTCGCTGTTCAAGCCGGATTGGCCCTGGCGGTCATACTATTCTTGAAACGGATGAGCGGTATGGTTGCGGTTAATAAAATGCTGCCTGACCACACCTCGGGCAAAGAGAAGGTGCAGGCTCATATGGTATCCGAAGAGCGGAATTGTCCGCAGCTCGGCATTTATACGATTGAAGGAACGCTTTTCTTCGGGGCCACCCATGTCCTGGAGAAATTGGAGGAGAAGCTGCTCGGTGACCCCGACCTGCAGGTTGTGCTGCTGCGTATGGGTAGAGTCCCCTTCATGGACACCACGGGGGAGGCCAATTTTATCAGCCTGATTCAGCGTCTGATGCAGCGCGGCGTCATCGTTCTCATTTCCGGCATCAAGCCTCAGCCCAAAGAGCTGCTTCTCAAAACCGGCGGTTATGCGATGATTGGCGAGAAACGATTTTTTGAGCACACGGGAGAAGCCCTAAACTATGCCTTGGAAAATCTGCAATTCCAAAAATGCCTTGGCTGCAAGCAGTTCGCATTCAGGGAGTGCACCGGGCTTAGCAGCACTGGCAGCCTGCGTCAGCATATTTCGTAGGTCTTGGGTCAATAATTGTAAACAAAGCCTCCCTTGGCTCCGACTTTGGAGTCTTAAGGGAGACTTTATCAGCTCATCGACTATAATAAGATACTAAGATACAAGTACACTTTTAAATGTTGAACATGGCTATTTAAATTTATCCCAAGCACTCTTCAGCTCAATCAACAGCTGATCCCGATCAAGATAACCAGAAGAATATTTTTGCATAGCTGAGCCAAACTCTGGAACTACGCCAACCGGGTATCTTGGCCAATGCCAACCATATGTCTTGCCTTCCATTACGTAAGACTGTACCGCTGCCGCTAGATCACCAATGATTTCAGAATCAGCCTCAATGTTATTGAATGCAGGAATGAATTTGAACTCATCCGTAATATAACGTTGTCCAGTCTCCGAGGTGACCAACCAATTTAAAAACTCTTTCGCTTGATCCTTGACTTCGGAATTTTTATTAACAACCCAGAAGTTGGGTACACCGACATAAATATGATCATTCAGCTTAACATCGTCATTAATCGGTACAGGCATAATACCCAAGTTCATCTTATCATTTAAATTGTTAAGCATCGGCTGGATCCAGTTCCCATTAAATATGATAGCTGCATCCCCACTTGAAAATAACGTAACCTGTGTATTGTAATCGGTGGTCATTGGATTTTGAACGGAATGATTTAATTCCAGATCAATCAGATCTAACCAGTCTCTAAAAATAGGGTTATCTACGAAATTCATTGTTCCATCATTGATTTCCCGGATAAACTGCACCGGATCCCCTTGCATTGCAAACGGTACATTGACGCCAAAGCGTCCCGGAATAATACCTTGATAGGATGTAGCAAAAGCCTTGATTCCTGACTCCTCGAGCTTCTGAATTACTGCCTTTAACTCCGTGATTGTGTTAGGAATTTCTTTAATACCGGCTTGTTCAAATAAATCCTTATTATATATAAAGCCGTAGCCTTCCAAGTTCATAGGCATTCCATACAGAAGGCCATCTTTCGTAATTGGCTCCCGGGCAATTTCCACAACATTTTGTGCCCATGGCTCATTTGATAAATCCTCTAGATGGTCGATCCAGGTTTCCATTTCGGTATAACCCGTATTTACAAATATATCCGGCATTTCATTACCTGCAAATCTACCTTTAAGTGCAGAAGCATAGTCAGTACCTATCACTGTATCAATCTGTAATTTGACACCTGGATGTTCTTGCTCATAATCTTGCTTTAACTCGTTTAATTGATCCACAATTTCTGTCTTGGCATTAAATATTTTGAGTGTAATATTCTCCTTGTTATTTCCTCCGCTACTATCACCGCTCACACCATTTGCACCCTTATTGCCGGCACTGCTGTTGTTTTGAGAACAACCAGCAATAACCACGAGTACTAATAACATCAGCATAAGAGTACTTTTTATGCGCTTCATATTTCTACCCCCTATAGTATATATGTGACTACGCCTTTATTATCATCGTTTGCCAAATAGGTTGTACACCGAAAATACTGAGCAAACAAGTGGATTATTTTGAGCAGCCCTAAACATTCCTTCGATATTAACCTTTTACAGCGCCAGCAGTTACACCCTCAATGATGTGTCGTTGGAGAAAAAAGAAGAACACGATTGCTGGTGTAATACTCATTACTAAGGCGGCCAATGCCAGATCCCATTGCTTCGTATACTCGCTGAACAAAGAGTTAATTGCCAGTTGAATGGTTCGCAACTCAGGCTTAAGCAGTATGAGCTGTGCCAACAAAAACTCATTCCAAAACCAAAGGGTGTTCAGCAGAACAACTGTAACTGTCATTGGTTTTAATAGCGGGAATACAATGCTCCAATATACACGATAAGGTGAGCATCCATCAATAATCGCCGACTCTTCTATTTCATACGGTATGGATTTTACAAATCCATGGAACAAGAACGTCGAGAACGCAATACCCAGCCCAATATAGCTTACCACTAGTCCCGGAATGCTATTGATAATCCCAAGTACATTCAATATTTTAACGAGTGGGAGCATGATCGCCTGAATGGGGATCACCATCGCCGCTACGAATAGCGAAAACATCATATTATTGAATTTACTTGGTTTCCGAACCATCCGGTAGGCACACATTGATGCAATAGTAGTCAAGCCTACTGTACTAACTATTGTAATTATTAAGGAATTGGTTATAGCTAATGGTAAATTCAGTATATCCCAAGCACGTTGATAGTTTGCAAATCTCCAGATTTCTGGAATCGAGGCCGTGTTCTTAAGCAGCTCCGGCATCGACTTGAATGAATTAACCAGCACAAAATAAAATGGAATCAAAAAGAATAAAGCTAGAAGGATGACAACCACTTCAACTAAATGAAGCTTATTCCTGGACATAAAAGTGCTCATCACATGCGAATCTCCCTTCTTTTAGTCAGGTATACTTGAATAACTGTTATTAGGGCTACCGCTATAAAAAATATAAATGCTTTGGCTGTTCCGAGACCGTATCGGTTATTCGCAAAGGCTTCTATATAAATATTCATAGATACAGATTCAGTTGATCTAAATGGCCCGCCATTCGTTAAAGAATAGTTCAAATCATACATCTTATACGTATGATTTATCGTCCAGAAAAGACAAACAGTAATAGAGGACATAATCATGGGAAGGATGACATGACGCAGCATCTGCCTGCGCTTTGCCCCATCAACATATGCGGCTTCTTTTAAATCTTCCGGTACATTTGATAGTCCTGCAATGTAAATGACCATTACGTAACCCGTTCCTTGCCATACACTTACAATGACCAGACCCCAGAATGCAGTTGCTTCCGTACCAAGCCATGCCAAATTAAACAAGAAGAAATCAGAATGAGCCCCCAGTGTAGTAAAGCCCCTCACAAATATAAATTGCCAGATAAAGCCTAGCAGTAATCCACCCAATACGTTTGGCATGAAAAAAACGGATCTGAGCATATTACGCGTTTTTAACTTTTGAACAAGCATATAAGCAATAAAAAAACCCAGTAAATTAGTTAATATAACAATGGTTACTGTAATTTTCGTCGTAAACCAGAACGAATTGGCAAAATCCTTGTCCTCCATAAAGATCTTTTTAAAATTGTCAAACCACACCCAGTTAATGTTCGGTGAAACTCCATTCCAATCCGTCATGGAATAATAAAGTCCAAGCAAAAATGGAGCTATAATAACCAAACTAAAGATGAGCACAGCTGGTCCTATAAAAACAAGCTGTTGCATCCATTTTGAATCTTTCCCGACATGCATATGCTTTCCCCCTTCTCATTTTTAGCGGATAATGTCGATCCTTATCACTAGTTTAAAGACCGACCACCCATACTCCCACTCAGGAAACAGACGAAGATGGTGGATTTTATTGAGTCAAACAGTGCAGGAAATGGTGCATGAAGGAAAAAAGTCTTCTATAATCATATTAAAGAACACGGAGGACATCATGAAACTATTGATCATAGACGACGAGAAGCATGTACGAAAATCAATTCGATTGTTGGTGGATTGGGATTCCTTAAATATCAATACAATCGAGGAATCTCAAAATGGAGAAGAAGCGATCGAAATACTTAAATCAGGAGAGCCTGACATCATAATTCTGGATATGATGATGCCTTTAAAAAATGGTATGGAGCTAATGGATTGGATGAAGCTTCACCAGATCCAATCCAACATTATTGTGCTTAGCGGCTTTGATGACTTTAATTTTGTTAGGCACACACTGCAGCATGGGGCTATTGATTACTTGTTAAAGCCTATAAATCCACAGCACCTGGAAGATGCATTAAAGAAAGCTATAGACAAGCGTAATGAGTCTCGAAAAATGAAAGCTGAACACCAGGAACTGGTTACAGTCGTTAATGAATTAAAGCCAGTCTATCTCGATAAATTACTTTCAAATTTATTGCTGTTTCCAGACACAGTAATCAATAATACTATGAATAATGATTTTTTAGAGCTGTGCCACACTGGTACATGCCAAGTCACTGTCACGAATATCGATTTAGTAAGCAACAAAGAGAAGACCGCTGCTAGTGTCATTGAGCTGTGTAATCAATATTTATGGGAGCGTAAAAAAGGCTACGTGTTTAGAAACATCATTCATCCTGATGAAATAGTCATCTTACATTGGAATGATTTTACGGATATAGATTTTATTTTATCCAAAATTAACCAATTGCTGTGGGATATATCAGGTGATCAGCTCGAATTTGGCCTTGGTTCGCCAACAGCTTTCCCTGCAAATTTATCAACTTCCTACAAGGAAGCTATAAACTCACTAAAGCATTGCAATTTACTTATGTCATCTTCGTCCCGAATTCATTCTGGTAAAACTTCCTTTAGCACACAATTTAGCTCCCTTGGTTTCGGTGAATATAAAGAGGGGTTACGGCTCGCAGTGCGCAGTGGGAACACAGGACAAATACGAGCCGCTGTTCAGAAATGGATTGATCATTTATATACAAAGGATCATATTACTTTTATGCAATATAAGTGGTGGGTTGAGGAATACCAATTAGCCAAACAGATGTGGATCGAAGAATTCACAAATAATTATATTGAGGAATTAGAGCCGGATCAGAAGCGTGATTACCTTCCATTTCCACTTGATCAAAACAGAAAATTTTCTCTACAGCAACTACAGGAGCATATTATAGATGATCTTATAGTTTGTTCCATAAAAATAATAAAATATCAAATGAATAGTAATAATGTCATTCACGAAATATCAAACTATATCAGAAAGAACTACCAGGATGTCTCGCTATCGGATATAGCTAATCAATTTCATTTGAATCGGGAGCACATTTCGCGCAGATTCAAACAGGAATTTGGAATTACAATTGTTAATTATGTAAGTCAAATCCGTATAGATAAAGCTAAAGTGCTGTTATTGAACCCTCACTTGAAAATTGCTGAAGTTGGCAGTGCTGTAGGCTATGATGATGAAAAATATTTTAGCCGAGTATTTAAAAAGCTTACTGGACTATCGCCTACAGATTACCGTAACAACGAATCTACGCAATAATGGATTGAACATATAAAAAGAGGAGCGAATCTGCAGCCACATCGCTGCAGATTTTTGCTCCTCTTCTTTAACTTTTATATGGATTGTGAATACCCAGTACTTTTAAAATAGCGGGAGCTCTACCTCCAACATATTGGTAAATATAAAATCAGCTTCGCATAATATTTCCTCACTACCTATGCCAACTGTTTTCATCCCTGCTGCCTTAGCTGCCGCAATCCCAGCCTGTGAATCTTCAAATACTACACACTTATCCGACGTAATATTTAGTAAATTCGCGCACTTCACAAACACTTCTGGATCAGGTTTGGCATTTTGCACCATATTCCCATCAACAATTACATCAAAAGCCTCAATAATCCCTGTCCGGGTTAGAATGGCTTTCGCATTTTTACTGGCCGAGCCTATCGCGGTTAGTACTCCTTGGGACTTCAATTTATGAATATATTCCTCTGCTCCCGCCAGCAAGCCCGATTTATCCATGTTATGAATATACTCTCTGTACCAGTTATTCTTTTTCTCTGCCAGTTCAAGCTTCACTTCTGCACCTAGAGACACGCCCCCAATTTCCAGAATAATATCCAGGCACTTCATTCGGTTTACGCCCTTTAATCGTTCGTTGTCTTCTTCAGTAAATGTAATGTTGAGCGTATCAGCCAAACGTTTCCATGCAAAATAATGATACTTGGCCGTATCGACCAAGACTCCGTCTAAATCAAAAATTGCTGCTTTAAATATCGACATCGCCAACCGCCTTTTTAATTCTTATTCAAAATTACAATTATCTTTACAAAAGTGCATTATTCCCCCGGGAGCTTGGTTGGGCCGAATTTAGCAGTTTAAGAATGGTTTCGACAATTGTGCCTGTTAATAGTACTCCTAGAACAGTTCCAATTCCCAAGCTTCCCCCCATTAAAAATCCTGTCCCAGCAAGCACACTGTCAATTCCCAGCTTGGCCCACTTCAAATTAATGTTTAGCTTTTTATACACGATCATCATTATGGCATCGACGGCACCAGCCCCCATCCCCGCCCTTATATATATTGCCAAGCCGCTTCCAACACAAAGAATGCCCATTAGAAGCACAATAAAGGATATTATAATATTCTGCGGGGAAGGAATATTGAGCCGCAGCAATAAATCTATGAAAAAGCCAACCAAAAGAGCATGCATAATCGTACCGATTCCCAGCCTCGACCGATCAATAAAAAATACAACCAGAACTAACAACATAAGAAAAATCTGTAGTGCGCTCCCAATTGAGACGCCCAAAGTCTTAGATAATCCTTCGCAAAATACGGTAAAAGAATCTACTCCCAATCCAGATTTCAGATACATTACAACCCCCATAGCCAATATCATTAGCCCGAAAGTTATACTAACCATTTTCGATAATACTTTGATAATCATCTCAATAGTACCTTCGTTTCTCGTCTATAGTCTTGTATCCCAAAGTCCGCAGAATGGATCTACCGGGTTAATTCCCTTAAACTCTGACTTTCCTGTTAACTTTTCTACCAAAGCCTCGGCTACATATGTGTTAGAACTGTAGGCATTGATATAAGCGGAAACCATAGGCACGTCCAGAAGATGATACGGGTTTGATGTAGAGATAAAAATAACGGGGATATCCCTTGCGTATTTTGGAGCGTCTTCACCCAAAAAGTCAGACCATGTAATTCTGACGCTCGTTTGGTTGCTGGCCACACGCATATTGGCATAATAAAGAACGAGGTCATATTTCTCCCCCAGCTCTTTGATGCTAATATTGCCTCTCAAGCCGCCCGGCATGCTTTCTGCATTAAAATCGTCGACATGAAATCCAGCCTCTTCAAGCCTGGTTTTAAATCTCAATGCTTCAGGTGTAAAACCGGCATCATCCGTTGGTTCATTAGTGACAACACAAAGAAGAACTTTTTTACAGCGTTCAGGGGATATCGGAATTAATCCCTCTGTGTTCTTCACTAACGTTATTGCCTGATCAGCACACTCTTTAGCCCATTGTATATGCTCGTCACATTTCAATATACTTAAGGCGCTCTCATCAGGGACGAGTGTATTGCTCGCTTGCTTTTCATGTAATTTGAGCGAGGCTTTCAGCGCCAGAATGCGAGTAACCGCCTCGTCTAATCTTTCTGTGCTGAGAATACCTCTCTCAATCCCTTTAAACATGTAATCAACATCTTCTTTATGATTGATCGTAAATAAAAACATATCGCAGCCAGCAGCAATCGTTGTGGGAACAGCATCTTCACGTTTCATAGCTACAGTGAATCCCGCCATTTGCGTAGCATCACTAACAATTAGTCCGTTAAACCCTAGTTGCTCTCTTAACAGCTTATTATTAAGTTCACTGGACAGGGATGCCGGCATAATATCTTTATTCTGAATTTCCGGATTTAATTTCCTGGAATAGGCCGGAAGCTTGATATGAGAAGCCATCAGCGTATTAGCTCCAGCGTCAATCATCCCCTTATACACTTTACCAAAGGTGTCATCCCATTCCTGAACGGACATTGAATTTACGCTGGCCAGAAGATGCTGATCCCTGAAATCAACGCCGTCTCCTGGCCAATGCTTGATGGATACGGCCATCTCATTTTCATAAGCAGCTTTCATATATCCCTTAGCCATCTTTAATATCCTGTCAGGATCTGAGCCAAATGTGCGAACATTAGTAATCGGATTATTATAATTTATATCAATATCAATAATCGGTTCGAACGTCCAATTAATCCCGACAGCAGCGCCCTCTCGACAAGCTACGAGCCCTAGCTTATATCCACATTCCTCATCATCGGTCGCCGCCACCTGCATTGGTGAGCCGTAATAAGTTCCGTCCTTAAGCCCGCCATTGCCTCCACTGCCGCCACGTTCCAAATTACCTGCAATCAACATCGGTATTTTTGATTTCTGCTGCAAGTATCTGATTGAACTTTGAATGTTTTTTCCCGAATCCGGTCTGAACATAATACCACCGGGCTGAATCGTCTCGAATAAACTGTCGATATCCATTCCAGGCTTGTCCCATACAATTTCACAAAACAATTGCCCGACCTTCTCTTCAAGACTCATTCCTGCAAGTGTGTCTTGTACCCAATTCACACCGTCATCGTTTAAATAAAATGGTTTTCCTTTAAGATCAATCACCAAAATCAGCCCCCATCTTATAGTTTTAGGTATCACTGGTGTCACTCAAAGGCCATCTCATTCGCATAATCTTTTCTTTACAGTTAAACTCCTGGAATATTTCCAGGAGTTTAGCCAGTTGATTTGAATATTTATGAATTTGATTACTAAATTTGAGCTATTTATAGACTTGTCAGATATGCGGTGAAATGACTTTGATATGACCAGTATAAAACCTAAGATCAGGGAGCTACACTGATTTATCTGAGTGTTTAGGTGGACGATTTTGTGCTCTCTTCCTCATCGTTCGACCATAACGGAATGAGAATAGTGACCTTTAATCCCCCATTTTCTAAGTTGTTCAACTCCAGCCCTGCCTGGTTACCATGGTATAGCCGCAGTCTGTTTAATACATTCATTAGACCTATATGCTCTGCTCTATCGATTGCACTATTTTGAATTCGCGATAATTCATGACGTAGCTGGTTCAACCTCTCCTCTGGGATACCGCCCCCGTTATCTTCCACAACGATGATAAGAACCTCTTCATTCAAATAAGTATGAATTGTAATATGACCTGCCTGAGCGGAGCTATGCTTCCCATGCTTAAAGTAGTTCTCCACAATGGGCTGTACAATCATCTTTGGAACCGTTATATTTTTCGTGTCATTATCTATATGCATATCAAAATGCAAATCATCTTCAAATCGCTGCTTCTGCAGCACTAAATAGTAGTTAACATACTCCATTTCCTTCGCTAAGGGCACTGTAGTTTCTTTAGAATTCATACTGTAATGCATGATTTGCCCCATCGACATTAATAACATATATACCTTCGGAACATTATATTCTAAAGCGAGAGCACCTATCGATTGCAATGAATTATACATAAAATGAGGATTAATTTGTGATTGCAATATTTTCAACTCATTGGTTTTATTGGCTAAACTCAATTTATATCCCCTAAGGATTAAGTCATTGATGGTTTGCATCATCGACTTAAATCTTCTTGCCAAGCTGCCAATCTCATCCATCCGATTAATAGAGATTGTCTCCTCCAACTTACCAGCCTGTATGGCGTTGCTCCAACGAATAAGCTCCTTAATCGGTTTTGTAAAACGATCAGAAACCACGACGATGGCCACTAAAGCTATGACAAGAAATATAATTGCCACCCATGAATTGATAAGTCCTAATTGACGAGCGTTAGCATATAAAGAAACGTCTGGCACCCTTTTAACGATCGTCCAATCCACCATGGATGATTCCAGTTTGGAGAATATCGTAATTCCTGAAAACTCGGCAGTTTTCAGTTCTAGACTCCCTAACGTTTCGGTCGACATTGCGATATTTTGCGCCCATGCTTCGGTCAAAATCTCCCCGACTTTTGAATCCCCAGACGTGTAAACAACTCTTCCTTCCTTATCCAAAATATACAATTCCTCTTTTTTGCTATCAAATAATCTAGCTACTAAATTCTCAACAATATCAAGCTTTACATCTACGGAGATTATTCCGATCCGTTCTGTAGATGGAATCATATAAAGAGGCCGATGGATAGTAAAGACCATTTTACTGTCAGCAGAAGTAACTGGCTTCAACTCAAAATTATGACTTTCGTGCGTAGATTCTACATATGCAACATACGGAGTAATCTGTTCATCCAATATAGGAGGGTGATTAGTGAATCCTTTTGTATAAGTATCCTTATAGAGTAAATATGAACGGTTATTGCTGTCCACACTCAAATAAACCTGATGAATCCCTTCTGCTGACCGGGATACCAACTGCATGGCAGTCATAATATAAGATTCACTTTGATTGTCCGTCCAGCCCCGATTTAAAATATTCTCCAATGTTGCGTTAGAATATAGTGTGAAGGTCGAGTTTTCAATCGTATCCAAATAGTTTAATAAATTCTCTCTGCCTTCGGAAATTAACTTTTTATTAATATCGATGGCCTGATTTTTTAGCGAATTTTTAGTATAAACATACGTAATGATATTAGAGGTAGCTACGGGCACCACGACAGAAAATAATAACAGCAATATTAATTTATTTCTAATGCTCGACTGGATAAAACGCATCATAAATTAGCACCTCGGGTGTGTGATATAACTTTTGAAATAGCTTACTATATAAAACAAGCAAGACTCAATTCAATTTTTTGAGTGAACGAACTTCCTCTAATTGAATCAACTTGAATATAGACACAAAAAAGCACGCCCCGAAAAATTTCCGAAGTCGTGCTGCGTGAACGTTTTCTTTGCAAACGTGTATTATCTTAGGGAACCCACTTCACTCAATAAGCTGTCCAGCCTGCGTCAGCCGAAACCACCGTCCCGTTTACGAAGCTGGAATCCTCAGAAGCAAGAAACAAGGCTATCTTGGCAATTTCCTCGGCTTTTCCCGTACGCGGATTAATGGCCATACCGAGCTGCTGCCTTGAAGCTCCAAATTGGTTTATGCCCGTCATCGAAGCGCCGATATTTGTTTCTACTCCACCCGGAGCAATCGCGTTGCAGCGAATCCCTTGCATTGCGTACATGAAGCCCGTATTTTTGGTAAACCCGATGACCGCATGCTTGGAGGCCGTATACGCTACCCCTGCCCGCGCTCCCTGCAGCCCGCCAACCGAAGCCACGTTGACGATGACTCCCTTCTGCTTCTCAAGGAAAACCGGCAGCACCTTACGAGTCGTGCGCATGACGCTAGTTGTGTTTACGGCAAAAATCCGGTCCCACTGCTCGTCTGTTACATCGCCTGCGGGCTCCATATTGTCCATAATTCCCGCATTATTAACCAGTACATCGACCGTTCCATAGGTTTTGACCGTGGTATCGACCAGATTTTGAATATCCTCTTCCACAGCAACATTCGTTTTAATCGCAAAAGCAGTTCCGTCCTGTGAAGTAATTTCTTCGACCGTAGCGTTTGCCCCATCTAAATTCAAATCAGACACAGCCACTTTCGCGCCCTCTTTCGCAAATAGCAACGCGATTTGTTTTCCCATCCCCGATGCTGCCCCGGTTACGATCGCTACTTGATTCTGAAGCTTCACCTTCATCCCTCCCGAATGTTCATCCCCTGTTAGATTGCGACTATAGCTGCTGCAATATTCATGATTTCGTTTCGATTAATGGTATTTCTATGTCACGGGCCGAATCAAAATATCGATAAAATCCCGGATTTAGCTCCAAAGTTTCCGATATATTCAGATTTTCGTAGCGTTCAACTTTTGTGCCCGAACTGTTCGGTCCGGAAGGAGCCATTTTAGGGTAGACGTCTTCCCCAGCTACACGCAGCATCGTCTGGCTGATCCCTTTAAAATGCGGATCATCCGATTCCGATTCCACAACAAGGTCTTTGCCATCCATATAGTATGTGAATTTTACATAGAAGTCCTCGACCTTCATCTCCACATACTGCTTTTCTTTGTTAGGCTGATGAAGTTCAACCCAATTTTTGGATTTATCACGTTTTGTAACGACCGGATCCTTAAGAATCAATTTAAGCGAAGCATCTGACCAATCTTTATACCACTCCGGGGAACTGAATTGGTAAACATGCTGATAATTGTTCGGCCCATCTCCTAGAAGGTAAAAGACGCCCTCAATCTCTTTGCCGTCTACCTCAAGCCGAACCGTGTCATACCAAACAGAGCCCTCCTTCATGCGTTCCATCGACTGGTCTTCCAGGTAGGCGATTCTGATTTCCAGCGGTGTAATTATCAGCTTCTGCAAGGCTTTTCCCGTTATGTGCTCAAACTCAGCGTTATTGAGGAGCTTGCGGGACAAAAGGACCTCCGCCGCCTTCTTGCCATCCGCTTCAAAATCAATTTGCCAGCTGCCCTTGACTCGGCTTACCTCGCGCAGATAGCTGAAATCGAACTCCGCTTCTGTCCATTCCTGCTCAGAAAGCTCAAACTCCTGCTGGATCAGTAATCCAGAACCTTCATGCGGAAGAATCGTCCGTACGCCCTGGTCAGTTCCTCCCTTGTTTGTTTTTAGAATCAGATGTGGATCCCAGTGCTCCGCGTTCGCTTCAGTAGTCTTAACATTATAGCGGACAATGAATTGTCCCTTCGATCGCTGCACTGATTCGATGTCGAGACTTGGATAGCGGCTGGTGTCCGTAAGAATTGTCTGTCCCGTCTGAGGGATGGATTTTAGAGGAACCTCTGCATATTGATAAAAGACGAGGTTCTCAGCAGATAACACATATTGTTTTCGTCCTTTTAGCTCATTCGGCGCTTCATAAATGCCAAGCAGCTTGCCGCTTTGTTCATCATATTGGAGATAGCCCTGCAGCAGCACACTTTTCCCGGAAGCGTCAGTAATTTTAATATGTTCAAATTCAATAGCATCGAATACCGTACCAGTTGGATCTGGATCCATCGAAACAAGAAGCTTCATTTTTTTATCGTCCGCCACGACGCCATGAAGTCCCATGGTTACCCCTTCGCTAAGCGCCTGCTTGTCATATTGCTGGCCATACCCCTGGTTTAAAGCTGCCGTTATGCTTTTCCCGCCGCTTAAACCGTCCCAATTGAGCGCCACGCTTGCAAACACGGGCACCCCGATGATCAGAAAACAACTAGCCATGACGGCTGCAGAAATCCATCGCTTCCTTGATCTCCCCAAGCTATTCGGCGTTTGCTCCAGTTTACGCTTGCTAGCTTCCTGCTCGATCACCGTCCACATCGCATCGTAATTCGGCCGCGGTTCTTCCTGCAAATACTGCTTTATTTGGCGTTCACGGAATTGCTCCATTCCAAATCCTCTCCTTTTTTCTTTTGCTTTTCAATCGGCCCCAGCTTGTTTCGCAGCAATCCCAATCCTCGATTGAGTCTGGATTTGACGGTTCCTTCCGGGATCTCGATCACCTTGGAGATTTCCGGGACCGTCAGCTCATTGGCAAAACGCAGAATGACGACGATTCGGATTTTATCCGGCAGACTGCTGATCAGCCCATGAAAGGCTGTCCTTGTTTCCCGGTGATCATAGCTCTCTTCGACGGGATTGGAGATTTGCGGACGGGAGAGAATATATGCTAGCGTTTCTTTGGTCCAGCCTTTCCTGCGTCTTCTTAGCAGGCTGTTGCACTCGTTTGCGGCTATTCTGAGGAGCCATGGCCTGAGCTCGCGAATTTGCGACCTGTCGGCAAGGATCGCTTTCACGAAAACCTCCTGGCAAACATCCTCAGCATCTCCGCGATTTTGCAGCATGTAGTAGCAGAGACGATACACTTGTTCCTTGAAAGCCTCAAACAGCTCGCGGTCATTCACCTTCACACACCTCCTTGCTTCGCTTTCGATAACTATGACTGTTATGAAACCCAAATCGTTCATTTTATTTGATTTCATTTTTCAAATATTTTGAAATATCCTGCCCACCAAAAATATAGTATAATGTTCTAGAAACAAATGTTCTCTATTTTTTCTGAAAAGATGGGGATAAAAAATTAGTGAGGTGCGAGCTCATGATTGACCAGAAGCTAGATCTCATCTTAGTTGAACTTAAGGAAATCAAAGCAGTACAAGCCAGCCAAGGCGAGCAGCTAAATAGCCAAAACAAGCAACTAAGTAACCACCACCAGCAATTCAAAGAGATCAATAAACAGCTCAAGGAAATTCGAGGAAAGCTTAATGAGCACGACCAAGAATTCAAAGAAATCCGAGGACAGTTACAAAGCCACAATGAGCAGCTAAACAGTCATGGCGGGCACATTCAACAATTAATTCATATCGTTGCTGCCACAAATACAAAGGTAGAAGAACTAACGGACCACATGAATCAAGTCCGTGAGGATATATCTGTACTTAAAACTAATCAGCAAACCGTTCTCCAAACCCAGCAGGAGCATGAGAAATTGCTCGAAAGATTGTCCATCCGCTCCGTTTCACATGAAGCCGATATTGCTGAACTGAGACGAGCTAAATAAATTGCTGATGATTCGTTTATACTTCCTAAACGCATAAAGCCCCGGCCAGCTGGCCGGGGCTTTATTTCTGTTTATTCGAAGCAATTACTTTCAACTAAGGCCATACCAAATTAGGCAGTATATCGGTCCTTTTTTGCCAAACTCGCTTATGAAGCCGTACCCGTCACCGTCAAACCGCTCTTTTTAATCGTGTAGTTGACGATCTCCCCGCTCCAAAAGTGGAACTTGAGCGTGACTGTGGCATCGTTCACTTCATTAAAGAACGCCTGCTGCAGTTTGATTTTCCCCTCGCTATAGGCGGGGCTGAACGTCGTTTCGAATTCCTTAAAGGAAGTCCAGTTATGCGGACCGGCATTGCCGCCGTTTACATAGACCGCTTCCATCGTAGCAAGCTGATCCCCGTTGAAAGCCGTTGGAATCGCAAAGGAAGAAGTAGTCCCCGTCGTACTGCTAAGCTTAGGCGTATTGTACAGGACTACGTTGAACTTCCAGTCGGCGCCTCTATTGAATTTAGCCACGATCGTCGCGTTGACCCCCAATTTGCCCGAGGAGGTCAGCTTGGTCAACTGGCTCGCTTTAAAAGTTAATGTGCTGCCGTTTAAAGTGTAATCAGTGCCTGATTTCAGTGTCGTTCCATTTACGGAAAGGGAAGTTAGCGTATTCCCGTTAAGATTGAGCTGAACCGAAGTATCTTTTACCGCCGTGCCCTGCTTGACATGGATCAGGTCGCTGGAAGCCGTGGATGAACGTCCGGTCCAACTGGCCTTGATCATATTGAATAGATCCGGGTCAGACCACTTGAAGCTCGTGCGGTTGAAGTGCTGTCCGTTATCCCACAGCATAGTGGAAATGCTTTTTTGCTTCACATACTGGGCAAAAAACTCGAAAAATTTCAATTTCTCACCCTGTTCAATGACGCCGGTATTCTTATCGAATCCAAGCAGGCCATATTCGCCGACTACCACCGGGATTCCCTTTGCTACAAATGTGTTATACACGTTATCGAAGGTCGTTATAATATCATTTTGCGTCTCCGCATCAAATTTCGTATATCCTGCGATATTTACGCTAAACGGCCAGAATCCATAAAAATGAACGGTTGCGATCAGATTCTTGTCGTTCAGTTTGGTCATCGTATTATAAAGCGCCGTCATTCTCTCTTGGGTGGGAGAGGCCTCCAACGTAGAGAGAACTAGCGGGCGAGTCGCGTTCTGGCCGCCGGAATTTCTGACGATGTTGAAAAAGGATACGTTCAGCTCGTCCAGCATTTTTTGCTGCTTGGCTTCATCCGTAGTTCCGCCATCCGTAAAGCGAGGCTCATTCACGCTCTCGAACATCAGCTTGCTCGGGCTGTTCTTGAACTTGTTGGCAATTTGCGTCCAAATCGCATTATAACGGGCCAGTACTTGATCGTGCTGCGACTCCATTTTGCTGATCCATAGCCAGGAATCATGATGGACATTAATCATCACATAGAGGTTCGCGTCCAAAGCCCACTGTACGACCTCCTGCACTCGATTGAGGTACGCGGCTTCAATTTGATAATTTGGGGCCGCGCCGATATGGGAATCCCAGGTAACAGGAATCCGTATGCTCTTATAGCCTTGCGCAGCGATGTTCTGAATGAGCTCTTTCGTGATCCGCGGATTGCCCCATGCCGTCTCATCCGCACCGACAGCATCCAGAGAATTGCCAAGGTTCCAGCCAGGCTGCATCGCTTCAACATAGGACTGCATGGCACTTGGTGGAGCCGCTGCTAAAGCGGCATTAGGAACGACGGCTGCCAATAATGCAACAACGATGGCCAACGAAAGAATAACTTTACTGCTTCTACGTTTTTTCATCTGAATTCTCCTTTACTCTTTTTTAAAAATTACATATCTTGGCATGAAAGCGGTTACGATGACTAATCTATCACATTTTCCAATTGGCATGCACCATAATAATTAGAGAATAAATCATGTGTAAATTAGCGATGTTTACTCGTGCTCTTTCTTGAAATGAACAAAACCCCGGCCGATTGACCGGGGCAAGCTTCTATCTTCAATTAAGGAAGTGTATTCAGAAAAGGTTTGACCGTGTTTGCTAAACTATAATTCGTCGTCGCATCCCAATTGATCGACCATGTCATCGCTCCCCGGATATCCGGGTATTTGGCAACCGGTTTATAGCTTCCGCAGCCATTGCCGGTCGCCAGGCAGTTCAGCGCATTGTTCACGACCGTCGGGGAGACATATCCCCCGCCTGCCGCTGACGGCGTAGCCGGAACGCCGATGCCTAATTGGGAGGGCGCTACCCATTGCAAGGTTAAATCGGAAAGAGCCGTTAAGAAGTCTACTGTGCCTTGCGAGTAACATTTACCGTCGCGCCCCAGCATGCAGCCTGAATTATAATACTGGACATTAATGACGGATGTAATATCTTTCAGATTATTATATAGCTGCATATAAGATGTATTCTGATTCTGCATGTCAATCGTCTGCGGAGCCATCGTCAAAATAAAGTTGCTGCCCACTCTTTGCTGCAGCTGACGAATGGCGCTGGTTAAATTCGCAACATTCATGCCATGCTCCAAATCGATATCCACGCCATCCAGGCCGAATTGAGTGATGATGCCATACATGCTTTCCACAAAATTCGTAACGTTAGGCGAAGCGTTATTCAAATTAATATTGCCCTGCTCACCGCCAATGGATATGATGACCTTCTTCCCTTGCGCGCGTTTTGCCTGGATATCTGCAATCAGATCCGCATTCGAATATCCGCCCAGAGCCGACGACAACGAGGGATTCACACTAAAAGTAACTCCGCCCGGCTTAGAAGGATCCATATCAGCAAACGATAATACAATGATATCGTATTGGCTTGGCACATCTCTTACTCTTAAATTGCTAGAGTTATTAATAAAATTATGCCAATACCCTGTCAGAGTATGCTTTGGAAGCTGGCCTCCTCCTCCTCCATTTCCTGCAGCCGTCGTTGCATTTACGGTCGCACTTGCCGGGGAGCGATTTCCGGCTGCATCCTTGGCTACCACCTTAAAGGAATAAGCTGTACTGGCTGCAAGTCCTGTAACCGTAGCTGTAGTTCCTGTTACAGAAAGAACCACAGATGATCCTTGATATACATCATATCCGGTTACCCCTACGTTGTCCGAAGATGCCGACCAGGTTAAGGTTACGCTGGATGACGTGACACCGCTCACCTTCAGATTCGCGGGAGCTGTTGGTGCCGCGGTATCGCCTCCACCTCCGCCGCCTTGAACCAACTGCCATAAAGCAGGCACGTTAGGCGGTTCCCACCCTACTAAAGAGGTATGGGACTGAATATTCCGATAGGTACTTCCACCATACGTCACGGTATCGTTGATTGCATAGGACACATTAGGCGCCCAAGCACCACGGTCGGCCGCCGAAGCCGCCAGCGGCAGCAAACTGATCAGCAACGTAAAGACCAGCAACAACGGCAGCACTTTTCCCGGCTTGCCCAGCATGCCAAATAAACCCTTCTTCATCTACTAAACCCCTCCCCATGAAATGATCAGCAAGGTTTCTGTCTCTCCACGCAAAACGGAAACATCACCTCCCTTCATTTGTGTGACAGCTTTGTTATACCGGTAATGATCTCCCCCAAACATTATAACGTTATATACACATAATCTATATGATATGTAAATATTTCTCAATAGATCGTAGGGATTATTTTTACGAATACGCAAATCTGAGAAACCCCAAAGTCGGCATAAATAGCCCAATTT
This sequence comes from Paenibacillus sp. FSL W8-0186, assembly GCF_037969765.1. Lineage (NCBI taxonomy): Bacteria > Bacillati > Bacillota > Bacilli > Caryophanales > Paenibacillaceae > Paenibacillus > Paenibacillus sp. FSL W8-0186. Next base: position 843,101 of record NZ_CP150207.1, on the reverse strand, counting down.
CTTTAGGTCAAGTATCATGAATCCATTGCCGTCCATAAGATGAACTAATTACTCACCGAAAGGAGAAAGAACAATGAATAAGGAATTCTTTAGTGTTCAAGAATCTCAACAAAGAGACCCTCAGCCATACCACGCTGGTTATTGGCATGGGCATCATCATCCTCACTTCCATGGCCATGGTCATCATGGGCCTCACTTCATCCATCATCATCATCATTTTCATCATCACTACTACCGTACGGATCGAGCGGAGCAAACTACACGATGATCATTTAAAAAAGAGGTCAAAAACTAAGGCGAGAACAGTTACGCCCGGATTTATATGTGAATATATATCCGCAAGCGTTACATTCTCGCCTTTTTTATATAGAGGAAAGCAAGCTTCAGAGGACAAACCCGTAAATTCCCCAGACCACGATGCTGAGTAAATGACACAGTTTAGAAATCATCCGTTCGGCAGCTCCTCCGTTATCGAATAAACGCAGAGCTATTTTAAACTTCGGAACAAATAAGGAACGTATCCCGTCACTCCCAAAAATATCTCCAAATAAATGAGACCACCAGCCCGCAATAAACCCTAGACAACTTGCCATCACCCATCCTGAGTACTGACTGCCAAAGATGAAGAGTCCCAAACTTAGAACGATTGCAAACTCAGGCGAATGAATGATCCAACGGTGTTTTACGAACGGCATGATGAGCAGAGCAATTCCCGTAAAAAGGGCCACCCAGTGCCAGTCGTAAACGAAATACCCCATCAGCATCAAAGTACCGCTAGCGATAAGTATGATCGTCCGAAGCCTTGCCAAGCAGCCAGCCATAATACCGGCGCCAATCCAAATCGCCCCGGCTTGTATGGAGTAACCTAGTAGAATCAACACGAATCCTATGAATAGGAATATCCCCGACAATGCCCGCATGAGCTTTCTCTTCCCCGATGACAGCTGGATCTTCTGGCTCGCCGTACTCGTTTTATGATCCAAATCCGGGGCAAGGCCCCCCATGATCGAAGCTGCGCATATCACTCCTGCGAAGCCAATAACCTCCAAAGTGGTACTCATTGGGGAAGCCGTTAGGGCAGCTACAGAAGTAGCCGATCCCGCAAGTAAGGCTAATGCAGAGTGTCCCTGTTTATTCAATTGTCATCACATCCCTTCTCTGGCTGACTGACTGTATCCTGCTGTCGTTGAAATACCGCGGGATTGATAGCACAAACAAGAACGTACGTTTCTATATTAACTCAGACATATCACCTTATTCAAGGTAAAAAAAGACCACCTAGGCTATAACCGAGGTGGTCGCTTATATTTCACCAGCTAATCTGAATTCCTCTTTCAACAGCGTTTGATACTCACACTACCAACGACACTAGATCTCCCATCAATAAAAGCTTGTTCTATTGCATTAGAAATCTAATCCTCTTCACAGACAACGCTTTTATATCTACCAACCTCATCACATCGCCAACAAGCGCTTTAGGTTGTCATCAATAAATTGATTATCGGCACTGTTGATTCCGCGGCCCGCAAAATGGCCCCATATCGACTCGATCGGTTGAAAAAAAGCACTAGGCATACGCTTAACCTCGTATTCGTTATCGTCCGCCGTGCAGAAAAGATCCGTGCTTCCTGGCATGACACAGGCCAGCGCTTTAATGCTTCTGAGCGCCTTATCGAAATCTCCGTTATAGGCGGGGTTTGCACTGATATCCGCATTTTGCCCTGTCCATAACATGGCTAGTACATTGTGCGGATCCATCTGCATAAAGCTATTTTCCCAGACGCCAGCCATAAAATCTGCCAATGAGTCAAATCCCAGCTCACGATAAAGTTCCTCCCTGTAAAACGCCTGAGATACGCCCCATCCCGCATAGACATTGCCAACGGCGCGCATATCTGCAGAAGTCAACTGGTTTATCTTACTCGAATCGAAGCGGACTGCAGCCATGAGCGCAGCTTTCATTCCGTCCAGGACCACATACGTGTGGGGCCAGGTCTTGGCAACTCCAGCGAAAGGTGCAATGCGTTCCACCATGTCGGGATAACTTGCCCCCCATTGGAATGATTGAATGCCTCCCATGGACCATCCAACAACAAGCGCGATCTTGCGAATGCCAAATTTTTCGGTCACCAGCCGATACTGGAATTGAACGTTGTCATAGATCGTTACCTGCGGAAAATTAGCCTTGTCGAACGGGGGCGGCGTATTCGTAGGAGACGAAGATAAACCGTTGCCCAGCAGATTAGGAACAATAATGAAATATTTTTGCGGATCCAGTGCCATGCCGTTTCCAATCAGCCATTCATTTTGAACATGCGTATCGCCAAAAGCAGTTGGATAGACGATGACATTATCTTTCTGTTCATTCAATCTTCCATAGGTCTTATAAGCAAGAAAAGCGCCCGGCAACGTCACCCCGGATTGCAGCGTTACGTCACCCAAATCAAAAATCTCATAATTCATCGTAGTGTCTCTCCCTTCAAAAAGAAACCATATGTTTTATTCTTGTTGTTAGTATAGTTCTGTGATACTCTCAATAAAAGTGAATGAAATTGATAGCACTATTCAATAATATTGAAAGTATAGGGGGATCGTATGATGGAACTGCGCCAACTGATTACGTTCCGCACGGTGGCATCCACTTTAAATTTCAGCCGGGCTGCGGAAGTGCTAAATTACGTCCCCTCCAACGTCACGATGCAAATCAAAGCATTGGAGGATGAGCTTGGGGTTCGTCTCTTTGACCGCTTGGGCAAACAGCTCGTTCTCACAACGGCGGGGAAACGCTTTTTAACACATATCCAAGGGGTCTTAGACAAATTGGACGAAGCCCGCGGTGTCGTTCATGACAATGAAAATTTAACCGGAACCCTTACGGTAAGTGCCAATGAAGTTATTTGCACCTACCGGCTTCCAGCTGTCTTTCAACGGTTTCGTTCGCAGCATCCGGGAGTTCGTCTCATCTTCCGCTCCGTACCCAATCAAGAGCTCAAACAGACACTCTTTGAGGGAACTGCGGATATCGTCTTTATGTTGGACGAGCCCATCCGTTCGAGCGGACTTGCCGTGGAGCCGCTGGTGGAAGAAACCTTCCGCCTTTTCGCTGCTCCAGACCACCCGCTCGCGAAACGAACTGTGCTGCAGCTGGAGGATTTTCACGGACAAGTGTTCCTGACGAATGAAAAGGGTTGCCCCTATCGAACGATGTTTGACCGGTCATTTGAGAAAGAGGGCATTGATAGCATCACTTATTTAGAGTTTCAAAGTGCCGAAGCTATTAAACAATGTGCTATTTCAGGAATCGGTATTGCCTTTCTTCCAGAAATCGTAGCCAAAGCCGAAGTGGAGCGAGGCGAGCTTGTCGCCCTTCCATGGCAAATTCCTGACCTGCACGTGTATACTCAGATGTCATGGCATAAAGATAAATGGCTTTCACCCATCATCTTATCTTTCATAGAAGCAGCAAGGGAGATTCTAGCTATAGAGGAGGAGGATTAATACGTTTAGAAGGATGCTAGCGAAGGAATTCAACTCCGGTCTACACATTAACCGATGGCTTGCTGGATGAGCGTTCCATGACGTTTGGAATGCCGTGCCTCCTCACTTCGCTTCCAGCCACATAAAATGGAACTCCCAGGTTGAGGTATAATTATGCTTATGCTATGATAAAAATAGTTAAGGAGCCGTGCAGCAACACGGCTCCCCGTACACTTACCGCTTTAAAGAGCGGTCGGCTGTAGGATTTAATGCAATCGAAATAGACCGCAATCCTAATCCCTAGGGCGGTCTATTTCTTTGTGTTTTGATTAATTGCTACAACGATAGCCACAACCAGCGTCAACAGAGCAATAATAAGCCCTCCAAAGCTGATCATCATCGTCAAAGCATCTTTAATCTCCACAGGCATCACCTCCCTTCCGGGAGACTAGCCGACCGTCCTTTTAAGCCAGTTCCATGTACAAGTTCCATTATACCAAAATATGCTTATTTTTACTTAGTTTCAAACGGTCAAAATGTCTATCAATCTAACTATATCGTATAAGCAGAGTAAGAGCCAGGTTCCCTTTCCACGCAAAAAAGCGCAGCCTCCGCGCGCTATACTTGGCTGGTGAAGGGACTCGAACCCCCGACCTACGTATACGAATGCGTTACCGTATGTATTTAAAGGGGTATCTAAGGTATTAGAAGACATAAAATAACGGTTATTATAGAGTTTAGGTTCTACTAAGTTTTATATGGGATCCTAAGTCGGTAGAACATTAATATTCAGTCCAGTAGTCAACCCTTCTGTTGTTGCCCCACCCTTTTAATAATAGAATTGAGTTGGTGTACTGGCGATCTGACCAAAGTATATAATGTTGCTTAGCTTGATCAGAATATCAAATTAGATATCACCAAGCTGTGGTCCAATCATTTGGCATATAAACTTATTAATATAATGTAACAAGCCAAAGGGGAGGATGTATCATCATGATTAGACGGAGTAGAAAAAATGACCAAAAACATATCCATGCCCTTATTCGAACAGAACTGATTCCTTTTTCCCAGAAGACGTTTCCAGATGTTAAATACAATAAGCGTGAAATTAATAAACGTTTAGAGAGAGGGTACACATATGTGTATGCCCGGACTCCCAATGCCCCGCCACAAGGCTTTATCCACTCTGTTATCCTAGACAATACCCATATAGTCGACATGCTTGCCGTAAACAAAAATGCAAGAAAAAGAGGGATTGGCTCAAAATTAATGAACAGGTCCTTGTCTCTAGCCTTAAAAAACAAATGTTCCAAAAGCCACTTATATGTTGATGCAGTTAATTATAAAGCTCAGCAGTTTTATTATAAACAGGGATACCAAATTGAGAAATATGAGCCATTGGTAAACTGCTACCTATTATCGAAAAAAATTGGTTAAAGCTAAGCTTTGCGAGCAACTAAACCGTATTTTTATTTGCAGTAAAAAGTCCAATCTATTCTTAAGATGCGAGCATATCCTAAAGTCAGATTGAAAAGGAGGGAGGAACTAATATGGGATATGCTGCAGGAGCTGGGACTTGCGGTGCTGGTGCTGGAATTTGGACCAGTACAGGAGTTATCCTCGTTTTGTTTATTCTCTTAGTTATTATTAGTCGCGCTTGGATTAGAGACTAAACCTATAGGTTTTCACTGGATTTGGTAAGAGTCACCCCTGATTAATGTTTAATATAACCTCCATCTCTCTTGAACTGACGTTTAATTAAATACTATATTGCTTTCGAACTTGTCACATCTCTAGATTGAGGCTAAGTGAAATACTTGCTTTACGAAGAGTAGATGTTGATACAAAAAAGACAATAACTACGGTTCATCCATTCATGGAGACTGTTCTTCCTGTCATTCTTTCCAGCTGTGTCAAATTAGGCATACTATGGCGCATGGATGAATAATTAAATAAAACAGGAATTGTATTATGTAATTAATAAAAGGGGCAAGATAGTTAAATTAAATTTAAAAGAAGAAAGCAGCAGATACCTGCTGTTGGAGTGTCAGGAAAGACCCCTGGACTATTTAACACTTCATTCTCCCTAGTTAATGTAATCGTAATATCAATTTGTAAAAAATTATGTTAACATGAATCTGATTTTTACAAATTGATGTGTGAGGTTGTGTACATGAGTTTTGATATTATAGATGATTACCTTAGAAGGACGAAGAAACGTAATTCGAAACTTATTGGAGGAATTTTCCCATCTATATTATTAGTATTCATTACGTTTGGGGTAATCTTCTTATTGTTTATATTTACTCCTAGAGATGCTTGGTTTACGTATAAAACTAATACTAACAATATTGTTTTGAAAGATACTATGTTTGGACTTCACTTAAAGGCAACTACAGATAGCTTGTATATTACTCAGGGAGAAATGACAAATACTACCCCCCTTTCTGTAAAGGTAAATGGTGAGATCCAAACCATAGCTCCATATGAACTACGAATTGTTTATGATTACACAACTAGTAGAGATAGTTTTGATGATATTAATATAACAATTCCAAATCTTTTATTAGACAATAATGTATTGATCGAGTCTAATGGTTTAAATGAACTTGACACATTAGGGATACATAATAATTATGATAATTCTGAATATCTCAGTGGGTTTCAAGTAAACGTTGGTCAAGGTAAGTCCATTGATTGGTCGGATAAAAGTGAGACTGTACCCATAAGGAGCAAAACTGTTTGGAGTTTATCAACCGAATCGGATGTAACGCTCTTGTTTAAATATCATGTTCAGGTATACCTTAAAAATGTGGAGACACCCATCAATCAGCAAATACAATTAATATCTGTTAATGATGATTCACAAAAAGGGAAACCATCTATCATGCTGGAATTTTTAACAGAACATCCTTTTTCGTTCAAAATACAAACTGAGAAGAACCAAACATTGAGTTACAATGGTTATTCAAAAGAGATTGATATCGTTGGAGAAGAGAATGCAGTTCTAACTGTATTTAGGACTGGTGAACCTCAAAAGTATGAAATACCTAATGCTGCAGTCTCAGTCGGAGCCAAGAATTATCCAAAAAATCAACTTAACTCTAATTTATCTGTAGATAAAAATTCAAAAATAGGGGGCATATTTTCGGCAAGTGGAACAGTAAATAAACTTACTGTAAATAACGAATCATTTTTTCAAAATATATCTCAATGGGTTCAGAACAACATATCAACAATAATCACTACCATTCTTACTGCTATCATAACCGCTCTATTCGCTTATTTAACAACAATCCAGCGAAAGAATTGACCGATACATAAAATCAAAATGGAGATTCGGTTGTAACAGAGGTGTCATTAAAATAGATAAAGTGTGTCAGGGCAGATTGTAGGCGTACATGATAGGGTCATTCCAACTAAGAAATATCTTATTCGACTTTAAAATATAAAAGATCAAAAAGCCAAGACGAAGTGAACAATTAAAAGATTTCTTGATTAATGATTAAGTTAATCTGGTAAAATAAGCGGTATAGGTGATGCCCCTATGCTTCTAATGTAAAGCGGATTGGAATTGGTACACAGCAATAGTTAGCAAGAATTGAATTCTCCTCAGTAGACAATCGTATATGGAGCCATTCAGTCTTAGGATTGTCAGATGAAGGACAATCTCTTCTTTTTTCTTGGAGAACAAACTAATCCCAAAAACAATACTTTACTCGAATAAAGGTCAGAAGAATGTTAGAAGTTTGCATAGAAACACAAAAACAGCGCGACCCCGAAATCCTCGGAAGCCGCGCTGCGCTTGACTTTAGCAAGATGCTGGTGAAGGGACTCGAACCCCCGACCTACGCATTACGAATGCGTTGCTCTACCAACTGAGCTACACCAGCATATTCACTAATTTAGTGGAAACAAAAAATATTATAACTCGATCTGAAAATTTTGCAAGTCCTCAAAATCAGGAATTTATTGCAGCTTCGCCTGCACCGAACGCAGCTTCTGCTCAGAGGAGCTCGCTTTGTCGCGCCGGTCATCGATCTTGATCGAGGTGGACACCCGCTGAGCACCCGATTGGAACGGCGACTCATGAATCGCGCGAATCGCAGCGAACACGCTGTCCAATGGCCCTTCAATAATTGTGCTCATTGAGGTCAGCGTATATTGGATGCCTTCCTGCTTCTCTAATACCCGCTGCAGCTCAGCTACGTACGGGCTTAAGCTGGTCGACCCCGTCCCGATAGGAATTACCGTTACCTCTGCAATCGCCATGCTTCTCCCTCCTTCTTAGAGTATTGTCCATGCTTCTTAATCCGCATTCCACTGCCTCTTATTGTAACAATTTCCACCCCTTCATTTCAAATAAACTCAGCACACCCTTATACCCAGTACCGTATCATAATCTGCATGGAGGAATGAAGTACAGGCCTCTCCCGCACCCGGAAGAGGCCCTGTACCTTGCCTGTGTAGTGATCTTCGCCCGCTTACGCCATTTCCCCGAGCTCCCGCAAATCGCCACTGCTCTCTTCGGAAACAGCCTGCTCCTTCTTCAACAGCGCCTTGATCACATTCGCTGACTTCACCTTCGCATGCAGGCATGGCGAAACTTCTATCTGATACGCCCCCTGCCGGATCAGGCCGCGCAGTTCCTCTGCCGTCCCTGCTTCCTCGTCAAAGCTATTAACAATACTGCCGTACTGCATATATTGATGCGTATCACTGCCCCCGACAACAGGACGCCTCAGACGCTGTGCAAATTCATCGAGTTGAGCGCGATAAGCCTCCAAGCCTTGGGCATAAATATCCTTGCCGTTCAGATCAAAAGCGTCCAGACGCCGCAGCAGTTCAACCGGCAAATGATGCAGCGGCGTGCTGAGCCGGAAAGGATGCGCGCCGATGCGTAAAAAGCCCTGTCCCTCACTCCAATCCAGCAGCGACTGGAAGTTGATGAACCGCCCTTTCTCGGTATAAGGTTCCAGGCGCTGCCTCAAAGCCAATATCCGCTCCCGGTCGCCAATAATCAAAATATGCCCCGTCTCCTGAATATCTACTTCAATGCCGGGAAACACCTTGATCCCCTCAGCTAAATAATAACCGTGCTCATAAGGATAATGCCGGTCCAGCACTTCATAAATATCCTCATACCGCCAGGTGTTGAAATGCTCCGTCATGGCGACGGCATCCAGTCCGTTCTTTCCCGCCTCGGCCATCATTTCCTTGAAATAAGCGTGGCTGAAGACTGTTTTTTTGGCAAGCTTGACATGGGTATGCAAATCTATTCTCATCGGATTCTCCTTCGTATTTGATAATAAACTATCCGCATCATTCATTTATATGGAGATTTGAGCTGCAAGAACAGGAAGCAGTACGACGTACAATCCCGAGCCAAGCAGGAACACGGCGTCACGGGCGGTAAATTTCATGTATGACAGCTTGATTCTTTTGGCCTCCGGGGAATGGTAGGCGTACGAGAAGCCCTTGGCCTCCAGTGCTTCCACCGTAGTGCGCGTGCGTTTGGCAATGCTCAGAATTAATGGGTAAAAAGACAGCACCGCTATTTTCAAAAAATAAACGATGCTCCTCCAGTACAGCAGCCCATGCCTCCTTGGTGCCACGCCCCGCAGCCGGAACGACAGAAAAATATGGTGGTACTCCTCCACGAGGCTAGGAAGCGTCCGATAGCCGTAGGCGATGCCAAACGACACCTGCTTGGGGACGCCGATGCGGAGCAGCCCGTCGCTCAGCTTCTCGGGGTCCATGGAGCAAAATACGGTAATGCTGGCCATCGAAATGACCGATAGCTTCATCGTCAGTTTCAGCAGGGGCAGAATCGTCTCCCCACCCCCGCCGAACAGCCAGGATACAATGAACAGATACCCCGCCTGGCTCAGTAAGCCGAGACAAAGGATGACTATAATGAGCGGACTCACCCGTGATATCATCGTCGTAACGGCCAGGAGCAGGAACATGCCGAGCAGCAGCACCTCGTTATGAATGAACCAGGGAGCGATGCCGAAATACAAATACCAGAGGAACAGCGTCCGTGGATCCAGTCTGGCCAAAAACGTATTGCCGTTGCCATAGGCCGTGTTGAGCAGCTCGATTTTGACCCCTTCCACCGATACGCGGTCCATTAGCTTACGAACATACTCCATGCCTCGCCGCCCCCTTTCTCGATTCGTTCCAGCGCTGCGTGAATTCGTCCACCGTATAGCTGAGCGGCGCCATCCCCAGCCTGCGGCTAAGCTCTAAAATCTGCGGCGCCCGAAGGCCAGCCTGCTCCAGCAAATGGGCATCGCCGAACACCGATTCCCGTGTTCCGTCCCGGATAATATCGCCCTGATGCATCACGATAATCCGGTTGGCCCATTCCGCTACCAGCTGCATATCATGAGTTGCCACAATGACGGTCTCCACATGACGATTCAACTGCAGCAGCAGGCGTGTGATGTCTTTGCGGGTCGCGATATCCAGGTTCGCGGTCGGCTCGTCGAGCAGAATCACGGACGGATTCATCGCGACTCCGATCGCCAGCGAAGCGCGCCGCTGCTGACCGCCGCTGAGCAGCCGGCCGTCCCGGTGCTGCAGCTCGGTCAGTCCGAAGCTCTCGAGTATGGCGTCTACCTTCTCCTTATATCCCTCCACCCGGCGAGCCTTAAGAAAGAACTCCACATCCTTGCGGATCGAATCCTCAATGAACATCTCCTCCGGATTTTGATAAATGTAGGTCACTGTATTGGCGAGCTGCTCGGGCGTCGTTGCAGCCGTATCCATTCCTTTGACAACGATCCGGCCGCTTTCAGGCTTCGTTACCCCGGTGATCAGCCGCATGAAGGAGGATTTCCCTGCCCCATTGTTGCCAACGAGGGCCACCAGATCCCCTGTTCTGAACGTTACACTGACATCCCGAAGCACATTCTTACGCTCCCGGCTCACCGTCCGGTAGGAGAAGCGGACATGCTTGGCTTCAATGATTGGGTCTGCGTCCGTGTTAACGCCCATATTAACGCCAGTGTTAGCTTCAGTATTAACTTCAGTAACACCAGCATCAGTACCTTCAACAGGGATCCCGACCAGTTCGCCGCATTCCCCCTGCAGCTCCAGCTGCTGCTGTCGCTGAAAGTAAGCCGCCGCCTCGTCAAGTGTAATCGGATACGGTGCGAGATGCGGCAAGCCAAGGCCGAACTGGCCAAGGTTAGGCCAACTACCATCTATCCCGGCAGAATCCCGTTCTCGGGTTTTAGCGATCTGGGCGGCGGCCTGGGTGACCTGAGGCGGATAAATGTGGCTGGACCGCAGCTGCTCCAGCTCTAGAAGCGCCTCCTCTACCGGCTTCGACCATACGGCCCGGCCTTGATCCATCAGCACGACCTGCCTGCAATATTCCGCAATAAACTCCGTATGATGCTCGATAACGATAATCGTCTTGCCATGCTGCTCATTCAGACGGCTCAGCAAATCATAGATCTCCCTGGCATGGCAAGGATCAAGCTGGGCGACGGGCTCATCAATAATCAGGATATCCGGATCCAGCGAGATTGCCCCGGCAAGCGCCAGCTGATGCTTCTGCCCCCCGCTAAGCTGCCAGATGAATTCCTTCGGGTCTACCGTCAGATCCACCAAGCGCAATGCCCGCAGCCCGCGTTCCAGGTAATCCTCGAACCCGTAATTCAGCGGAGCAAAGCTGGCGTCGTCCAGCACGGTCGGACGGATAAGCTGATTCTCGAAGTCTTGGTAGACGTAACCGACATGGCGCGACAAACGGGCAACATCATGCTCCAGCGTCTGCAGCCCGTTCACACGGACGCTCCCCTCGAAATCCCCGACATAATAGTGGGGTATTAGTCCATTCAGTGTTTTGCACAGCGTTGATTTCCCGCTCCCATTTCCACCGATAACGGCGACGAAATCACCGCGCTTAATCTGCAAGGACACTCCGTTTAGCACCGGAGCCTCCGCGCCCGGGTATGTAAAAGTCACGTTGTCGATCGATACGATCCAATCGGGCTCCGCTCTCTCCGCCTCCCGCAATAGAGTCCTGTCTTGATACATGCTTCAACCTCCACTCTGATTAGATCCCGGTGCCTGCCGTACCCGAACGTTTTCCTCTGCGAACCAGCAGCCAGATCGTAAGGCATGCCACCGCGGCGGCAGCGCCGATGCTGACCCAGATGAACCAGCCGCCAATGCTCTCCAGGAAGTCGGCATCCCATTCAACGAGTGCCATATCCGATTCCGCCAGGAACTCCGCAGCAGCCGCCAGAACAGCCAGTATTACGGATACAACGATCAATCTGGGAGCCATAATTTCAGCGAATGAATATTTCATCTTATTATTTCTAGGCTTCATGCCAAGGAGCGGTTCGATTTTCCCATACAAGCGCGGCACAAGATACAGTGTCGGCAGCAGCGCAAACAGAATTCCTGAGAACAGCACATCGTTCAAAAAAGCCACTCCCTCAACAACTACCACGCTCTCCGCCAAGCCCGGCACCGCCTCGAACTCCTCCACACCGATCCATACCTTGCCGATATCGACCGCGCAGCTAATAAATTGGTGGATGATGACTCCCATCATTGCTGCGACGCCAACCTGCCTGCGGTTCTGCGGATCGTTCACCAGCGTCCCGGCGATGAACATCGCCAGGGAGAAGCCGATGAACTTCTCCAGCTCGCCAAGCCCGCCGAATTGCCCCAGCATAATCTCCCCGAAGATGACTTCGCCCAGTGCTGCCCCGACGGCTGCGTAGAACGGATGGAACAAAATGCACAGCGTCAGCGGAATAAAAGCGAAATACTCGACGGACAGTTCGATCGGTCCCAGCCGAACCGACGGAATCAGCTCGGTGATCATATTCGATAGACCGTACAGCGACATGGATAGAATGAATACCATCATTTTCTGGGACTGGGTTAATACATACCTTTGCCTTAATTGAGCCACTTACTTCCCCTCCTGGTTTCAGATAGCTCCACTATAGGAGGGATTTATTAAAGCTGCTTCTATATCTTGTAAATCATATGTAAAAATTATTTCATCACTTTATTTAATGTAAAAAATATATCATTTCAGGCTAGATTCTCATTACCGCCCCCCTGCAGATATGTTAATCTAAAGCTATCAATTCATTCGAAGGAAGAGAGGCCAACCTCATGAACTTGGACTGGAATTTAGAAACCTTATCCCCGGGTCAATATAAAATTGCCGACTATATCCAGAAGAATATGCAAACTGTCCTCTTTCTGACCGAACAGGAAATCGCGGACAACTTGGGACTCAGCATCGCCTCCGTATCGAGGTTTTGGCGTTCTGTCGGATTTAAAAATATCAAAGATTTCAAAAACCAGCTTCGCGAGCATCTGGAGGTTACCCCTGCCGCCAAGATGAAGAACATCATGGATAGAGCCAACGCGGCATCCTTTCCCGGACAATTTCTTGCCTCCAGCATCGAACATCTGGAGAGCACGCTGCAGCATTATTCACAGGAAGCATTTGACGCCGCTGTGGATGCGCTTGTCACGGCGCGCAGAGTATATTTGTACGCTCCGGGTCCCTCGTCCGGCCTCGCCCAGCTGATGCATTACCGCCTCAGCCGCTTCGGCCTGTCCATCCATCGCCTTGATCGCGGAGGCAGCGAGCTGTTCGAGGATCTGCTTCATATAACAGGCGAAGACGTCGTTGTTCTCTTCGGCTTCGTCCGTCTGCTGCCGGAAGCCAAGGTGATCACAGATCATGCCAAGCAATGCGGCTACCGCACGATACTCATTACCGATCGCCTTGTCTCCGACTTCTCGGGCCAATGCGACATGACCCTGTATGCCAGCCGGGGCGAGATTTGGGAATTCCATTCGATGATCGCCCCGACCTTCCTGGTAGAGAACCTGATCGTTGCCGCCGGGATGAGAAACCAGGAGCAGCATCTGCGCAAATTAGAGCAGTTGAACCAGCTGCGCAAAAAATACGATCATGAACTGCCGCGATAAATGTTCACAATTTTTCTGCATCTCCCACTCGCCGCATCAGGGTTGCTTTCACCTGTTTTTTCATGATTTTTCATCCTTCAGCTAGTGAAGATGACTGTTTACAAACACTACATATTGGGGTAATGTAAGTTGCAGACAACCAAATATAGTGGAATCGGGTGATCCAGCCCCCTATTTCTCGGCTGGGGCTTAAAAGGGAAGTGCGGTGCAATTCCGCTGCGGTCCCGCCACTGTGACCGGGTGCATGCAAGAGCTTGCCAAGGCTCCTTGCAGCGCTTCACTGACAGAATGCCACTGCAGATATTAACCATCTGCGGGAAGGCGTCAGTGAAGAAGTCCGGAAGCCAGGAGACCTGCCCGTTTCTGTATTTGACACCAAATACCAGATGAACCTGCGAGGAACAGGTAGGTGTCCGCTTGCAGCTTACATACGCATTCATCCTGCATTTCATAGGATGATCCAGGCATTTCTTCAAACGCGCATTCGGGCATTTCCAACCTTGTATGATCGGAAATGCCTTTTTATATGGTTGTAATGCGTAGTTTTTCGGGAGGGGAACTTTGTTATGGCGATGATGAACCCGGTTTATACAAGCCGCCAAGACATGCTGGATGAAGTGATTACATTAGGAGAAGAGATCGTTGCAAGCAGCAATCTTGAGGTGCTGCGGGAGAACGCCAACTTGAACGGCGAAAGCTTCTCTGGCAAAATGAGCAAATTCGGCAGCGAGTACGCGAAATGGTATGCGAACCATTTTGTCATGCCAAAGCCGCTCGTTCAGGCCATTCAGGACAATATCGTCTATGTGCACGATTTGGATCAATACGCGATCGGAACGACGAACTGCATCTTCATTCCGTTCGACAAGCTGCTGCGCGAAGGGTTCAACACCGGCAACGGCAGCGTAAGGCCGCCGAATTCGATCATGACGGCGATGGCGCTTGTGGCGATCATTTTTCAGTCCCAGCAAAATGCGCAATACGGCGGTGTATCCGCCAATAAGCTGGACCACGACCTGGCGCCTTATGTAACCAAATCCTTCGTCAAATATTTCCGCAAAGGATTGGACTACTTTGAAGAAGGAGACAGCGCAGCGGATTACGGTTTGATCACCATGGCTCGCTCTGATCTGCAGGCGCAGTATCCAAGGGCCTTCAAATATGCGGTTAAAGAGACCGAAAGCGAAACGCTGCAGGCCGCCGAGAGCCTCATCCACAATCTCAATACGATGTCGAGCCGGGCGGGCGGACAAATTCCTTTTACGAGCATCAACTACGGCACATGCACGTCGATAGAAGGGCAGCTCGTAATCAGTTCACTGCTGGCCGCAACGATGCGCGGACTTGGCAGCGGCGAGACACCGATTTTCCCGATTCAGATTTTTAAATGCAAGCAGGGCGTGAACCAGCAGCCGGGCGAACCCAATTACGAACTGTTCCTGAAAGCAGCGGAATGCTCGGCCAAACGGCTGTATCCGAATTTCGCCAACCTGGACGCCCCGCTCAATCTGATGTATTACGATCCGGCGAACCCGGATACCGAATTTGCCACGATGGGCTGCCGCACGCGGGTGCTGAGCGACCGCTTCGGCCGCAACCACCTTTCCGGCAAAGGAAACTTGTCCTTCAACACCCTGAACCTGGTCAAGCTGGGCCTGGAGCACGGCATAGCGTTAGGACTGCGGCAGACCGCAGATGAACAAGGCTTCTACCGGGAACTGGAGCATTATATGGATATCGCGCTGGACGGACTGCTGCACCGCTTCCGGATTCAATCGTCCCAGAAAGCCAAGGCTTCCGACTTCATGATGCGCGAAGGTGTCTGGGAGGGCGGCGAGCAACTGAACCCCGAGGATACGGTGGGAGAGCTGCTCAAGCACGGCAGCCTGTCGATCGGCTTCATCGGGCTCGCAGAATGCATGAAAGCCATGTATGGTAAACATCACGGCGAAGATGCCGATGTATATAAGAAGGCCTATAATTTGATCGCCTTCATGCGCGATTATTGCGACCGTCAGAGCGAAAGACACAACCTGAACATTACCCTGTTCGCCACTCCGGCGGAAGGGCTGTCGGGGAAATTCACCAAGCGGGACCGGGCTGACTACGGGGAAATTCCTGGCGTCGTTGACCGGGAGTATTATACGAACTCTTTTCACATACCGGTATACTACAACATTAGCGCAGCTAAAAAAATCGAGCTGGAAGCACCGTTCCACGGACTGTGCAATGCGGGAGCCATCTCCTACATTGAGCTGAACGGCAGCGCCCGCAGCAATCCGGCTGCATTCCTGCGCATCATTCAGTACGCGCTGTCGCAGCAGGTGAGCTATTTCAGCATCAACCATCCGATCGACCGCTGCTCGGGCTGCGGCTACGAAGGAATCATTGGCGCATCCTGCCCATCCTGCAACGCTAGCGAGCAGGACGTCCATATCCGCCGGCTGCGCCGCGTAACCGGATATTTAACCGGGGATTTCCAGACCCGCTTCAACGCTGCCAAACAGGCCGAGGTTCGTGATCGCCTCAAGCATTCGACATGAATATTTGCGGCTATTACCCGGAATCTATTAATGAAGGCGAAGGACTGCGGGCAGCGCTCTTTATAAGCGGCTGTCGCCATTATTGCAAAGGCTGCTTCAGTCCGGCCACCTGGAATTTCCTTTACGGCGAACCGTTTACTCCCGAACGGGAACAGGAAATCATTCGGGACATCGCCGGCAACCCGCTGCTTAGCGGAGTGTCGATTCTTGGCGGAGACCCTTTTTTCTCGGCAGCTGAGGTCAGCGCATTTCTCGATCGTCTGCGCGAGGCGGCAGGCGCTATATCCGCCTGGATTTACAGCGGTTATACATTTGAGGAATTAACCAGAGACGCAAAGTCCCCGGAATACGGACTTCTAAGCCGCTGCCAAGTGTTAGTAGACGGACGCTACGTTGATGAGCTGCGGGACCCCTCCCTGCTCTATCGCGGCAGCTCCAATCAGAGGCTGATTGACATTCCGGCAAGCCTGTCCCAGCGCGGCATTGTCGAATGGCGTCCAACTTTCTCTTTCTAGCTGACTGCCTTTCTAGTATAATTATGATTTGTGTTCACTTTATTGACGTCACCGGCGCCAAGTCATAATGTGGTTGTTCAAAGCTCTTCTAGGGATCGCATGAGTATAGCTGCAGATCTTTGGAGACCGCATATGCAGCGCCTCTTTTTTTGACGAATACTTGCAATTTAAGAATTAAAGATTTGAGCATCCAAGATTCGACAATGAATTGGAAGATAGAATAACCCATTTCAAGAAAGCGAGGAATTTTCATATGCCTTCACTCGTAACGAAACCCAACAACCGCCAGCTTGCGTTCGACAATGACCGTCTCGGCATTTACGCCGACCGTATTCTGGAGGGATTACATACACTGAGCAAGGAGCGCCTGCTGCGTGGCGTTACCGCTAAGCTGAGACATGACGTCGTTACCGGCGAGGAAATCAGCAGCGCCTTTACGATGTCCGCCCTAGAGCTCGTTACCAAGGACGAGCCGGACTGGAAGTTTGCCGCAGCCCGCGCCCTGCTCACAACCTTATACAAAAAAGCAGCGGTCAACCGCCGTTACAAAGCGTATCCGGAAGAGCCCTACGGTTCGTTCTACCATCTCATTACCGAGCTGGTCAAAGCGGGCATCTACCGCCAAGAATTGCTCGATTGCTATACGAAAGAGCAAATCGATGAGCTGGGCGAGCTGATCGACCCGACCCGCGACCTGCTGTTCGATTATATCGGCCTGCTGACGCTCGCTGAGCGCTACCTGGCGACGGATTTTGACGGACGCACGATGGAACTGCCTCAGGAACGCTACATGGTCATCGCGATGTACCTGATGCACCAAGAGCCAGCGGACAAGCGTCTGGACTATGTAAAAGAAGCTTACTGGGCGATGAGCAACATCTATATGACCGCCGCTACGCCGACGATGTCCAATGCCGGTAAAAAAGTCGCCGGACAGCTGTCCAGCTGCTTCATCGATACGGTGGACGACTCGCTGGAAGGCATTTTCGATTCTAATACGGACGTGGCCCGCCTCAGCAAAATGGGCGGCGGCATCGGCGTCTATCTCGGCAAGGTTCGCGCCCGTGGCTCGGACATTCGCGGCCACAAGAACACCAGCTCCGGCGTAATCCCGTGGATTCGCCAGCTGAACAACACCGCCGTCAGCGTCGACCAGCTCGGCACACGCAAAGGAGCCATCGCGGTATACCTGGACGTGTTCCACAAGGATATCCTTGCTTTCCTTGACCTGAAGCTGAATAACGGCGATGAGCGGATGCGCGCGCATGACGTGTTCCACGGCGTCTGCCTCCCTGACCTTTTCATGGAAGCCGTCGAGGCTCGCGGCGAATGGAACCTGTTCTGCCCGCACGAAGTGAAGAAAACGATGGGCTGGAAAGACGAGAACGGCCGTCCGCTAGGCCTGGAGGATTTCTACGACAAAGAGGTCGGCAGCGGCGAGTTCCGTGAGAAATACGGGGAAGCGGTCAATCATCCGACACTGTCGAGAATTACGATGCCAGCGATCGATATTATGAAACGGATCATGAAATCGCAGCTGGAGACGGGCACCCCGTACATGTTCTATAGAGACACCGTCAACCGCGCCAACCCGAACCGGGCGCACGGCATGATCTACTCTTCTAACCTGTGCACGGAAATCATGCAGAACCAGTCGCCAACCGTTGTAGAACAAGAGGAGCTGGTAACGAAGGACGGACAAACCCGTATCGTCGTTTCCAAAATCCCTGGCGATTTCGTCGTCTGCAACCTGAACTCGATCCACCTTGCCCGCGCTGTACCGGCTGGCGTATTAGATCGGCTCGTTCCGATTCAGACGCGGATGCTCGATAACGTCATCGACATCAACAACATTGAGGTACTGCAAGCTCAATACACGAACAGCCAATACCGGGCGATCGGGCTGGGCACCTTCGGGCTGCATCATTTGCTTGCTCTGGAAGGCATCCGCTGGGAATCCGAGGAAGCCGTTAAATATAACGACGATCTCTACGAAAAAATCAACTATCTGCTGGTCAAATCCAGTATGGAGCTAGCTAAAGAGAAAGGCCGCTATCCGAAGTTCGCCGGCTCCGATTGGGAGAACGGCAACTACTTCACGTACCGGAATTACACCGACGGCACTCGTGAAGGCAAGTTCGTAACAACCGAGCAATGGCGCGAGCTGGCGGAGGAAGTCAGCCAGAACGGCGTGCGCAACGCCTGGATGTTCGCAATTGCGCCGAACGGCTCAACTTCGATCATCGCTGGTTCTACTGCGAGCATCGATCCGCTGTACGAACTGCTCTCCTACGAGGAGAAGACGACGTACAAAATCGCCAACCCGGCGCCGGATCTGTCCGAGAAGACGATCTGGTACTACAAAACGGCTTTCCTGATTGACCAGCACTGGTCGATCGATATGGCCGGAGCACGCCAGCGTCACGTCGACCAAGCGCAAAGCTTCAACCTGTACGTGCGCCCGGACATCAAGGCGACGGAGTTCCTGGATCTGCATCTGCATGCCTGGAAGGCCGGCCTGAAATCGACTTACTATGTTCGCAGCCGCGCGCTGACGATTGAAGAGTGTGAGAGCTGCGCCAGTTAATTGATCCCATCCCACCCAAACCCTCCCTTGTCGTAAGGGAGGGCCCCCAGGGCCTGCTGCCCTCGGGACTCCCGCAAAAGGGAGTAACGTTGGAGTTGTAGAGGCGCTCCTGCTCGCTGTTCCCTTCGGGAATGCGCTATGGGCTGGTGGGTGGAACGCTTTTCCCCGGGTACGTCTTACTTTAGGCGCACCCGTGCTGCCTGGAAACACGCTGCGGGGGACTGCCGCTGTCGAGCGCACCCGAGGTAGTTCGTGCAACTGGTCCGCTTGCCGCCCTAACGGGCCCGCTCTACGGTAGCGCTCCTGCATTGGAGCGGATTGCTGCTTTGGGCGGTTCATTGTGGGGCTGCGTGCTGAGGGGCGCTGTCCCCTGCGGGGATTCGCTTGGGTTGGTGCAAGGCATGTGGGGAATGCTACGATGAACTTTTGGCGATTGCTACGAAGGGATTTGGAGCGGACTGCGGCTTTGGGCGGTTCGTGGGGCTGCGTGCTGAGGGGCGCTGTCCCCTGCGGGGATTCGCTTGGGTTGGTGCAAGGCATGTGGGGAATGCTACGATGAACTTTTGGCGATTGCTACGAAGGGATTTGGAGTGAACTGCTGCTTGGGCGGTTCGTTGTGAGGCTCCGTGCTGGGGGGCGCTGTCCCCTGCGGGGATTCGCTCGGGCTGGTGCAGGGCATGTGGGGAGTGCTACGGGGAACTTAGAGGCTCAAACTTATCGCTACTAATGTGAATTTTTAAAATAACATCAAATCTTTGAGGAGATGAGATCATTGCAACTGCAAACGATTTTTAATACGGAGGCACCGAACAAATCAACTCGCATCATTAACGGAGAGTGCTCCGGTATCCTGAACTGGAACGACATCCGCATGCCGCATATGTACAAGCTGTACAAAGTACTGCTGCTCAACCACTGGATTGCGGACGAAATTCCAATGAGCAAGGATGCGCAGCAATTTCCGCTATTGGATCCCGAGGAGCAGCGCACGTTCAAGATCAATATTTCGCTGCTGGCGGTTCTGGATTCGATGCAAACGATGTTCGTTGGGGACGTAAAACGTTATTTCACGGATTCTTCGCTTGAGGCGATTTCCGCCATTATTGCTCAGCAAGAGGTCGTGCATAACCAATCGTACTCCTACGTGCTGTCCTCGATCGTATCGGAGCAGGAGCAGAAAGAGATTTTTGAATATTGGAAGCATGATCCCGTGCTGCTGGACCGGAACAAGTTCATCTCGGAAATTTACCAGAACTTCCGCAATGAGCAATCGCCGCAGACATTCTTTGAAGCGCTC
Source organism: Paenibacillus sp. FSL W8-0186 (assembly GCF_037969765.1). Lineage (NCBI taxonomy): Bacteria > Bacillati > Bacillota > Bacilli > Caryophanales > Paenibacillaceae > Paenibacillus > Paenibacillus sp. FSL W8-0186. The sequence continues at coordinate 822,698 of NZ_CP150207.1, read as the reverse complement.
GTAGCGGATCTCATTCTCGAAGGGATTTTCTTCTACAGTACGTTCGCCTTCTTCTACAATCTGGCGCGCGATCAGAAGATGATGGGGACGAGCCAGATGATTTCCTACATCCAGCGTGACGAGAATCAGCACTGCTACTTCTTCGCTGAAGTGTTCAAGCAACTGCTGCTCGACTATCCGGAGCTAAATACGAAGGAAAACATCGACTACGTATACCGTACGATCGACCGGGCAGTGGAGCTGGAGACGAACTGGGCGCACTATACGCTCAAGGAAGTCCGCGGCATCGACTTGAACGAATTGTCCGATTACATCAAGTACATTGCCAACAAGCGCCTGGGCCTAATGGGACTCGAGAAGGCGTACGAAGGCGTGGATGTCAACTGCATGCCATGGATCAAGCCGTTCTCGGACGAAGCGCTGAACGCGACGAAGACGGACTTCTTCGAAGCCAAATCCCGCAACTATGGCAAGGTCGGCGACGACAACGGATTCGACGATCTGTAAAACAAAGTTATAAAATAATATAGCACCCTACGAACCAACATTGGCCGCTCCCCTTACAAGGGAATTCCAATAGAGTTTCGCTGGGGTGCTTTTTGGTTGCTGCAGTCGAATTCTTCCTCCCAACCAGACTATCTCAGCCCATTCAGGCCTCCTCGTTGCCCGTATTCCCGCGGTAGTGATGCCGATGCGGCGTGCTTCCGTCTACTGTCGTGTACCCTTCGAAATAATGGTAATGCCCGCCCCCAGGCAATGGGATCGCCGGCCCTGTTGTCCCTCTAATTTTATGAGTGTGGCCTGCGTTGAAGGAGGTCACCGCATAATAGGTATGAACATGTTGAACCCCGCTTGGAGCCGGTTCCGTTCTGCCAGCGTAATGGTGCCTGTGTCCAACATCATAGGATGTCTCCCCTGCAAAAGGATGAACATGGACAGGTTTTCCATTCCAAGACGTAATATACAGCTTGTGCGAGTGTTCAGAATCAGAACCATCCTCCCGATGGACAACAAAGCCAGTTACAGGTATCTCCAACAAAAACTCCCCTTTTCATTGTGATACTGAATTGTATGCCGGGGAGCAGTGGAGAGTTCGATGGTCTAAAGCTCTTAATTTTGCGGACTTCAACGGTATGGGGATGGCAGAAGAAGATTGCACAAACGATAAAACTTGCTCTTACCACAGATGAAGTTATGGTTATTCCACAGAAAATGGCACGCAACTTGTACCGGAATGCATTTTAATCGTCTTCCACAAGCTCAAGTAACCATTTAGTGGAGATTTTTGAAAAACTAAATGTATTTTATACATCTAGTTAAGCTCTTTTATCAAAAATACATACGCTAAATGCAAAACATGCAGTTAGTTTGCCTGAATGGAGCTAATTCGCCGAAATAGCTTAAAACTAAATGTAGGTTTTGCAGTTAGTTCCCGCTAACACGGCCAAAACCGCTGAACTAACTGCATGAAATACATCTAGTACCTGATCCTGGCTATCAAGGTTCAGTCAGTTCAGCCAGTTCAGTCAGTTCCAGTCATAATCTGTGTCACCCTGGCCGTCTGGGTTAGCTCCGCGAACCGGCCGTACGGTTATAAAGCCATCGAGTCGTATAATTTGCTGTAGAGACAGTCCCGAGTTCAATTAAGGGACCGCGGAGAAAATACATTAATTTCAAGACAGTTCCGTACTTTAGCGAGAAAAATTCTGTACTTTTGCAGCTTTCCTCTTCAATCAATAAACAACGGCAACAAATCAGCTACCTAACCCTAAGTATCCATACGAACATGATCCCATGATTCATCTCCGCAGCCGATCAGCCAGAACAGCGCCCTGCGCCGCTCCATGACAATGCTTTCGTTCATCCCGGCCGGCGCGCTCTCCCCTTTGACTCTGCTGTTCACACAGGCCCAATGCAGACGGTAGATCCGATCCGCTTCATCCAAAATTTCCTCTGGACGGCGGACTGCCGTTCTTTCCATGAACTCCTCCAAGCTGCCGCAGCTGGACACCGCCTGAATTGCAAAATCGCAATCACAAGCCTGGCTTGGAAAATCGAGCCGCTCCACCAGACCCAAAGCCCAGATCAGCGCCCAATAGGCCTCGTATTGCCAGGAGATATTCACCGCATCCTGATGCTCGGGCTCCTCCTGCTGGAGCAGCTCCACTTCATTTTCCGTCAGGGCATCCGTTACCCCATACTTATCCAGCATCCCTGTCACAAACTGTCTGGATTGCTCCAGATCCTCATCCTGTAGAACATCACAGGCATACTGGATCACAAGCAACAGAGCCACCGCCCGACGGGCGATTTCCTCACCCGACTTAAACCGTAAATCCGCTAAAGGCGGCAGCTGGGGCAGCCCTTCATTCCAGGGGATATTCATCTCCCGCAAATAAGCGATCGTCGCTAGCTTCCGCTGCTCGCCCTCGGCTGAAACCCGTTCCTCGCCTCTAATTTTGCGCGTGCAAGCCCTTGGCCTGAACTCGGCATTGCCTGACCTTCCGTCAGGATGCACAATGATACGACCGTCGTGATCGGCCAGCGTCCCGTCCGGGAAGAAGCCGATGCCATCCACGCCGCGAAGAAGCCCCCGGAACAACGTCAGGTAAGCCTCGTCGTAATCCTTCTCCGTCTCAATCGCCAGCATCGTATTAATCACGGAAATCTGCGTAAGCACAAGCCGCTTAAGCTGCTCGTCCTCAAACGGAATACGATCGTAGAACCCCATCATGCCAGGAACATTGTTCGCAAAATAATCCGGATCAGTATCCTCGGAGGCAACCCGGATGACCATCTTGTTCTTGTTAAACCATTTTCGCTGCTGAACCACATATTCCCCGGGACCGCCGTCTATTTTGTAGCCGTCTGCAAATATTTCCGCAATTAAGCCCGGAACATCTCCGGTATCATTCCTTGAAGCAAATATCGTAAAATGCCGCACGATAAAACCACGCCTCCTTAAAAAACGGGGCTGCAAAAGCCCCGCTTATAAAATATCTATATGATCTATATCGGTTTGCGAGCCACGATGAAAAAGCGGTGCTCCCGGCTCTCCACACAGCCGTCCTGCTCCAGCTTCTTCTGCAGCTCACACAGCTTCTCAAAGCACCCATCCACAGAAAACCCGGCAAACTCCCATTCAATGACCTTCGCAAAATACACCAGCGCCCCGATATCCAAAAACCGGAGACGGGGAAAACACTCCTGCCGCTCCATGACCGTTAATCCAGCCACCGTTAACTCGCGAGCCGCCTGCTCCAGGCCGAACCCGGAATCTGTGGTCATCCCTTGTTCCCCAAGCAGCCAACGGGACAGCGCCCGGTTGTTCTGCCCGCCTACCTGCTGGGTAATGAACCAGCCGCCCGGCTTCAGGACTCTAGCCAGTTCCTGCACCGAATAGGCTTCATGACGATTGATCACCAAATCGAAGAACCCGTCGTCAAAAGGCAGGCTCGCATCATCGAACACCTGTCTGACCTCAATCCCATAAGCGGGCAAGACAGCCCGGCAGAGCTCGAAATTCGGCGGATACGCCTCTGTCGCAAACGTTCTCCCTCTTGGAGGCTGGAGCGACCGTAGAAACTCACCGCCCCCGGTCCCCATATCGAGCATCACGCACTCTCCGCTCATCTGGGCCAGCACCGCAGCTTTGTAATCCCAAGGCAGATCCTCCTCCGCGATGCGCCCGGTCAAGGAGGAGAAATCCCACCCCTTAAAGCTCTTTTCTTCTTCCTTTTTCCATAACTCTCTTAATCTCTCACGATTCATCTGGCATCCCTCTCTCTTGAATTTCACTAGGAAACATAAAGTCAATCTAGGCTAAACCACAGAGAGGCACAGCTGCCGGATAACAATTATAAGCCCAATAATAAGCCCTTATAGCCCGGTACAATCGGTTATCCGCTACATGGCAGCTGCACCGGGCAAATACCGTATTTTCTCACCGTCCTCAAAATCATCGTCTACTCACCCCATAAACTTTTTATGTATTGAACTAAAAAAGGAGCCGCCGCAGTTCTTCACTCCAGCAGCTCCCTCAGCATACGTTCCCGGCCGTTCATGAACTCCTTCATGATCATGAAATGATCGGTCTCCTCCAGCGTCGCCTCGCGAATCCCCTCCGGGGTCAGCTGGTAAATCACGCTATCCGGGTAGGCCATGATGATCGGCGAATGCGTGGAAATAATCAGCTGCGAATACTCACTGACGAGCTGATGAATCCGCGACAGCATCGCCATTTGACGGTACGGGGACAAAGCGGCCTCGGGCTCGTCCATAATATACAGGCCCCTTCCGCGAAAGCGGTTCATGAACGCCGCAAAAAACGATTCGCCGTGCGACATCATATGCAGCGGCCTGCCGCCGTAAGAGCCGACTACCGAAGGCCCGCCCACTCCCTCATCCAGCCGCCCGATCTCCGTGGCCAGATTATAGTAGCTCTCCGCCCGGAAGAAGAAGCCATCCCTCGGCTTGCGCACGCCTCTCACCAGACGAATATATTCATGCAGCTCGGAATGCGTCTCGGCGGTCGAGAAGTTGAAATTCAGCGTCCCGCCCTCCGGGTTGAAGCCAAGAGCGACCGCGATCGCCTCCAGCAGCGTCGATTTGCCCATGCCGTTCTCGCCGACGATATAAGTCACTCTCGGGTGGAATTCAAGCTGCTCCAGATCAGCAACCACCGGCAGATGAAAAGGGTACTCCCGAAAGGACGGCACCTCCTCCCGCCGCAGCGCAATGCTGCGCAAGTAGGCATCCATTTTCGACAGACCGTTCATAGGCTATTCGTCCTCCCCCTGCAAAGTCCCGTGATACAGCTCGCTGTAGAAGCCCTCCTGCCGCAGCAGCTCCTCATGCGAGCCCTGCTCGATCAGCCGGCCGTCCTTCAGCACGAGGATTTTATCGGCCTGACGGATCGTATTGAGCCGGTGCGCGATGACGAAGCTTGTTCTGCCCTTCATCAGCCGCTGCAGGCCATCCTGGATTTTGAGCTCGGTCACCGTGTCGATGCTGCTGGTCGCTTCGTCCAGCACGAGGATCGACGGATTGGCGAGGATCGCCCGCGCGATCGCCAGCAGCTGCCGCTGTCCCTGGCTGATGCCGCTGCCGTCCGCATCGAGCATCTTATCGTAGCCGTCCTGCAGACGCATAATGAAGGAATGCGCATTCGCCAGGCGAGACGCCTCCTCTACCTCCTCATCGGTCGCATCGAGCCGCCCGAAGCGGATATTTTCCCGGATCGTCCCCTTAAACAGGAAGGAATCCTGCAGCACGAACGCCATATGGGAACGCAGACTCTCCCGCCGGATCGACGTAATATCCCGGCCATCGACCGTAATAACCCCTTTAGACGGATTGTAAAAACGGGACAGCAGCTGGATCAGCGTCGTTTTTCCCGCTCCCGTAGGGCCCACCAAGGCGATCATCTCCCCCGGCTTCGCCTCAAAGCTGATCCCCTCCAGCGTATCGCCGCCCTCTTCATAGGAGAACGATACGTCCGAGAACCGGACAGCGCCCTCCACCTGCTGCAGCGTGACCGCTGCTCCTTCGTCCCGTTCCTCGACCTCTTCGTCCATCACCTCGAACACCCGCTCCGCCCCGGCAATCGCCGACAGCAGCGTGTTCCACTGGTTCGCCAAATCATTCAGCGGCCGGGTGAACTGCCGCGAATATTCCACGAAGACGATGATCACACCTACCGTAATCGCCCCGCGGATCGCCAGAATGCCGCCGACCCCGGCGACCAGCGCAAAACCCAGATTATTCAGCGCATTCATCAGCTTCGGAATGAAGCCCGAAATCGTCTGCGCCCAAAATCCCGATTGCCGGATCGCATCGTTGCGCTCCCTGAACTCGCGCATCACCCGCTCCTCCTGCGAGAAGGCTTTGATGATCCGCTGACCCGACAGCGTCTCCTCAATATAACCGTTCAGCTCGCCCAGATTTTTCTGGCGCTCCTTATAGAGCGGACCCGTCCGCCGCGTAATCCAGCGCATCCCAAGCATCATCAGCGGCACGATCATGAACGTCAGCAGTGTCAGCAGCGGGCTGAGATACAGCATGACCGCCAGCGTCCCGATCAGCGTCAGCACACTGGAGAATATCTGAATCGCCGAGCTGTTCAGCGTCGAGCTGACATTGTCGATATCGTTCGTCAACCGGCTCATAATCTCGCCCTGCTGCCTGGTTCCGAAGAACGGAATGGGCAGCCGGTGAAGCTGGCGGAACAGATCGATCCGCATGCGGTACACCGTCTCCTGGGCGATCTCGATCATCCAAATATTTTGCAGCCAGGAGCTCAGCGAGAATCCGATATACACTGCCCCTAATCCTGTTAAAAATAACACCCACGGCGCTCCCCCGCCCCCTGCGAGGAAATCATCCACGGCAACGCCGATCAAATACGGTCCCAGCAGCGCCAGCGCCGAGCTGGCCACCACCATCAGCAGGACGAGCGCCAGCTTCGCCTTGCGCCGGGCCAGATACTGCCAGATGCGCCCCAGCGTCCCCGACCAGTTCTTGGCCTTGGCCTTTGGCTTGCGCCCCGCGGCAGAACCAGCGGCGTTAGCATCCAGCTTCGGATAAGGATGCCGGAACGGTTCAACGAAGGTTTTGAGCATGCTGCGACGCCTCCCCGTACTGAGATTCGTAAATCCGCCGATACAGCGGAGATTCCGCCATTAATTCCTCATGGCTGCCCTTGGCGATAAGACGCCCCTCATCGAGCAGCAGAATGAGGTCGGCCGACGTGGTGGAGCTGATTTTTTGCGTAATAAGAAAAGTAGTGCAGGATAACCGCGTCAGCTCCTCCAGTAAAGCCGCCTCTGTCCTCACGTCCAGCGCGCTCGTGCTGTCGTCCAGAATAAGGATCGCCGGCCGGCGCACCAGCGCCCGGGCGATCGACAGCCGCTGCTTCTGCCCGCCGGACAAATTCACGCCGCGCTGCCCGAGCATCGTGTCGTATCCATGGGGCAGCCGCTTGATCGTCTCGTGAATCTGCGCCTGCTTGGCCGCATTTACGATTTGCTCCATGCTCGCATCCTCGCGGCCCCAGGCGATATTGTCCCGCACCGAACCCGAGAACAGCATGACCTCCTGCGGAACATAGCCGATTGCCCCGCGCAGCTGCTCCGGCTCCATCTGGCGGATGTCGCGGCCGTCGATGCGGATCGTTCCGCCCGTCGCCTCATGCAGGCGGGGAACCAGTTGAACGAGCGAGGTCTTGCCCGACCCGGTAGCCCCCATGATCGCGATCCTCTGCCGAGGTTTGGCCTCAAAAGAGATCTCCTGCAGCACCCGAATATCGCTGGCCGGGTAGCTGAAGCTCACCTCGTCAAACTGCACCTCGCCCTGGATCGGAAGGAGAGTCTTATCGGCAGCACCAGCCTGCTGGGAGGGTTTCTGTCCCCCATGAGCTTGACGTCCTTCACTGGCTTCACGGGCATGTCCAGCCTTGTCCGTCACCATAGCTCCTGCTTCCGCCGATCCTTCTTCCTCCTCCGTACGGAGCACCTCCACGACCCGCTGGCCGGAAGCAGCCGCCCGCGAATACGAGCTGATGATCCAGGATAGCGCGGACAACGCCCCAATCGTGCGCAGCGAGTAGTTCAGCACCGCCACCACCTCGCCTGTCGTGGCCTGTCCCGACGCGATATCCAAGCGGCCGAACCACAGGATCGCGATAATGCCGCCGTTCATCATCAGCAGCATGAGCGGCATCGTCGTCTCCGTCAGCCGCAGGGCAGAGACGGTGCCCTGCATCAGCTCACGGCTCCGCTGCTCGAACCGCTTCATTTCATGACCGACGCGAACGAACACGCGGATCAGCCGCATGCCGGTCAGATTCTCCTGAATAACCCCGTTCACCGTATCCATCCGCTGCTGCACGGCGCGAAAGAGTAGGGATGTTTTTTTCATCATCCACATAATGAAGACCGCCAGCACCGGCGCCGTTACCGTCAGCAGCAGGCCCAGCTTCACATTTACGATCAGAGCCATAATGACGCTCCCCGTCACGACCAGCGGGACACGCGTCGCAAAGCGCAGGCTCATGAACACCATTTCCTGCAGCTGTGTAATATCCCCGGTCAGACGCGTAATGAGCGATGACGTCGGGAATCTGCTGAACACCGCATACGAGAAGGACTGAACTTTGTCATACAGCTTGTCGCGCAAATCATATCCAAACCCCTGGCTGGCATGGGACGCAAAGAAAGAGCTGGCCAACCCCGCCGCAAAAGCAAGGAGCGCGCTCACGACGAGCACGCCTCCCCACAGCCAGACGACGGACAGATCCTGCTTGCTGATCCCGTCATCGATAATGCGGGAGATGAGCAGCGGCTGGATCAGCTCCACAAACAGCTCGATCAACATCATGCAAATTGCCGACATGGCGGCAATGCGGTATTTTTTGATAAAAGATAATATTGTAGCCATTCTGCTTACCTCCGGATGATTTCCGCCTGGCTTGCACTCTAGCTTGTCATTCCTGCTGCGCTCGCCTAATTTGCTGTTTTTGTATCATTCGACAAAACCAGCTGTATGTTATATTCCGGTTTTTTGCCGAAATTCCTTCATCATAAGACATAGTCATGTAAACAAAATGCATCGCATCGTTCTCCGTGCTTCCGGCCACCTGCACCTTGAAATAGAATTGGTACACAATTCGACGTCATGGCGGCCATCCCCCGTCAACCCCTTGCTGCTGAACTTGGCAATGTCCTTCCCGTCGACGAGCACCTCGCCTTCGTCCGCCGTATCCATCCCCAGGTATATTAAGCAGCGTGGATTTCCCTGCCCCGCTTGGACCCACGATAATCGCGAATTAACCATGAAAAAATATAGAATTTTCCCTGTGCAGCTCACGTTTTATTGCCTTTATACCTAGTGTAACACAACAAAAAAAGCAAGCAAAAAAACCTCATTAGATCTATTACATCACCGCAAATAAATACAAATCACATTTAGTTTACGATCCCCAGCAGCCTGATAGAACAAAGCGTTTTCAAGCAATTTTCTGACGCAATACTATATATTAAATGCGAAAAAGTGCATGTAATCCCAAGGCTCCTCCCGTTTATAATTTCATTAACCTTTTTAGGGAATTAGTAACTATCACTTGGAGGAGTGGGTAACATGATGGAAATTGGATTTAACTCGCTGTTCGTGTTCTTGGCCGCGATGCTGGTCTTTTTTATGCAGGCCGGGTTTGCTTTGCTGGAGGCAGGGAATGTACGAATGAAGAACGCCGGTCATGTTGCCGGCAAGACGGTGCTGACGCTGGGCGTGGCCATCCTGTCCTGGTGGGCCTTGGGTTTTGGTTTCGCTTTTGGCGACGGAAACAGCTTTTGGGGAACAGCAGGTTTTTTATTCGGGGGAGAAGGAGATAGCGGTTCGTTTAGCGTACTGGCCGACATCGGCGTACCGCTGAATTTAATGTTTCTGTTCCAGATGGCTTTTGCCGCGGTTTCACTGGCTATTGCCTGCGGCGGGATGGCGGAGCGGGCGAAGCTCAGCGTGTATATCGTGTTTGGGATTATTTTCTCAGTAATTATTTACCCTATGGTCACTCATTGGGTATGGGGCGGCGGCTGGCTTGGCAGCCTTGGGATGCAGGACTATGCTGGATCAACCGTCGTTCACTTGACAGGAGCGACCGCTGCGTTGGCCGCGACAATTCTGCTGAAGCCCCGACTGCGCAAATACAACAAAGACGGGAAGCCCAACAGCATTCCGGGGCATAACCAGGTCATTACGGTACTAGGGGTCATTATTCTGTGGATCGGCTGGTTTGGCTTTAACCCTGGAAGCGCGTTAACTCCGTTAAATGATGGATTTTTCGGGTACGTCCTAATGACTACAAATTTGGCTGCCGCAGCTGGCGGTGTTGCTGCTCTCCTCATTTCTTGGCTAGTTCGGGGTAAATCCGATATCCCGAGTATGTTGAACGGCGTATTGGGCGCACTTGTTGCCATTACGGGGTCTTGCGCCTTCCTTGATACCTGGGCTTCCATCCTGGTCGGTGCCGTGGCAGGGATCATAACCTTTGTTGCGGGGAGATGGATAGAACGTGCAGGCATTGACGATCCGATCGCTGCCGCCTCGGTTCACGGCATCGCCGGAGTATGGGGAGCCATCTCCACAGGTCTGTTCGCCACGCCGAAGCTGGTAGAAGTGACGGGGGTCGGCCAAGCGGGATTGTTCTACGGCGGCGGCCTCGGACAATTGGGCGTGCAAATCCTCGGCGTCGTCGGCACGTTCGCCTTCGTCTTCATCCTCTCCTTCTCCATTCTGTGGGTGATGAAGAAGCTGATGGGCCTGCGCGTCTCGCAGGAAGAAGAGGCCATGGGCCTCGACCTGAGCGAGCATGGAACTTATGGTTATCCCGAGCATATGAAATGGAGAATGAGAACGGCAGGCGGCTCGCCTATGAAGGATAGAGAAAATGATGGGAATGCGGGCCAGGATATCCTAGTAGTGCGACCTGCGGCGATGGAGTGAGTGATGGGATGTGCGAGAGGGCTGCGGCCCTCTTTTTATTGGAAGAGAATGTCCTCACACTATGTAAGCACAATGATCACAAGCAATACGGATACTTGCTTAACCACCCTCATATACCAAAAAATCAAATTGGATGCATCTCCGAAATGGTCTCAGAGATGCATCCCTTATTCAGCGATAAAATATTTATTCGTTAGATCTAATTTATAAAACGTAATGTCTGCATTTTCTTCAGATGTACCAGCTGAAATACCAGGTGCTACCTTTAAAAAATCATTCTCATTAACCGGTAATTGATCGTTAGGGTAATTTAATGTATCGGTTGTAGTATCATTTTTAATGAATTTAAGAGATATAGCTTCTCCATTACTTTTATTTACGGCAATTGCATAGGCATTTAACCCATGACCTGATGTATACTGTGGGGTTAGGAAGTAAACGTCAGCATCGTTAAAACTTACCTTATCAAAATTGACAACTCTATCAGATTGTTGAATAAAAGTGATTTCTTTTAATTGCATAACTTCATGCTTCTTTCCATCAATTATGTTTATCACGGTATAGTTACCTTGGAATGTTAAATCCCCTTCTAACCCTGCGACACTAGGAGCATTGAGACGACCAAATTCTTCCTTTCCATTCGCTACTACAATAAGTTCTCCAAAGTCAGTGTTTGTTTGCGCTCTGAGAGTACCATCTTTATTCACTGAATCTAAGGTAATTATGTTGGAGAATTCGGTGTTTGGAAATTGAGTTTTAAACTTCGAAGATTCTTTAATTGGTGTACTAGAATTAATAGAACTATTGGATGTATTTAGACTTTCATAATTGGCTCGGTTATCATTTTCACAGCCCAAAAGAAGAGTTAGCAGGAAGAATGAAAGTAACAAATTAGCGAACCTATTGATTTTAACTCACCTCATTTGTTTTGTTTCCATTAGGCGGAGCTATCCCCATGAATTTTATATATAGAAAAGGCTGCCCCAAGGTCATTATAGATAGTTGAGTGGCCGCCCCACTTCTTTCAGTAAGTATTTCGTTTCTTCTAAGTCACTTTTCTCTCCTCCTGCCTGATCCCATTTTTATAAATGGATTTCATGTATCTAATTATGCTCTAAACGCTTGTTGCTGGAAATTAGATGGATAATATGTTGCTAAAATCAAGAATCCAGTCCATACTGGCCAGTTACCCTTCTTCTAACGACATGAAATACATTTAAATCTACTTCTCCTTCTTTAACACAAAAACTAACTACTATAAATCCATTTATATCAGTTCAACTATTAGCCATACGGCAGCGAATTAATTAACGGGTGTACTAGAGGCTGTAGCCCTCTTTTTTGTATTTTAGGGTTTAATGTTATACGATGATTCAAATTCCATTAAAAACCACAAAAGAGGTGTACTGTTGAAAAAGAGCATTTGGCTGATTGTTTCAGCAGCTATTTCCCTACTTTCCACTTTTGCTTCTTTTCATATGAGATTATCTACATTTGATATCCGTAGACAGGCTTTAGAGTCCAGCATTGAGTTCGATAATGCCACAGCCCTTGGTTTAGACCTTGTATTTTTTCCCATTGCTATATTTATCGTTCATCTTGTCCTACACCTAGCCATCATGCCAATCACTGTATTCTCGGATAAATATCGTCATCGGCGCATTGTAATACAGGAGCTCTTTTCTTTTAAGAAAAGTAAGATGATTAATTTTATAATGATATTACTATATCTGGCGTCGCTGTATTGCATATTCCCGATATTTACAAACGCCTACTATCCTTTTTGGAGCAAGTTGGCGGTTTGCACCGCTGTTTTCATGTATTTAATTTGGCTGCTCCAGATCATTCAGGAGAGAACAGTTCTTCCCTATCAAGATCCCTGATCCTAGATATCAAGCGCATAGAACAGTAAGGTGAAAGGAATTTGATATGAATAAAAAAATGCTAACATTCTGGGGATTCGTCTTTATTGGTGTAGTTATAATTGCAACGATCTTTTTGAACAGAGCGCATATTAAGAACCATGCGTTTGCAGATAAACTGGCAATGGACTGTAAAGAAGCGGGCGGAGTTCCGGAAATGCAAAACACTTGGACTGGTATTGGAGTTAAGGTGACTTGTAAACTTAAATAATTCTGAAGCCCACTCTTCCTAGAATTTGTGATAGAGTGGGCTTTCTTTTTTTACAAATCCCGGATAGCAGACTGCTTATCCCCTCCCCCAACAAAAAACGCCACCCCAAGGGGCAGCGTTATCCTGCTTAACGGCTAGTAGCCTTCACAAACTCATACACCGAATCAACCTTCTCCGAGGTCAAATCGCCGCTGTTATCGAACACAAGAACCGAGGATTTCGGAATGTCCCAGTTAATCTCAGGAACAAACTGAACACGATGCTTGAAATCGTCCCAATGCTCCAGCTTCCAGGTGTCGCGTTCGGTTTGACGGTCGATGATGCGCTGTTTCTGGGTTTCCATATCACTTAGTGTTACAACGATAACCTTCACGTCAACTTCGTTTTTCGTCAGACCTGCTGCGGAGATAACGTCTTCGATCCACTGCTTGTTCTTCAATTCAGCCGTAAAGGGAGAGATCATGAACACGTTCTGCCCTGCGGCCAGATTCTCGATGCAAATATCCTTGGTGGTGTCGTACTCCAGATCGCGGAGATGCTTCTTATAGAAATCGGAGTCACGGTCGTTCACGTCCAAGCCGTTCATCTCCAAAATTTTCTCAACGAATCTTCCGCCTACGGTATCCCGATCCAGGAAAGCCGCCGGAATCCGGTCAGCAATCTTGCGGGCAACTGTAGTTTTCCCTGTACCAGCTACCCCTACAAAAAAAACAAGCTTCTGCACTCCAAGTCCCCCTAACTTTTAGATAAAAACAGTGTACCATTGCTCAGTTGTACAGACAACGGCCTTGAGGCACTGGAGTTGTCCCCTACGCGTTATTCCTAAGTCGCTGTTCGCGAATTCTTCACTCCATTACGTTAGGCTGATTTGCTCCATCTATAAGACTGATTTGCATCAAACTAAGGCTGAGCCGCATCAGACTGCTATATGACGGATTAACCAAGTCTAAGGCTGAACTGTTTCAGTCTCCGGCTGTGCTGGCACCGCTGGCTGTGTAGGTTGCGTAAACTGTAAGCTCCCGCCTGCCTTAGCTTCCGCCTCCTGGCGCGTTATGACCGTATATTGCTGGTCGCCTACCTTTATCACGCTGCCTGCCGGAACATCCACCTTCTGGCCTAGGGAGACCGTAACACGTGAAGAGTATTCAGGCTTCTCCTCTCCATTAGTAACACCGTTCAAAGCCCCTTCCGGTTGCGTCGCATTCGGATCGCCAGCCTGTCCACTCCCCGATGCATCCGTTCCTAAGGTCCCGGCTTGGCCGCTAGTTCCAGCTCCTTGATCAGCTTGACCATCTGAGCTGCCTGGGCCGGTATGTGGAGCCCCGGCTCCTTGTCCTTCAACATTCCCAGCAGGGCCATCCAATGTTTCCGTCGAATCTCCAGAGCCTGCCGCACCATGGCTTGTTACAGCATTGTCAGCGGATCTATTGCCAACTCCACCATTACCAACTGCGTCATCACCGGCTCCGGTACTGTCTGCTCCACCATTTGCAGCTGTACCAGTGCCTGCTCCCTCATTCGCCGCCGAGCCAGCACTGCCTGCTGCCGAACCGTTAGGGCCGCCAGTGCCGTCAGAGCCACTAGTCCCTGCTCCCTCTGTTCCGCTTCCATCACCACTGCCGCCCGATTCCGCACCGTCAGTTCCGCTGCTCGCTCCGTTTTCAGCCGAGCCTCCGGCAGCTCCGGTTCCATCCGCACAGTAAGCGTCAAATTTCAAATTCGCAAACTGCTGAACGGTCTGATCCGGCGCTTCAATCGACAATGCCGCAGGATCGAATGCCTTGCACTTCTCTGCCCCGGCAAAAAGAAACACCAGCGAAGTTGTCTCCGCGCCGTCAGTGCCTGTCACCTGGTCGGCATAGACAAGCACTTCGGGTTCAATCGGAGCAGGCGGAGGGGTGGCCTCGGTCGGCGGCTTGGCGCCGCCAAGCATGCCCTGCTGCTGCATGATGATTAAAATGCCTGCAATGACCACTAGACCAGCCAGCAGAATCATCGCGCTCATTCTCGCTTTTTTCCCGTTCTGTGCCAGAAATCGCTTGAACGGCGAGGACAACTCCAGGCGTATTTTGGCAAATACGGCGGCCAATGGCGCTCCCGCTTTATCGAAATAGCGGGTCCGGTAGTCCCTGTTTTTGAAGGCGTTCCGGTCATGCGTTTTGAAATAATTCAGCAGCGCCGCCGTATAGCCAGAAACGATGCCGCGGCCATGGGCAAATTGCGGCTGTCCCTGCGACCAGAGCATGAACTCGTAAATCCGCTCCGGGTCCTTCGCATTCCGCTGCAGGTAATCCAGCAGCGCCTTATAATCGACCTGCCCGGATGTGGTGTCATAGAAGACCAGCACGATTTTGCCGAAATGGGCCAGATCCACCGTAGATTGCAGCCATTTTTTGCCCAAATTCTGCAGCCGCCCCACGTCCGCCGCAGGCAGACCGTCAAAAATATCCTCCGCAGCCTCGCGCTGGGCAAACCATTCATACAACGCCTGCAGCATATCGACATGATTGCGCTGCTTGCCCTCGAACAGCAGCCCGGCAAAAGCATCCGGACGAGCCAGAAACTCCGCCCCTGTAATTTGTTCCCGGGTCAGCTGCTCCAGCTCCAGCTCATCCAGCAGCACCCGCTTGGCCGCAAGCGACAGTTCCTCCGCCAGCTCGGAATCGGCTAAGGTCATGCCGCGATCCGTCACCGGGGTTCTTCCCCACTTGCGGATATGCTCCAGCGCCATATGTACCGCCGGCAGCAGCGGCTGCTCCTGCTTCAGCTTGTCCGCCAGAGCCGCAACCGCGTATTCCTTGAAGGCTCCGTTCCGCAGCACGCCCGGATGGGCGACGGCCCAGCCGTGCACCACGTTCAGCACTTCCCGCGACCCGAGCGCTTCCTCGAACTTGGCGCGAATGTAAGGCTCGAATAGTGAGCTTTCCAGATCGCTATTTTTAAGAACATGGTCAAAAAAGGTCTTGCTCATCTCCAGCTGGCTCTCCACCAGAGCGTACAGCGAACGGGCCAGGTCGGGCTTGTCCCCCATAACCGCATTGCCGATCGCATAGATCAAATAATTGATCAGCTTGATGCCATAGCTTCTGCTCTCCAGGCGATAGTAGTCCCTGAAGCATTCCACGACGGCCAGGTCAGGCATGCTCCGCAGCTTCACCGCATCGAATTCCCGGTCAAACGCAGCCAGGAAAATATCGTTCAGCCGGATACGCGATTCCAAAGCGCCCGCAGGCTCCAAATAACTCAGCAAGCCCCGCAGCACGGTAATTTTATGAGCCTCGTATAAGTCCCAATTTCCGGCCTCGATCTGGTAGAACACAGCCAGCTCATGATAGCTGGACAGCAGCAGGCGCCGCTGCGGCTCCATGCCCGCCAGCATCTCATCCGCGAAGCGGTGGAACGCCTGAAGCCGCTCCAAATCGCCGATCGCCTTCCAGACCATTTCGAGATACGGCTGTCTTCCTTCCTCCAGCTCATCCTGCGGCGCGCGGCCGGTGGCGAGATCAAACACATAGTCCTTCTCAATTTCCCGGTCATTTGGCCGAATGCTGCCGCGCTCCACAAATTGCAGATGGATGAACTTGCGGCTCTGCGGCTCCTTCGCGTACGTGATGAAGCCGAGGCGGCGGCGCTGCTCGAACGGCAGGCAGGCGTACAGCACCTGAACGAGCGCGGAGGCCGCTGCTGAAATTTGCTCCGCCGGCACGTCCAGCGCGACATAGACCTTCTTCCGGCCCTCGCCTACCGCGGTCATGACCGCGAACAACAGCCGCTTGAAGGTTTTCTCGTCCAGCTTCAGCTCATGCAGCAGCTTCTCGGCCATCAGGCGCGGCAGACCCTCCTGCGCATAACGCGGGTTCTGCGGAATGTGCTCAAGCTCCGGCAGCTGCCGGCCGATCTCCGGGACGTATCTCTCCGCAAACGCTGCTTCAACATAGTCGCGGTAATGAGTGACGATCTCATCCTGCCGCGCGGCCGGAATGATGTAGTTATGCGTCAGGAAGGCGCTGCGCAGCCCGGTGAAATCCGCCGACTGATACACGCTGCGCCCCAGCACCGTATCGCCGCTCTCGGTATGAAACAGATGGATCGCAGGCGGATAGCTGGCATCATCCTTCTCGCCCCGGGAGACGAGCTCCGCGGGCGCATCGTAGCCGCAGAACGGATGCAGCTGTTTTTTGATAAACACCGCATCCAGGCCGTCTGAGGCCGCAACCGTGTCAAACCCTTCCGTCGCCCGGAAAATCCCGCTGCGCTCCCGGGTATAAATCTGCTGCTGAATCAAATCGGGGGATGATCGCTTCATGCTCAAGACATTTCTCTCCCCTCAATATACTTCAGCTTGTACAGCAGCCAAATGAATGGTTCGTCCACGCGGATCGGCTGGACCACGTCCTGCAGCTTCTGATCCACTGGATTGCTGCCCAGCGCCGATACGGCAAAATAGCCCGTGTCCTTGAAATACACGTCCATCGTACCCTTGAACGGGCGATCGACCTTCTCAATGAAGCGGCGAATTTCCCCATCGATGTTCTCGAACTCGGTCAAATTGAAATATTTGCGATGCACCGCATTGTTAAAAATATTGCTGTTCGACTTGATATACTCGCCCTCTTCGTCCTTTAAGACGTGCAGCATATCGCTTTTTGTAAGTACGACGGCGGTCGGGATATCTGTCTTGCCCTGATCCTCGTAAGCGATGAAATCCCCGAACATCGTCAGTACGACATCCCGCGGTTCATCATATTGCGATACCCATTCGCCCGGCTTGTCGCCGACATTGATGCGGATTTTCTCGCGGATCGAGCGAATCTGCAGCGGATCGACCATAAACAGCAGCGCTGAGGAATTTTTAATATGCTGTCCCTGCAGGCCCAGATAGTCCTGATCCACCATCCCTTCCCCGGCGACGTCGAAGAAGACCAGCGTTAGCGGCGGCTTCGACTCATCCTTGAACACGAATTGGAAAATAAACGGCTCCTGCATTTTCTCCTTCTGCGTGGAGGCCAGCAGGTCTCCGCGCTCGAACAGCGGCTCCTCGTACATCGTACGGAACTTGCGGCTGATCTCCGCATTCAGCGGCATGCAGGCCGCGTCGAAATGATCGGCGGTCGTATTTTGCAGCGTATGGATCAATGCGGTCATATATACGGATTTCCCCACCTGGGAGGCGCCGACGATCGAAATGATGTTGCTCGGCACTTTGCCCGCCGTTACCGGCAGCTCGTTATGGCAGCTCGGGCACAGCCTGCGCCGGGTCACCTCGCCATAACGGTCGTTCAGCCCGATCAGGACATGATCGGAATAAATCAGATGCTCCGGCGGAACGTCCTGGGGACGCAGCACGGCTTCCATGTCATAGACGATGTCCAGTCCGAACCGCTCCCGGTATCTGTTCAGCACTTCGTCCTCGCGCAGCGCGTAATCCTCGTCGTCTTCGCGGTAATGAGTCGCCCGGAAGACAACATCGTCCGGCGCGAACTTGCTGAAGCAGTAAGGGCAGACAATATCGTAAAACAACGGCCGCGGCTCGGCCTGCGGTTTTCTCTTGAACAAATCAAACAAGCCCATCGTTCATTCCTCCTCGCTTGCGGTGCTTATTCAGGAATCAGCTCGAAGAACCGGCCGTACTTGCGGCCGTCCGTAAAGAACAGCCGCACGTAGTCGTTCTTGCCGACCTCGATAACGGGCAGCGTGGATCTGCCCGCCGGGAAATCCCGGAGAAAAGGGTACACCGTCCCGTCCTCGATGCTGGCCGGATAGCTGTCCTGCTTTTTCACATAACATAACGCTTCCTTAGGGACCTCCACCTCGGCGAGCACCGAAATTTGCACCGTCTTGTATTTGCGCAGCAGGCTGCTCTTCTGCCGGATCGAATAACGGATTTTCGCCCGTCCGGTGCTGATCTCCACCGTATTCTCCGCCCCCGGCTGGCGAATGAGCAGCTTCTCCCCGTGCTCCATGATGCAGGCATACACGGTATAGCGCACCAGACCGACCTGGTCGATCCGGTCGCGGTATCCGCCTGCCGCCTTGTACTCCTCGCGGGTATACAGCCTCAGCTCCCCGGGCTGTGGGGCATGATCGCTCTCCCCGTACAGGCCCCGGTCCGCCGCTCTCTCGTCAATATAGACCGCCTGCAGGCCTTCGGGCCATTGCCAGCGGAGCAGGCATTGATCCTCATCGAGCTTGTAGCTCAGCTGTGTGATCAGCGGCAAGCCTTCCTCTGCTTCAATAAAACGCATTGCTCTGCCCCCTTATGCCTTTAAAATCCCTTAAAATCCTCTGCTGCGCCGCTCCCGCGCCGGCTCCGTATACCCTGCAGCCGCATCCCGGACAGCGGCGCCTCTCCGGCGGATGCCGGTGCGTGCTCCGTTCTCGCGCATCGGCACGACGACCGTGAACACCGTCATCACCGCAGCCAGGATCAGGCAGGCCAGCAGCCGCAGCAGCGCATCGCCGACAGCCGAGCCGTTCAGGCCGAACTCCAGCAGCAGACCGGCCAGAAGACCGGCAACAGCACCGCCGATCGTGAAGCTTTTGGCTAAATAACGGTTATCGAACATGAGGCCCAGCGACAAGCCCAGCAGCGCCCCAAGCGCCAGAATCAGCACGATTCTCAGGATCATGTAATAGGCGCTATGAGCCATCAATCCGGTGCGCTCTGTCACCAGCGTGCGTTCGTCCAGATTGTCGTATATTTGCTGGAAGACAAAAGAAAGGTTGGCCGCATCCGCTTCGTCATAATACCGGCCGCCTGTTTCACTCGCGATCTCCTTGAGCAGGGTTGCTCCTTGGGAGTTGCCATACCGGCTTAACCCCAGGCCCACTGTATTCACAGCGACTCCCCGGCTCCGGTAATCGGCCAGCACTTGTGCCGTATTCACGTCGCTGAAGCCGTCGGACAGCAGAACCGCCATCGCCCCGCTGGAACTGTTCAGCCCTTTGATCTGCTCCATCCCCGATTCCAGCGCCAGGGCGATATCCGTACCGAAATTCGTCGGCTCCAGTGCGTCGATCACGGCGTGCACCTCGCTCTTCACCCCTTGGTCGCGAACGCGGATAAAAGGCTGGATCAGCTCGGGCTGGTCATTGAACACAAGAATCGCCACCTGCTTGCTGCTGTCCATCTGATCCACAAACGATTTGGCCGCCTCATAGCGCAGATCGTCCGGGTCCGTCTCCATCATGCTTCCGGAATTGTCGATGATGAGCACGATGTCCTTCACTGTCTTGGCGCGGCCGACATTCAGCTCATAAATGAATTCGAACGCCGTCCCTGCCAGGAGCAGCATCACAAGCGTAGCCGGAACAAGCAGCTTCCAGGAGGTGCCCATATATCTTTGCCGCCAGGAAGAGCCGTTCAGCCGCGGAGAAATCATTTCCGCAATCAGGCAGAACAGGCCGATCGAAAGGGCGAGAATGCCGAAATAGAGTCCAATGAGCAGAATTCCCGGCATCCGGCCGGACAGCTGCCCCAGCAGCACCTCGCCGATCACGAATCCGACGGCCCCGCCAATGAGGCTGAACAGCACCAACAGCCAGTTAATTTTACGCTGCATACACGTACTTCCTTCCTACAATTTTTATATATGCCGAACCCCCTCCGGCACGGCGTTAACGCCATCCGGGGGAGCACAGCAAGTCTACGCAGGCGATTAACGCAGCTTGGGCAGCAAAGCCCGGTCTATTCCGTGAAATTCATAACCGTTCTGCGAATAAGTTTCATAATAGACTTTTCCATTCAGGTAATACATCAAGTCCTCAATGTGGAAGCCGCCCATCAGGTTGAGCTTCTCCAGGCCGCTGCTTCGTTGTTCATGCACACAACCCAGCTTGTAAATCCGCGACGTCTCGTCTGCCTGGAAAATATGGCGTACGAGTTCGCTCGTATAATCGCCGAACACGTACTTCTCCTCGTAGCGATGCTCCTGCGTGTAATCGTACAAACGAGCCTGGATCGCGGCGTTGTCCTCCAGAATGCGGTACAGCTTCTTGAACAGCTCCTCCTTGGTCAGCACCGTCTTGTTGCCGTACTCGACGGTCACATTGGCCCGCTGGAGCAGCTCTTCCTCGAACGTCCGCTTGAACAGCGGCGAGGCCAGGATCGTCTGCTTGCAGACCTCGATCAGCCGGTCCGTCAGCCCTTCCGGCCCGTTCTCCATCAACCGGCGCGAGTCGCCGAGAGCACTTTCGGCAAAGAACGCATGGCGTCCCCGCTTGGCTTCCCACTGCTCCATCACATCGGCGGTCACCCGCTCGTAATACTCCATGATGTTCTGGCCGATATAATCGTCCGCCGTCTTGATGCTGCCCAGCGCCGTATCCCGCAGCTCCCGCTCCAGCGCTTCCAGCTGCGCAATCTCGGCGCGGTACCGGCCATGCAGCGCCTGCAGAGCGTCCTCCAGCTTAGCGATGAGCTTCAGCCGCATCTCCAGTAGCAGAATGTCCCGCTTGCGGGAATACACGTTGTCGAACAAATAGCGGATCAGACTGCGCAAATTATGCCGGTCCATAAGCGGAACGCGCGGAATAGACTGCTCCTCCACCCGGCCCTGGCGGAACTGCTCCAACTCGGCCTTCGCCGAAGACAGCAGCAGCTCCGCTTCACGGCGGCTGTGGCGCAGGTGGGCGGCAACGCCCATATCCCCGTCACCGTCGCCTGTCCAGGCGGCCAGTGCATAAATTTGCACATCCGGCCGCTGTTCAAGCGAACGCGTCACTGCCTGATCGAGCCATTTGGCCGCCTCGAATTCCTTCAAATGGCGAGCCGCCTCCTCCTCGAAATTACGGCGGAAGAACGCCTCGCCCCCGCCGCCGAACAGCGTCTCTTCCGCCTCCTTCAGCGACAGCTTGCGCACGGCCCCGTAGCTGACATCGTTCGTCATCAGGCCATGCATTTCGCCAAGGCCTTCCCCGGAAGGAAGCATGCTCGCCGTCACCCGCTCCAGAGCGGCTCCATCCAGGCCGAAGAAGCTCTGCTTCTCGGCAGCGGTCAGCGGCGGCTCCTGCTTCATCCGCTCCAGCAGGCCGCGGTAGAAGTGATAGAGCACAGCAAGGGCGATGGACTGGTTCGGCCGCTTCACCCGGGATAACCCGGCGGAGACTAAGCCCTGACGCCCCGACTCCGTCATAATATTGTTCTTGAACGAAGTATTATTGTAAGCCGGGTTGCTCGCGCCCCAGGCCTGTTCCTTCTGATGCCTGTTCTTCAGCAGGCTGATATGCGAGATGATCTCGTAGCAGCTCTGCATGCCGTTCAATGAGGCGATTCCCCGCTCATCCCGGTCCGACAGCACATAGACGAGATCGAACAGCGGGGATGGCGAATGGGTGACTGGAATCGAGATGCCATCCTCCGTCACATGAAGAGGTGCGCTGAATTCGTAGTTCGAATCCTGCATCAGCTCCAGCTCGCGGAGAAATGCCACGCCCAGCGAGCTGCTGTAGCCGAAAGCCTCCGCTCCCTCACGCTCGCTGATCAAAGCGTACAGATCAAGCTGCACCGCCTTGAACGACTGCCGGAAAATCGCTTCAGCCAGAAGCGTGATTTCCGGGACAAACACATTAAGCGGGTCATCGACCCGCGTAATGATCGAGAGGCGGACCCGGTCAAAGGACGGGTACAGCCTCCCATACTCGGCGAGAGCGCCGCTGGCCTGCCGCAGCACCCGGTTCAGCGCCGGCAGGCCCCCGGCTTCCTCATAGAACTGCCGATAAATGTCGCGGCGCGCGGCAGGCGCTGCCGAGCCCTCCTCTACCGTGACCGGAACGCGATAATGCAGCATACGTGGTGAGGAAGGAGTACTGGACTGGTTCAAGCCGGCCCCGCCCGGTATCCCCGCCGAGCCAGCGGCAGGACCATCCTCCGCCCCGGCGTGAATATAGATCAGGCCCTCGCTGTTCTCCCATTTTTTCTCGTTCATCTGCATGATCGGTTCAATGGCTTCTTTGCTCTTGTCGCCTATAAACAGAAACACTGCGGGATAATGAATGCTGCTCTGGTCGTCGCCCAGGCCTGTGCTGCGCTCCTCCGCCCGGTCATAGGCAGCGGCGAACTGCTCCAGCTTCTGCCTGATCATTATTTCAACCTTCTGCGAATATCGTTCAGCTTCGCGGCGACCTGTCTGTAGAACTGGTACATCTCTTCCCCGTTAGCCAGCTCCACCTTCTCGTATTCCAGCGAGTCCCGCCCCTCTTGGAATCGTTCGGCCAGCTCATCCAGCGTCTGCAGCAGCGGCTCGATATCCTCGCTCGCCGTCAGCTCTGCATCGCGGCGCGATGCCTTGCGCATCAAGGCGCTGCGGTTCTTCTCCTCCAAGCCGCGGAAATGCGTGAACACTTCGTATTCCACGTAATTACGGCTCTTCATCAAGTTGGCGAATGGCTCCCACGCCTCTTCCTCCGGATCGCGGTCGTAGACGTAGAGCGCGCCTTTTTTCGTAATCGTTTCGGTATAGAGCGCCTCAATGAACTGCTCCAGCCACTTCTCCTCGTCCTGGTGCTGCTCCAGCACCGCATCGAGCTTCGCCGCCATCGCCGCAATCCCGTCGTACTTGGCGATCTCCTGCCGCACGCGCGCGATCAGCTCCGGCGTACGGATCAGGTTCTCCTTGGCCAGCTCCTCATTGATGCTGCCAAAAATGTCCTTGTCGCCCTCCCTCGGCAGCCCTTCGGCCAGCAGGCGTCTGAGCTCGACCGCGGCACGCTTCACTTCGCCCAAATTCGGCTTCGGCGCATCCAGGCGCATATCATAGGCAGCCAACGTGCTCTCCAAATCGAACGGCTTCGTAAACACTGCGGAATAACGGTTGCTCGTATTGTGGTCGACGTCTTTTTCCACGATGACCTTCAGCTCAAGCGCTTTGGCAAACTCCTCGCGCACGCGCGAGTTATAGCTCTGCACCCGCGAGTTGAAGTACGTGTCGCCCCATGATTTCTCCGGGATCGGCGAAGGCAGGTACGTCCAGTTGTTCTTGTCCGTCTGCACCAGATGGCGCCCGATTCCTTCCTTATCGAGAATCGTCCGCTCATAGCTCTCCTCGTACACCTTCAGCGGCGTGTAGACGAACAGCGGCACCCCGTTACGCGTGTTCAGCCAGAAGATCCGGTTTTTCACTTCACTTTCCTTGACCGTGAAATGTGATTTACCAACCGCGTTGTTCTGGTAGTTGCGAATCCCTTTGAGGATGCTCGGCGCCTGCACCGGAACGGAGACGAAGCCCCAAGATGGGAAATGCAGATTGCCTGTGCTGTTCGACAGATGGAAGACTGGAACGGCCTCCTCATCCAGCTTGCTGGCAATGAAGCGCTCCACGAATTTCTCGATCGACTCGTCCTGCCCGTATTTGATGACCAGGAAATCCTCCATTGACTTCGTAATGAGATCGCCGAATTTCTCGGTCAGGAAGTCGGAGATGGAGCTGACGATATCGATCTCCTGCTCCTTCACCCATTGGTTTGAATTGTTCAACAGCTCCAGGGAGAAATCGCGAATCAGATCGTCGACGTCTTTCTTGTCCATGATGCCGCTGACGACACTGGAAATATCCGGCACGCTGACGATATTCCAGTAGTACGTCTTGTTGCCTTTATGATCGACCTGCTCCTCGCCGCTTGTCAGGATGTCCCCGTTTTTAGCAAAAATCGAGCTCAGCGCGTTCAGAATTTCCGTAAACACGCTGTAAATCCGGTTGTTCTCCTGATTCAGCAGCTGGTACAAGTCCTCGTAAAATTCGATCATTTGCTCCGTGCGCTCCACGTCCGCATGCAGCCAATATTCATGAATTTTCGCTTCGATATAAGCGTTCTTCTTCTTCTCCTTGGAGACGAATGCGCTCTTGGCGTCGCCCAGCTTCTCGTGCGCCTGGTCCTGCGCCGCCTCGATGTCGCGCGGTATGCGCAGCAGGTTCTCACGCAGGGTCTCAATGTAGGACAGCAGCATTTTCAGCAGGCAGAAGCCTTTTTCCGTGTAGATCAAACGGGACACATAGAACGGACCTTGCTCCGGATGGAGGAACAGACGGCGGATCTGCTCGCTGAACTGCTCCAGCACCTCGCCAGGCAGCTGCTTCTTCGCCTTGATATATTCCTCTCTCGCCCGGGCCAGGAAGGTCTGCTCCAGCTCCGTATCCATGTTCACGATCTGGGATTTCACCACGTTGGCGAAGCTCAGCCGCTCACTGTTCTCGTAGCCGGGCAGCGGCTCGGGAACGCGGGATTCAAATGTCTTGATCATGCTCTCAAGGTCAATGCCCAGCTTGCGGGCAAACTTCTCGACGTCCTCCTGGCTCGGCGCATGCTGGAACATTTTCTCCATTTTGCCGAACAGACGATATGCCAAATACGTGGTCATTTCCTCGATCGGCAGCACCGCGGAGGACGCCCCGATAATGTTATATTCATAGTTCGCCGGGTACATCTTGTTCATTTGCGCGATGTTCGTGCGAATATTGCTGATATAGTCGTGGATCGCAAACTCCTCGCCAGACTGCTTCTCTTCGCTCGCCATGAAGTTCGTAATGTTCTCGGCGGTGACGTTCATGCAGTAATCATAAGCGTTCTCCAGCAGCTTGCCCTCGGTATTCGTCGCCGAAATAAGATGGCACAGATTGAACGGCGGCAATGGAGAGTTAACCGTCAGAATGTTGCCGTACTGCTGCTTGAACCGCTCGCCGCGGCTGTCCACGTTCATCCAGTAGTCCAGCTCTTTCAGAGCCGCATAGCCGTTCTTCTTGATGTACTCACGCGTATGCTCGCTGAGGCTCTTGTTGGACAGGTTGATGTCTGGAGTGAACAAATAGCCGAGCGTATTCACCCGGTCGATCCCGGCCGAACCGTGATCGCGCTCAATGATGCCGCGCACGATATAGGCGATATCTAGGAAGCAGCCGCTTCCCGTTCCGCCAGACAAGCCGGTCAGCAGAAATACCATCAGCTTCTTGTTGGTGCCTACCGACAGTGTTTTGATCTTCTTGTCAATCGCCTGCACGACCTGATTGATCTTCGTGAACAGCAGCAGCCGTCCGGCCTGCCGCACGCCCGCCGCCCCGTTCATGCCGTCCGTAATGCTGAGTTCCGGAGACAGCCAATCGGTAATATACGGCTCCAAAATACTCCGGTTCTGCAGCAGTCCGCCGATTTCCGGGTTGGACAGCAGGACGAATTCATTGATTGGGTCGAGCCCGATGCCTTTATAGCGCTTCGTGCGGTCCTGCTCGTTCGTCTCGAACGCCAGGAATTCCACGTTGTCAGGCTTCTCGCGCTTCTTCTTGGACAACGGGTCCTCCGGCAGCTTGAAGCGGCGGTTGATCTGATATTTCAAGCGAAGCAATGCATCGATCCCCGTACCGCCCAGGCCGATGATGAGGATCGGATTATCGATCGTGTCGACACGGATTTTGTCGCTGACGATGCCTCCGCCTAGCGATACGTCCAATTGCTGGATATGCTCTCTGACTACCGGTTTCATATACGTTTTCCTCCTCAAATTTATACCAGGTACTCTATGAAAATCGTCTTATCCATATGCTGCAGCGGCAGCGTAATCCGGTCTCCGCTCTTCAGCTCCAGTCCCGCGCTCGCATCCACAACCCGTCCGGATTTCTCGACCGGAGCGTCTGAACCGTTGCGCAGCATGATCCGGTCTCCCTTCGCCGGGGTAAAGACGACTTTCTCCGTCTCCTTCAGCTCCGGCGCAAGCTGCAGCAGCTGATGCAAATTGAATTTGCCCTTGAAGGCGGTCAATTTCTTATATTGCGGGAACGACTTCTCGTGCGTATTCTCGTCGCGGATTTCGATGACGATTTGCCCAACGAAGCCCCGGTTCGCTTTCTTCACGGCTGCAGTAATGAAGTAAGCGGCTGCCGCAAGAACAGCTGCGGCTATGGCCGAGATGACGACGGTAAGCCACGGAAACGGCTTTTCTTCTTCAGGGGCCGCTGGCGTTGCCGGCTTGGCCGCCGCCGCTCCTCCGGAAGCAGCTTTGGCGCTGATCGTTACCGGCTCGGACTCCCGGTAGAAACTGCGCTCCTCGGCGCGCACCTTCAGCTCGTAATCATGGGCTTCGGGAATTTCGAACGTTCCCTCGAATTTGTCGCCCGTGTTGTTCAGTTTAATTTCCTCCGTCTTGCCGCTGTCCAGATCCTTCGCAAGCAGCACGGCGTTCATGTTCTTGTACAGCTCGGCGGTTTGCAGCTTCTGGCCGTTGCTCGTCAGATACGCTCCGATCTGCACCTTGTCGCCGGGCTTATGGCTTCCCGCCGCAATCGGCTCCATCTCCAGCTCCAGGTCGTAGTTGAAGACGAGGTTAATGTCGATTTTATCCTTGGACGCCCCCTTGACCCGCAGCTTCCAATCGCCCTCGGCCGGACTCAGCAGCTTAATGAGGGAATAGCTCTTCGACTTCGACAGCAGCACATCGTCCGACGGCACCGCTATTTTATCCCCGGCAGGGTTCACCAGCTCCGTCTCGACCGGCTGCGCCGACATGATCGATATGTTCGCTTCGAGCACGTTCGCATTCGGCACGTTGACCGTAACCTCCTGGAAGCTGCCGGTCCCCGTCATGCTCTGGATCGGCACGATCTTCAGCTTCAGATGGCTGGCGAAAATTTCACTAAGGATGCGCGGAAGATCATCCGCCGTGCTGGTCGAAAAGGACTTGGCGGCTGTCTGGTTCGCGAGATCCTCCAGCGGCGCCTTGTTCAGCTTGCCGTCAGCATTCAGCCCGATCGTATAGATCGGAATGCCGGCTGCCTTCGCTTCCTCAACCGCTTGATTCAGCTCCTGGTCGGATGCGCTCTGCGTACGCCCAGAGCTTTTGTTGAAATCATTGTTGCCGTCCGCAAGCAGGACAATCATTGGCTCATGGTTCGGGTCGGAGCCTTTTTGCAGCACCTTGACCGCTTCCTTGATCCCCACTGCGATATCGGTGTACGGCCCCCTGTCGAGGCCATCGATGAAATCCTTCAGATCCTGCTTATCCTGGGGGGACTTGATCTCAAGCAGCGCCTTCTCCCGCTGGACTTTGTCCGTATAGGCGATAATGCCTACCTTATCCCCCTGCGCGGACAGCATATCGATGAACATCTTCATCGCTTCATTGCCGACTTTATTCGAGTCGCTCGTCTTCATAGAGTTGCTGACATCGATGACGAGCACCGCGTCGATTCGCGAACCGGGCTGGCTCCCCTGCGCGGCCGGCGCTGCTCCGTATATCTCGGAGCCCAGCGTAGAAACGAGTAACCAAAAGACCATAAAAGCCGTTAATATACGTAAAGACTGCTTATTACGCTTCTGCATAATCGTGCTCCTTTATTCTGGTTTCAGGTAGTATAATTGTACTAGAGCTTTATCTATTGTAATCAATATTCCTTAAAAAAAGGTTAAGAGGTTGAAAATATTCATCCCTATGTTTCGTCAAAATCTACCAAGTCGATCGCTGTCCATATGATATAATTAATACCTTCATAATTCAATTACGAAAGGAAGCCGCATATGGTTACATACGGATGCCTGACCCTTTTGTTTCTGTTTGCCATTGTAAAGTCCGTGCTCTATTACACGCGCAGAGATCGTATCGTCGCTCCCCAGGAGCTTGACGCCCAATTGCTGCAGCTTATCAACCATGAAGAGAGAGTGCCATGAAAAAGAAAAATATTGTACTGCGCCCTCCCATAAAAACGAAATATGCCTATGAAAAGTTAAGATGCTGCAAAAATTGCCATAACTATACCGTACTTATGGAGGAGAATTGCACGACCTGCGGCAAACCGGCGCTGCTTCCCGTTCAGGAGCTGGCGCTGCGCGCGGCGAAGCGCTCCTTGAGCAATGATCTGCTGCTCACTCTGCTGCTGACGCTGATTGCAGTCGCATTTAGCCCGACCTTTCAGTTTATCGCCATTTCGGCGGTCTCCGGGGCTGCGCTGATGGCTCTTCTCTTATTCGTAAGGCGCAAGGCGCTGCCGAGCCGGACCTCTATCGAGCTGAGCAAAATGTTCGTCCGCGACCGGGACCGCATCGCAAACGGCCTCGTACGCAATCTGGATATCGCAGCCGCGCAGGAGAACGAGGCGCGTTCCTATGAATTGATGCGCGAAGTCGCCGTCATCATTCGCAACGACCATATCCGCAAGCTGCAAATTCTCCTGCTGCAATCCCTTGTGCTGCGCAAGGATATGGATCTGGAGCTGGAGCCGCTGCTGCTCGAGGACTTCGACCCCGAGCTGGCTTCCTATATCGGCGAGCTGGCCAAAATCAAGCGGGAGCTCATCAAAGACCGTACCTTCCAATATGTCATTAAATATGAGCAGCAAATTACGGCGATGAAGGACGGGGATGACATTCTTGCCGGAGTAGCTGGCGCAGCAGTACGAATGAAACGCTATGTGCTGGCCTATTCCGGATTCCTGGCCCGTTATGCCCGCAAGCTGCCCAAGGACCGGTTCCTCCGGCTGTACCGCATCGTCACAGAGAATCCGGACTTGAACTGGGGCGCTCTCCAAGCGGAGACGGCGCGGATCTATGAGGAGAAATACCAGTGGGATGCCGATTTTCAACAAATAAAGCCGAGGTCTAACATCCATGACGTATAAAAAATGGTTAACCCTGCATCATCTGCTCATTGTATTATGTGTATTAATGATTCCGCTGCTGATATACAAAGGAATAGGAATTTCCCAGAAGCTTAGCATAATCGATCAAGCGGAAGCTCTGTATGAGGAAAAAAATCTGATCGACGCCGAGACTTTATTCCAGAAAGCGCGGAGTAACAAGACAATTCAGTATAAAGAGGAGCTCATCTCCTCCCGGCTGGAGGAGATGGCGCCGATCACCGCTATGAAGGAAAACCTATCCGGCATCCTGGGTCAAGCATCCGCGGCGGCCCGGGGAGACGACTTCGAGCGCCTGATGGACGCCTACGCCAGCCTTCAGCAGATCCGCAGCAGCTACATGACGCCCGAAGGGCCTTACAGCGAATATTATAAGCAGGTCTCTGAACAATATGGCATATCGCAAAGCTTCATGGATTATTTCAAACAATTCCGCACAGCTCTGCTGGAAGAACCAGAGCGTAATTTAGAGAATGGCCATTATGACGATGAATCGTTCAAATGGAAGCTGCTGCGCATGCCCGCCCATTTCTTCGGAACGGAGCAGGAATGGCTCGATCAGCTGAATGCGGTATTCCAGCAATATGATGAAACCAAGCTGGAGCGGATCACAGCAAGCGGATATATCGAGGCTATGCTGCAGAACGCTTCATCCATGGTGAAGCAATACGAAGCCCATGAGCACAAGGCACCCTGGGTAATATCCAAAACGAACGAATTAATGGATTCCCTGCTGAAACAAGATTGGGACAACAAGGACTACGCCGCCTTTGCCCTGCATTCCCGGCAGTTTGAGTCGTTCGCCAGCTCCGCTAACCCGCGTTCCAAGGTGCTGGCCTATGCCAAGGATGGTATTGCCAAGCTGCTCCGCTCCGCCAAAAAAAGCACGGCCAGCGGAAATTATCAGGAAGCGATCGACCTGTATAGGGCGCTTGGCAATTACCAGGATACGAAGGCGGAAATCCGTGCGACCGAGTTGGCCTGGGTAGCCGCTGAGCCGGTGCGGCTTCTGCCGGCTTCCGGCGACGGGGAAGGCTATAAGCATGTCGCGGGCGGCACAAAAAAATTCGGCTCGAACGTTTACGTCGCTGCGACCGATGCGGGCAATCAGTTGTTTTTCGGCCGGATGAACAGCGAGGAAAGCGTGCAGATCTTATCAAATCGCGACCTATCCTCCCATGCGCAAATCCACAGCCTGCGCATTGACCCGGTTCTGAGCACCTCGAGCACTCCTGTGGTGGTCATCGAGGCGGACTCGGCTGCGCGCGAGACGTTGTATATGGCCTTCGAAGTGCTGGAGGACCGCATCCAGCTGTTGTTTTCGTTTGAAGCGGACGACTTGATTGTACAAAATGACGACACGCTGCATGTCGTAAATCCGCACGGTGAAGGCGAAGGCGAGACGGCCATCTATGTCCGTTACGGCGATCACTTTGAGTTTACCGGAGTCAAGCAAACCTACGTAGATATTTCCGCCGATGACGTCGCTTTTTATCCCGGTACCCTTGTCCGTTTCACCAGCACCATCACTTCCCCGGGGACCGGAGAAGTGCTCGCCTTCGGCCAGAATAGCTATATCATGCTGCAGGGCGATTTCACCTTCTACGAAGGAGAAGCCACGGTCACAGGGCGCTTTACGCATTACACCGAGCACTATATGGAATTCCAGGAAAGCGGGACAACCGAAGAGCAGTACACCAGCTCGCCTGATGATTCTATCATCGTAGGCCAGCCTGCGGGACGATTCATACGCATCCCCGTCGTCAAGGTGGAGTCCGTGAGTCAGTAAGAGGATTTCTTTCTTTTCTGATAAAGTTAATTCGAATGTGCAGGTATTCCTCCGAATCCGAACTTGCGTCATATCGGCCGAAAACGGTGGAGGGATGCTATGATGGCCTCACGGTTCCTTAGATGAATACTGGATATCCTCACGGACTCAATAACTTGGATACGAAGAAATGTGAATGAAATCCTTAGCAGGATACTAGATAATCTCACGGTTCCTTAGATGAATGGTGCGGCAGCCTCAGCAGCCCCTTAATTGAACTGGGGGCTTTCTCTCCAGTTCAATTAAACTACTGATTTTCGACTGTCCTCGATGGTTCGGGCAATGATTGTGACTGTGCCTAGATGGACACACATTGTGGCTGTGTGACTGTACCTAGATGGACACTTTGGACACTGATTGTGACTGTACCTAGATGACAGGGATCAGCAGGTAACTAGATGTAATTCATGCAGTTAGTTCATCGATTTTAGCCGTGTTAAAGGGAACTAACTGCAAAACCTACATTTAGTTTTAAGTGATTTCGACGAATTCGCTCCATTCTGGTAAACTAACTGCATGTTTTGCATTTAGCGCATGTTTTTTTGATAAAAGAGCTTAACTAGCTGTATAAAATACATTTAGTTTTGATTTTCCAGCGGTACAAGTTACTCGCCCAGTTTCTTTGGAATCACCTTGAATTCAGTGGCTTCCAAGAAACCGGATCATGGGAGACCCTAAATAAAAAATTCTGCACTATTGCATCATTTTGCGGTTCCAACAAACTCAAAAAAAGCTCTAAATCGTTCATTACGAATGATTTAGAGCTTTTTAACTTTAGCTTGCTGAGATTACTTTAGGGCCGCATATTGGATGCGCCGTTTGGTCTCCTCGACCAGTTCGGCCACGTTATCCTCCAGCCGCGTAACCAGTTCCTCACTAACGTCGAAGCCGCCTTGATCCGTACGGGCGATATAAGCATCTACCGCGTATACCCCGCCCAGAATATGGCGTGCCCCAAGCGCTGATAACACCGGCTTAAGCGAGTAATCGATCGACAGCAGATGCGCAAGGCTTCCGCCGATAAAAAGCGGCAGGATGATTTTGCCGGCCAGGCCTTTTTGCGGGACAAGATCCAGGAAGGTTTTCAATACTCCCGTGTAGGAGGCCTTGTAAACCGGACTGGCGATAATAACGGCATCCGCTTCGGCCACAAGACCGTTCGCCTTCACGATCGCCTCGCTCTCAAACTTCGTATGGATGAGATCCTCCGGAGGAAGCTCGCCCACATTCACATGATTCACTTCGAAGTCCTGCTTCCGCAGCAGCTCATCCGCCAGCTCGATCATCGCCGTCAGACGGGAGCCGGGCGTAGGACTGCCATTAATAATCGTTACCTTTGGCATATCTATATTCTCCTTTACTTAGGTTCGTTGTCGTTCGCTACTTACTATCATAGCTAGTCTCTATCATAGCTAATTTATCCGTTGTGATCTAATCCTGCGTTTGCAGTGTGAGCTTCCATCGATTTAATTCCGACCGAGCAACTCTACTTTACTAAAAATGCTATCAATATTTTCGTCCAAAGTCAATCATCGGCACCCTTGCCTAGGCATATGCATACTCATACTTCAGAAGAATTATTATGATTAATTTTTGGAGGTTTTGCTGTTGAACCCGATGAATCCAGTGAATTCCATGCACTCAGTGCACTCAGTGCATTCAGCGCATTCAATGCCCCCATTGCACCCAATGAATTCAATAAATCCCATAAGCCCGGTAACCCCGGTTTTCCCGATGCATCCAAATGCCCCAATAGCGGCTCACGGCCAGAAGCACATGGCACATCCCGCAGATCACGAGCTTCCCATGACGGCAGGGCAGCACATGCATCCTTATCCAGGAGACAGCGGCAACCCCGTTTACCCGTATTATGCCAAGACAACCGTATGCAAAGAGCAGCCCATCGCTTTCCCGCCTCAGCATCAGCCCCATCAGCCTGGCCTGGAAAGCTTGATGCATCCCCGTCCGATCTCGGAAAATCCAAACTATCGCGGCAGCTGCAAGCTGAAAGGCAAGGTCGCCATTATCACTGGCGGAGACAGCGGCATCGGCCGGGCGGTCGCAATCGCTTTTGCCAAAGAAGGAGCGGATGTCGTGATCCCCTATTTGTGGGAAACATCGGACGCCCTGGAGACCAAAGCCCGTGTTGAAGAGCTTGGCCAATGCTGCCTCCCTATCAAAATCGATCTGCGGTTCAAGCAAAACTGCGAAGCCGTCGTCCGCGAAACGATTTCCACCTTTGGCAAACTCGACATTCTGGTCAACAATCACGGCGTACAATATCCTCAGCAAAGCATCGCTGATATTTCAGAGCAGCAGCTTTATCAGACTTTTCAAACGAATATTTTTCCGTTTTTCTTCATGGTTCAGGCCGCATTGCCCCATTTATGCCGAGGCAGTTCGATTATTAACACCGCCTCCATCACGGCCTATCAAGGACATAAGACTTTGATCGATTATTCATCGACCAAAGGAGCGATCGTCTCGTTCACCCGGTCTCTGTCGCTCTCGCTGATCGACTGCGGCATTCGCGTCAACGCCGTGGCGCCGGGCTCGACCTGGACGCCGCTTATTGCCTCCAGCTTCAGCGCAGAGGAGGTTGCCGTCTTCGGTACGGATGCGCCTATCGGACGTGCGGCGCAGCCGTATGAGCTGGCTCCCGCCTATGTATACCTCGCCAGCAGCGATTCCAGCTTCGTTACCGGAGAAGTCGTCCATGTAAACGGTGGAGCAATGGTTACGACATAGAGCAGCGGCATTCCCTGGTTGACCGCTTTAACGGCCTGCCGCGGGCGGCTAGCTTCCCTGCGTGCCGGGAGCCGGGACTATCGTTTATGGCGGCAGATTACAGTTGTACTTCGTGCGTACTACTCCCCGTGCACAGGTAGCGGGTCCGGGGCATGCTTGGATGGCTATCGACCATATGCCGATGAACTGCACTTGCGCTGCAAAGCCTATCGCCCTGCAACTCAAGCGCTACAGCGCCTCGATGATGTCTCCGGCAAGCAGGGAGCCGGCTGTCCATCGCGCCGAGGCGGCGCGCTCTCCGGCCAGGCCGTGCAGGTAAACGCCCAGCGCAGCGGCTTGAATCGCGCTCAGGCCTTGGGCCAGCAGCGAGGCGATGATGCCCGTAAGCACATCGCCGCTTCCTCCGGTCGCCATCCCGGGGTGACCGGTGGTGTTGACGTAGACGCTGCCGTCAGGGTCCGCAACGACCGTGCGGGCCCCTTTGAGCACGAGCGTTACGCCATGCTGCACGGCGAAGCTGCGCGCCAGGCCGAGGCGGTCCCGCTGGACCTCGGCCGTGCTCAGCCCGGCGAGCCGGGCCATTTCGCCGGGATGCGGCGTCAGCACCGTCGCCGCGTCCCGGCGCTGCCACGCTGCCAGGCCTCCGGCCGCAGCGAGGATGTTCAGGGCATCCGCGTCCACGACAAGCGGACGGGGGATGCCCTCCCACAGGGCGCGCAGGAAGCCCGCCTCGCCCGGGAAGCGGCCAAGCCCCGGGCCGACGGCGAGCACATCGCGCGCCTGCATGAGCCGCAGCACTTCATCTGCGGCGGCCTCGCTCCACGCCCCGTTCCCGTCGTCGGGAACCGGGGCGGTCATGAGCTCGGGCACGGCGCCTGCCGTGTGCGGCAGCAGCGCCGCGGGCAGCGCCCACGTGGCCAGCCCGCAGCCGGCGCGCAGCGCGGCCTTGGCCGAGAGCAGCGCCGCGCCGCTCATCGGCAGGCTGCCCGCGGCCAGCAGCACGTGCCCGTACGTGCCCTTATGGCCGTCCGCCTGGCGGATACGGTCCACGCTGACGCCGAGCCCGCTCTGCAGCGAGGCCTCGGTCAGCAGCTGCCCTGCCCCGGGCACATGCGGAGGCAATGCAGCCGGGATGCCGATATAGCGCACCACGACCTCCCCAGCCGCCTCCGCTCCCGGATATTGGGTCAGCCCCGCCTTCATAAAGGCCAGGCTAACCGTCTTCCGGGCCCGGATGCACGGGTCGTGCAGGCTGCCCGTATCGGCGTCAAGGCCGCTCGGGATGTCTGCCGCGATGATCGGCAGACCGCTTCCAATCGCTTCGCGGATCAGGGAAGCGTAAGCCCCTCGCGGGGGCCCTTTCGCGCCCGTGCCGAGCAGCGCGTCCACGATCCCGGTGCAGCCGGAGAAAGTCCCGGCCTCACCGGGCGTGTATACCGATCGCGGCAGGCCCAGCCTTTCCGCGATCGCGTGCTGCGCCGCCGCATCTCCGCGAAGCGATTCCGGCGGCTCCGCATACAGCAGGCGGACGCCAAGACCCGCGTCCGCCAAATGACGGGCACAGACCAGCCCGTCGCCCCCGTTGTTGCCTTTGCCAATCAGGATTAGCCAACATTCCCCGGCCAGCGCCTCTCTATCGCCTGCATCCGAGCGGATCACCTCCCGGGACGCTTGGATATCCTGCCGGGCACCAGCCTTGGCGTCCGCCGGGTGTTTCTGCCAGTCCCACCCCCATGCGGGACGCTGCGCCGGTTGGCGGCCATCGGTTGTACGCGGGCTGTTGGCCCGGCAATAAGCCAGCACCTCCTCAGCAATGGCCCGTCCGGCGTTTTCCATTAAAACCATCGCCGGAATGCCCAGCATATTTATCGTGTACTGATCGATCTCCCTCATCTGTTCCGAAGTCACCAGTTGCATTGTTACCCCCTCCCGCCTGCTAACCTGCCTTATTACTTTTGATCATAACCAAGCCAAACAACATTATTGCTAATTGCTATTCATCATGGCCATGCACAGCAACATCCTGCTTTAATGCTGTTCATCGTAAGCCTGTCCCCAATATCCGGCTTTGTTACTGTTCATCCAGGTCTGTCCTCAACATCCGGCTTCATTGCTGTTCATCGTAGGCCTGTCCCCAATATCCGGCTTTGTTACTGTTCATCTAGATCAGCCCTTAACATCCGGCTTTGTTACTGTCCATCCAAGTCTATCCTCAATATCCTGCATTATTGCAGCAGCCTGATTGAGTGCTTACAACATAAGTATGCCTACGCCTTCCTGACAATCCCGAACATCTCACATCAGCAGACGCTTTAAATAATAGAATTTTACACCACTGATCTGAACTAATATGCAACCGTAAATCTCGCCTCAGGGAACTGCGGGTCTTCAGCTTCATCCAGCAAAGCCACCGCATAGTCCTCTACGGAAATATGGCTCTGATCCCTTTCGTCCGTAACTAAACGGTTCAGGCCAATCCGGAATTGCCCTGTGCGTTTGCCCGGCTCAATGACAGCTGCTGGACTTAATACCGTCCACAGCAGATCGGAGGCTCTGTAGACGTGATAGGCTTCCTCATGCGCTCTCGCCAAAGGCCGGATTTCCTCCGGAAATTCCGGGGTATCCATCAATTGAACGCCGGATTCCGTTTCCAATCCCCCGGCTCCGCCCACGACGATCAAACGGCGGACGCCTCCCCGCTTTACCCCCTCCACCAAGGAACGGGCTGCTTCCGGGAGCTCGTCCTCTTCTCCAAACTGCGGGCCGTAAGCGCTAATGACGAGATCCTTCCCCTCCACTGCCTGTGCAATCGATTCCGGCATCAAAATATCTCCGGTCAGCAAATGAAGCCGCTCCTGCCCCGCCTCAGCCTCAAGCTTGGATGTATTGCGAACGACGGCGGTCACTTCATGTCCGCGCCGCAGCGCTTCCGCCAAAATGGCCTTGCCAATCGTGCCCGTACTGCCGTAAATGACGATTTTCATTTCGAACGCCTTCTCTCTTCTGGTTTTGATGATGCTTTCTATTATAATTATCACAAACCGCCTCGGCTCAAACGTCGCAGGCAACCCCGGACAACAAAAAGGGCCTCTTCCAGGCGCATGGGAGCTGACCACGCCCTCGATTGCGAGAAAAAGTCAGTCTCCTGATTAGCGGAAGAGGCTTTGTCCATAAAGCCGATGGCGTAAAGCGGATGTGCTTGAAGCTAAGCTGAGCGCACCCTCAAGTTAAACTGCTTTAGGTTTAAAGTAATCTGTGCTGGATTAAGAAGCCAAACTGCCCCAGGCCAATATGTGCAGCCATGCTAGATCAAGAGGTTAAGCTGTGCTAACCAAAAGTTAAGCCCTGCGCTAGATCAGGCTGTTAAGCTGCTCCAGCCCACACTAGGCTCCAACCTTGCCAAGCGCAAAACTGAACGCCAGGATGACCAGCACGAGAATCGAAATCAGCACGAAGCGGTAGTCCTTCTCATGGATAAACGCGAACATGGAGACGAAGACGCGGAATACCGGGGTCAGGATGAGCAGGATCAAGCCAGCCTCGATAATGGCTACGGACTTCAGCTCCACCATACCATGCCAAATTTCCAGCAGGCTCGTCGGGAAGGTATCCCCGGGATAACCGCTGTCCCCGGTAACGAGAAACAGGACCAGGCCGACGACGATCACGAGGCCGGCCAGCACGATGCCGATCCGCAGCATTTTGCTAATGGCGATTTCGACCTCCGCCGCCCGGTCCTGACGGCTTGCTTGTTGTTGCTCCGCCATAGGTTACGCCCCCCATCCTTGGTAGATCATTTGACAGGCTACATAGATCATGATCGGAATGAATAGCTTGCGGATCGTTTTGCTTTTCAGCCGCTGCATGATCCTGGCTCCGATTGTCGCTCCGATCAACACACCGAGAGCCACCGGAGCCGAAATGACAGGAATGATATCGCCGCGCAGAAAATAGATTCCCGCACTAGCCGCGGCAGTAACGCCCATCATGAAGTTGCTCGTCGCCGTCGATACTTTAAGCGGCATTTTCATAAAAACGTCCATCGCCATCACCTTGAAGCTTCCGCTGCCGATGCCGAGCAGTCCGGATACTACGCCGGCGCCGTACATGACGCCAAAACCTTCGTACACCCGATCCACGTTATAGGTAATATTTTTGCCAAGCGCTTTATCATAGTACTCTCCGCCAAGCCCCAGCTTCTCTGCCACGGGATGCTGCGGGACGTTCACGGGGATTTCCTCCTTGCCCTTCTTCACCATCGCATAAGCCGAATACAATAGCAGCAGGGCAAAAATGTAATACAAGAAATTCGGTGCAATTAACGCCGCGAGGAACGCTCCCGTAATCGCCCCTACCGTCGTGGCAATTTCCAGGAACATGCCTACCCTCACATTCGTGATTCGGTCTCTTATGTAAGCTACGGCCGAGCCGCTGGAAGTCGCGATAACCGAAATCAGACTGGCTCCAATCGCATGGTTAATTTCCACGCCGAACAGCAGTGTCAGTGCCGGAGTAACGACGATTCCACCACCAAGACCAAGAATGGAGCCTACAATTCCGGCCAGGATGGCAATCAACAAAATTTCAATGACAGTGGCAGTCAAACAGACATCTCCTTTATTTATCAGTTCAGGGGATCATGCAGCAAAGCTCAGCTCATGCTGCGCTATTGTGTAATCCTTAAATACATCCCGAGAGACGCCGGGGCCGTGTACTGGAAGCCATATTTCAAATACAGCCTATCTGCCGGCTGATCGGCGATGAGGCTGACATAGGCTTCCGGCGGCGCCTCTCTAGCCAGATAGGCCATGATCTCGTCCATGACGAGCCTTCCAAGCCCTTGCCCCTGATAATCCGGACGCACGGCGATATCCACGATTTGCAGAAAACAGCCCCCATCGCCTACAACTCTTCCCATGCCGATGAGCTCATTTTCAGCATACAAACATACCGCAAAAAGAGAGTTGCCCAAGCCGACCCTGATTCCCTGCTCGCTCCGCGGGCTTAGACCCACTTGTCTTCTTAGGGCCGCATAATCTCCAGCATCCGGAATCTCCCTTACTACACGAACTTGCTCCCGCTCCACTCTAATTCTCCCTTCTGTTCCGCTGCTGCGGCACCACGTAAAGGTCCTCGTCTTCCTTCCACTCCGCATAGGCCACGTCCTCCAGCCGCTCATAACCGCTCTTCTCCAGCAGCCGCTGCAGCCAGGCTTCGTCTTTGCCGATCATTTGCAAGCTTGTGCGGTCGACCACGCCGTTCTCTACCAGACAGTAAGACAGGCACGCCTTCTCATTGAAGGTGTCCAAGCCGAGGTCCTTACGCTTGATTGCTTCCTCCTGCGGCCTCTTCATCACGCTAAGCGTTCCGTTAGGTTCAAATATAGCATAAGCGACCTCGCTTATGAAGAAGACTTCATGCTGTCTAAGCAGCATGCGCAGCTGATCGAAGTCCAGTCCGTTTTGACGCATATGCCGGAGATCCACCTTGCCGTCGCGGATGATGATGGACGGCTTCCCGTCCAGAAAGCCGCGGGCCCGCTTCACCTTCTGCGATATTTTTTCAAATACGAAGGACAGTACTCCCCATAAAAACAACGCAAAGATCAATTCCGAATATTTAATGTCTTCGTCATATACCGTCTCCCCGACCAGGTCGCTCAGCATGACGGATGAAACAAAATCGAACGGCGTAAGCTGGGAAATTTCCTTTTTCCCGAGCAGGCGTGTCAGTACCCACAGCCCGACGAAGCCGATAAATATTTTCAGCGCGATTTTTCCAATAACCATGTAAATCCCCCCAAAAGTAAGGTAGTGCTCTCTATATACCCACTTTAGGAGGATCTTGATTTGCAAAAAATTGCGAATCGTCGTTTTCCAACTCTGGCGCTTGAAAAACGCACCTGACGTATGCAATAGTGGAATGAGGAATATCGAAAGGGTGGTACGGGTGTTTCTCTGGGATTGGATCGCGTGGCTTCAATTGTATACCCCGGCAGCCATAATTATTGCCCCGGCGGTCGTCATATTTGCGTGGCAATATGGCGCTTCCAAGCGAAGAACAGCCTACCGGATTAATGTTCGGCTTGACCGCTTGCACCGCAGCTTGGAGCTGTACACCGCAGCCACGGGAGCGCTCCTCCGGGAAGCGGGCAGCCCTCGCGAACTGTCATCAGCCGAGCATGCCGCGCTGGTCGATAAGCTGCTGGCCTGTAAAGCCGCACCCTATGTCACCGAAGATTTACTCGCACAAATCGCGGCTTATATGATGGAGGAACGCGACAGCACGCGCCTCTCGCTGCTGCTTAGAACGATTGAGCGCGAGACCGAACGCCTGATGGACGAGCGCAGCGCGCTGCTGGGCCGCGCCGAGAAGCCGGGCTGGGGCTGGGCGGTCTGGCAGCAGATTCAGCATGCGCTGCCGTTCGCATTTACC
The DNA here is from genome assembly GCF_037969765.1 of Paenibacillus sp. FSL W8-0186. Classification (NCBI taxonomy): domain Bacteria; kingdom Bacillati; phylum Bacillota; class Bacilli; order Caryophanales; family Paenibacillaceae; genus Paenibacillus; species Paenibacillus sp. FSL W8-0186. The sequence goes on along the minus strand of NZ_CP150207.1, from coordinate 782,441 downwards.
GTAGGCCTCTTTATCTTGATCCTGTGGTTCCTGGGCTCGCTGGACCAGGCCAGCCAGATGCAAGAAGAACGCTGGGCCGTGCTGTATATCTGGTCTCGCTTCCTCTCCTGCCTGTTCTCGCTGATCGTGGTATATCCATTTCTCCGAGGCGGACGCAGGGAGACGTCCAGTTCTTTGCTGCAGCGCTGGCTAGCCGTGGCGATCGGTTTGGCTGCTATGCTCCATTTCATAAGTTTAGCCTGGGCACCGTATGTTCTTGCACTTCAGCTGCTGCTATTCCTGTTTGGATTTCGTTTTAGCCGCAGCAAGCCGCGCAAGTCGCGCCCCTTCGTGGGCCATTATTTCGAAGAGGACGAACTAGCCCTGCTCCAGGAGCAAATTACGGATTTGCCCGGCCTTGAGACGGATTCCGCAGCGAAGTCCTCCAAAAACTCTCTGCCGGAATGATGCATCCGTTTCGCGAACGCAGGCGCAAATAACCCCGATATCTGCTGTCCTCCGAGGTCTGCCGACCTCGAAGCCACCGGAATCGGGGTTGTCTCTTTTTCATATCGCTATAATTTATTTATCTAGTTCCTGACTGACGCAAGGGCCGGGCCGCGTTACGCTGGCTCCCGGAGGACTTGGCTGCGCCGGAGGTTCCCATTTCGTACCGTTTACGCTCTGTACGCTCCACCTGGACAATCTGTCCTTCATGGACGACAATGTTGAGCGACCCGAATTCCATCTCGTCTAACAATCCTGCAATCCGATCCAACCATACATCGTCAACCTTCAATGGTTTTGCCATACTTACTGCCTCCCTCTCCTCGGCAATTCAGCCTGTGAATATTTCGTTTCATGAAAAACAACATTAATGCTGACTTTTTCGTGTGAACCAGCTTTTGAATATTAGGGTCACGAGCGCCAATAACAGCAGCAAGGAAGCTACGGCAAACGACGCCGAGAACTGATACTCGTTATACAAAATTTCCACATGCAGGGGAAGCGTGTTGGTCTCGCCCCGGATATGCCCGGAGACGACGGATACGGCGCCAAATTCCCCCATCGCTCTTGCATTACACAAAATGATGCCGTACAGCAGACCCCATTTGATGTTCGGCAGCGTTACTTTCCAGAAGATTTTGAAGCCCCGTGCCCCCAGCATAACCGCCGCCTCTTCCTCCTGCTGTCCTTGATCCTCCATTAACGGGATAAGCTCGCGGGCAACGAAGGGAAAGGTCACGAATAAGGTGGCCAAAATGATTCCCGGCAGCGCGAAAATAACCTTCAAATTATGCTCCTCGAGCCATGGGCCAAACCAGCCGTTGGCACCGTAGACCAGAACGTAGATCAAACCGCCGATTACCGGAGATACAGCAAAAGGCAAATCGATCAGCGTGACGAGCAGCTGCTTCCCGCGGAATTTGAACTTCGTCACGGCCCAGGCCGCGGCGACGCCAAAAATCGTATTCAGCGGCACCGTGATAACAGCAACCAGAAGCGTGAGCTTCAAGGCCGACAGCGCATCCGGGTCCCGGATGGCCTCAATATATACTTCCCAGCCCTTCTTCAGGGCTTCACTAAGAACGACAACCAATGGCAGAACGATAAGCCACAGCAGCACCAAAACTGCCGCCCCGATCAGAATCCACTTCACAGCGCTTGATTCATTCACTTTGCGCTGCCTGACCGTGGATGGTTTCTTGGCAGATAGCGGTACAGAGCCAGCCATTTCCTGATACCTCCCCGAATACTAATACTGGATGCTTGATGATCGCTTGAATGCCAAATCGTTGGATTGCTTCATCACTGGATTGTTTCATTACCGGATTGGTTCATCGCTTGATCATCAAATCGATATTTCCTGTTTCACATGCCTTACCGGCTAATATCAGCATACGTCCCTTACATGACCCGTATCATGAGCATTACGTCTTGGGCAGTAAAAGCGATGAGACATTGGCGGCGGGCGGTTATGCCCCTGCTATTTTGCCGTCTTGCGTACTCTACGCTGCAAAGAGTTGATGAGCAGCAGCAGTACAAAAGAAATGATCAGGAGCATGAGAGCCACGGCTGTAGCCCCCGCGTAATCGAACTGCTCCAGCTTCGACATGATGAGCAGCGGGGCAATCTCGGTCTTCATCGGCATGTTGCCGGAAATGAAGACGACTGAGCCATACTCCCCGATCCCCCGGGCGAAAGCCAAGGCAAACCCTGTCATCAGCGGCGGAATCAGCTCCGGCAGAACGACGGAGCGGAACGTACGGAACCGGCTGGCGCCTAACGTGGAGGCCGCCTCCTCAACCTCGGCATCCAGCTCCTGAAGCACCGGTTGAACGGTTCTGACGACAAAGGGAATCCCTATGAACATCAGCGCCAGGGTGATGCCGATCGGGGTAAAGGCGATTCTGATCCCCAAGGGTTCAAACAAGGAGCCGATCCAGCCGTTCGCCGAATAAATCGCCGTCAGCGATACTCCAGCAACCGCAGTAGGCAGAGCAAAAGGAAGATCAATCATCGCATCGAACAATCCTTTGCCGGGAAATTCGTATCGAACAAGCACCCACGCGATCAGCAGACCGAGTACGGTATCAATCAGTCCAGCCGCTGCCGCGGTGAGAAAGCTGACTTTATATGAAGCAAGTACGCGCGAATCTGTCGCAACATCCCAGAACTTCTCCCAGGTTAGACCCGTAGAGTTCAGCAGCAGCGCAGATAACGGAATCAATACGACCAAACTGATATATAGTACGCTGTAACCCATCGTGATCCCGAAGCCGGGAAGCACCCCGCGCTTTGAAGTGCTACTGTGCATGCAGGTTCATCCTTTCCATCCGTTGCATCCCGCTCGATCACCGCAGGAATGCCCCTCCGTTTGTGCGGTCGGTTTATTTCGGCGCATAAATTTGCGTGAATATGCCGCCGTCGCTAAAATGCTTCTGTTGTGCCTCAGCCCATCCGCCAAATTCATCATCTATTGTAAACAGCTTGATCTCGGGGAAAGCATCTTTGTATTTGCTCTTTACACTATCCAGCGTAGGACGGTAATAATTCTCCGCTGCAATCGTCTGGCCTTCCTCCGAATACAGGTACTGCAAATATGCCTCGGCCACTTCGCGGGTGCCTTTTTTATCGGCATTTTTATCAACTACCGCTACAGGCGGTTCAGCCAAAATACTTTCTGACGGGTAGACGATGTCGAACTTATCCGGGCCAAGCTCCTCTACGGACAGCCAAGCCTCATTCTCCCAAGCCAGCAGCACATCCCCGAGTCCGCGCTCCACAAATGTCGTGGTTGCTCCGCGGGCACCGCTGTCCAGTACCGGAACATGCTCATACAGCTTCTTTACAAACTCTTGAGCTTTGGCCTCGTCATTGTTGTTCTGGTGCAGGGCATAGCCCCATGCCGCAAGGTAATTCCAGCGCGCTCCGCCGGAGGTTTGCGGGTTAGGCGTAATGACCTCGATTCCGTCCGTGACCAGATCATCCCAATCCTTGATGCCTTTCGGATTGCCCTTGCGAACGAGGAACACGATCGTCGACGTATATGGCGAGCTGTTATGCTCGTATTTCTGCTGCCAGCCTTCATTGATTAATCCGGCCTGCTGGATCGCGTCGATGTCATAACCAAGAGCTAACGTAACCACATCCGCATCAAGACCGTCGATCACCGCCCGGCCCTGCTTGCCTGATCCGCCATGCGACTGCTTGATCGATACCTTCTCGCCCTTCTCCTTCTCCCAATGAGCAGCAAATGCTTTGTTGAACTCGGTATACAGCTCCCGGGTCGGATCGTAGGATACGTTTAGCAAGTTGACCTCTTTGGCCCCGCTTCCCGAATTTCCGCAAGCCGCGGCAACCAGCGATACCGCCAATACGAGACCTGCAATCAACCCTTGCTTCAACACCTTTTTCATAACTACTCACTCTCCCCATCTCTCTTTAAGAAACCTGTCATTATTTCTGCGGACATGCTCGATGTGCCTCAACTGCTTCTCATGCCAACTGCCTAGCAAAATAGAAAGAGAAACGCCCTATCCCTACGGTCAGACCGAACTGCTACCGTGTCTGCCAAGGCAAGTAGAGCGTTCCTCCGTCCGTACGGTGAGAACTTTATTTTATTTATTATTCCTACCTGTTTAGTATGCTATGATTGTATTCTATATGCGCTGGGTTTTCTTGTCAAACACTTTTATTGGAAATGTATTAAAAAACTATAAGAGAAGCTTATATTCCCTTGTGGAGCACATTTTGGGGGCATTGGCTAATTTAGGTACGCAAAAAAAAGGACAAGGCCGGCCGGTCTTGTCCTTAATTCTTCAACGGGGAAGTGGGGGTGTAGCTTCGTGGGGTTCAGAGACTGGTGGGTTTGATGGAAACGTTGGGGCTGGTGGGGCTGGTGGGTTTGGTGGGTTTGGTGGGTTTGGTGGGTTTGGTGGGTTTGGTGGGTTTGGTGTGCTCGATATGGTCGATCTGCTGATGTGCTCGATATGATCGATGTGCTCGATGTGCTCGATGTCCTCGATGTGCTGATGAGTCTAGTGGGACTAATGACTGAGGGGGGATGAGACGGGTGGGCTCGGCGGGATTGATGCCTCAGCCCTCGGAATTGGCTGCTTCCTAACGGACAGGAGATCCGCTATTTGTTGAAATAGACCTCTTTCACAGGTGCTTACGGACCCTGGTTCCGTTATTTGGCCAAATGGACTGCCTAAAACATGCTTTTGGGAGCAATAGCGGAACACAGGTCCGTTAGCCCTCTAAATTTCCCGTTATTTCGCAAATAGCGCCCCCTGTGTCCGTTAGGTTCGCATATGCCCAGCCACTGCATAGCTAACCACTGCTCGCACACCAACCAACTCTCTATTTGCAACACCAACTAACTCACTACTTACTACTAACTAAGCCACTACCCGCTAGTCCGCTACTGCTGCCTGCTACCAAACTTACATCTCACTTCACAGACACCTTTACCCAAGCCAAGCCACAGATCAGTGTGCTACCGCGGAACAATCGCGATACAGGAAGGCTCTTTCACCTCCAGCACGCTGTCGGCAGGCGAAAGGCTGCCGGTGGCCCGGTCGCGGCCGAGCAAGGTGATGCTGTTGCTAAACTGGTTCGCCACGAGCACATAGTCGTCCAGGACAGCAAAGTTGCGCGGCCACTTTCCGCCAACACTAGTCCACTCCGGGGCGCTGAGCTGTCCGGTCGAAGCGTCCAGCTTGAAGCGGACGATACTGTCATGGCCACGGTTCGATGCGTATACATATTTGCCATCCGGCGACAGATGAATGTCCGCCGCATAGCTCTCTTCGGCAAAGTCCTCGGGCAAAGTGCTTATATGCTGAATAATTTCCAAAATACCATGGGTTGGGTTATACGCAAACACGGTCACTGTGTTGTTCAGCTCATTGATACCGTAAGCGAACGTATCGGACGGATGGATAATGAAATGCCTTGGCCCCGCTCCAGGTGGCAGCGCCACCTCACGGTGCGTAACGAGCTTGCCGTCTTCCACTCTGTACACGACGATCTGGTCCAGACCCAGGTCGGAGACGAAGGCATATTTGCCATCCTTGGATGGGAGTACGCTGTGGGCATGAGCTGCCTCCTGGCGATCCTGGCGAAAGCCGCTGCCAACATGCTGAACAGCCGCCGCCATTTGGGCTAAGCTCCCCTCCCCATCCAATTCAAAGCTGTTGACATGGCCGCTGGAATAATTGGCGACAAGCAGATGCCCGGAAGGAGACAGCGACAAATGACACGGGCTTGAACCCTCCGTACGCGCCGTTTCAAGCAGATTCAGCTTGCCGTCCTGCGGATTAATGCCATAGGCAGCGACCTTGCCGTCCTCGCATTCCAAAGCGGCATATAGCCGCATTGTTCCCGCCGCTTCCTCAGCTGCCTGGCTAACAGGGTTGGCCGAATCTTCCGCGGTATCGCTTTCATGTTTCTGCATGACGTATGCAGCCGCCTGACGCCCTGCATGTTGTTTATCCGCGACGATAAGAAAAGACGGGTTCTCGATGTCTGAGGTGCCGTGAATTAGACGAAGCTCTCCGCTGTCCGTATTTAAGCTGCAAAGATGAATCCCAGCTTCTTCTCCAGAAGAGTAGCCCCCAACATAGAAATACTGTTCCTCTGGCTTAAAGATACTCATAGACTTTCTCCCCCTATTGGTTGGTTGATTTACGAACCTGCCTCAGCCCGCAGCTCCTGAAGCAATCCCTTCACCCGGGATACTTTGATTTCATCAAAATACCGCTCAAGCTGATCCTCACCTCCGGCAAAAATCCGGTCCATGACCTCACGCATCTTCGAGGATACCTGGCAGGGCGATTCCTGGCTGCCCGAGCACCAGCCTGGCTGAAGGGTGCCTCTCGCGAACAGGCGGTACAAGTCGCCAAGGCTGATGGCGTTCAAATCGGCGCTGAGCAAGTAGCCGCCGCCCACTCCTTCTTTTGTCGACACATACCCTTGCTTCTTTAGCAGGCTCAGCACCTTGCGGACCCGGGCAGGATGCGTAGCCACGCTCGCCGCAATTTTCTCGCTGTTGGCAATGCAATGGGCATTCATATGCAAAAAAAGAAGGCAATGCAGGGCAACTGTAAACTCGCTGTTCATATTCCTTTCCCCTTTCCGTCATATCCTTGAAACACGGGCGCGCTGATGATTTCGCGAGCCTTGGGCTCATTTTTATTTTCCGTATGTGATTTATGTTATAATGGTCTCGCCAACTACACATGTTCAAGAAAGGGACATTCTATGAATATCACCATTCCTTCTTATATGCAGGTTTTTGTAACCGTCGGAGCCATCGTTATGGCTGCACTCGCGCTGTTTATCCGGTTAAAAGCCAGCCGCAGGCCCGTAACGGTCAAGAAGATCATTATTCCGCCGCTAGGCATGACTACCGGCTTCGGGATGTTCATCGTTCCTGAATTTCATATCCCAATTCTTTGGGGCGCCGTCGCCTTTGCCGTAGGTTGGTTATTCTTCTCTTACCCGCTGAATCGCAGCACACAATTCGAACTGATCGACGGCGAGGTATACGCCAAACGTACCCGCGGCTTTGCCTATATCCTGATCGGCTTGCTTGCGCTGAGACTCGTCCTGCATGAAGTCGTAGAGCAATATATCTCCGTGCTTCAGACGGGCTCCGTATTTTTCCTGCTGGCCTACGGAATGATTCTCCGCTGGCGGCTGTTCATGCTTAAGGAATACCGCCGCATCACAGGACAGCTTCATGCGGGTTGACCGACCCACGCTTCTTTCCAACATATTAAATTTTATATAGGGATGCAATCTTTTTCCACTACATTTTCTCTGCCGCGTCCTTGAACGGCAAACAGGTTATCCGGATGACGCCGATCGTCAACGGGATAACCTGTTTTTGTGTTGCTGTAATATACACCCTCGTCCTTATGCCCTTGCCTGCCCCTCACTGGGGCGAAGGATCGCCGAACCGATGATCAGCAGCACGAACGCCATGAGCACCAGGATGAGCAGCGGAGTAACGACTTCCTTCAGACTGCTTCCCGAGGAGAGCAGCTCGATGGCCTCGATCGTCCACTTCTGCGGCACGAAATTAGCTGCCTTCTGCATATATTCCGGCATGAAGGAAATCGGCCAGAAGCAGCCCCCGATCATGCAGGTCGGGGTAATGATCAGATTGTTCAGCATCCCGGCGTTCTGCGGATTGCGAATCAATCCGGCGGCCGCACTTGCGATGCCCATCGCTACGAGCATAAACGCAGCCATTACGATAAAGTGCAAATGCAGCGGGATGCCGGCATCATATCGCAGCACCCAGCGGCTGAGCATCAATACGACCGCAATCTGGATCAGGCCGACAAAGAAGCTGCCAAGGAAGTTGCCCGCAGCGATCTCCCACGCTCTGACCGGTGCGCTATATATACGGGCCATCGTCCGCTTGCTGCGGTCCTCCACAATTTGCGTCACCGAGCTGCTGATTAAGCTCATCAGGAACAACAGCGTAAAGCCGGTGACCGTGCTAAGCCCCTCCTTCGGGTAGAGCCGAAGTTCCTGATCGATGGCGGTTACGCGGTGTTTTCCCGTCTCCCGGAACACATCGGCCAGCGCTGCGCTGTCCTGTCCGCCCTCGCCGGCCGCTGTCCTAACCATCCCTGCGGAAGCCGCCATCCCCCGTATAAGCCCATCCAGGTTGATTCTAAGGGTAAAGGTCGCCTCGCTTGTTGCCAAATCATATACCTGGAGCTTAGGGACGCGTCCGGAGCGGACTCCTTCGGTGAACCCGGCCGGGATGGCAAAGCCTATTGCGGCTTGTTTGGACAGCAGCGCATCCTTCATCGCCGCATCATCCTCATATTTCTTTAAGGCATAGCCGGGCTTGTCAGCCAGCTCCTCCAGCAGGAACGCGCTGGCCAACCCCTGATCCCGATCCACGTACGCGATTTGCGACAGCGTCATTTCTTCCTGCCCCAGCAGGGCGATGACGAGAGAGATAACGACGCACGGCAGCAGGATGTAGCCGAGCAGCCCTTTTTTGGTGCCGATCGTTCGTCTTATGACATTCCAGGCAATCGTCAAGCTACTCATGATAACCCACCTTCCGATATGAAACGATGCCGGCGGCAAGCAGCAGGCCGCAGAATAAGCCCAGCATCATCAAGTAATGCATCACTTCGCCCGGATCCGCCCCGAGCATCAAACGCAGTATGGCCTGCATTGCCCAGTGGTTCACCGTAAATTCGCCCATCCGTTGAATGATCTCCATCGGCATCGGCTGGAACCCCCGCTCAGAAAAGTCATGACGACGATGACTGTCACGACGGCCGAACGGGCAGCCGCGGATGATTTGGTTAACAAGGTAAGGATCACGGCCAGCATCATAGAGGCGATCACTACGAGCAGACAGGTCAGCGCCAGCATCCACAGATGACGGCCCCAGTCCACACCGTAGAACCATGACGTTCCGCAAATAATGACGGCGGCCTGTAAAAAAGCGACCAGGCTGTTCCCGGCGATTTTCCCCATAAATATCTCCAGTGTGCTTACGGGCATCGAATTTAAACGGTACAGCGTCTTCTTGCGCTTCTCTTCGGATAAGCTGATGCTTGCCGACAGTCCCGAGTACAGGAGGAACATGATCAGCATCGCGGCAGCGTAGTATTGAAAAGCGGAATACGTCTCGCCCCCTACATTCAACGAGGCGGTCTCAACATACGTCGCCTCCAGCCCGCTCATCGTTCCCATGGCCTCGCCAATGCCCTGCGGGCCCAAGGCGATGATCGCTGCCTGCATCCGGTTGACCTCATCCAAATAGGCATGGAAGATCATCTGGGCGACGTAATTTTTCATGCTGTCTTTTCCGGGAATGAGCTCCCACTGCGCTTCCTTCCCCTGTTACCCGCTCCTCGAAATCAGATGGAATGATGACGCCGAAATCTGCTTCGCCCCGGGTCAAGGCTTCAACCGCTTCTTCGCGGCTCACGGTCTTTTCAATCCGCATTCTTTGTTTAATTTCCGGGCTGTTCAAAAACTCGCGAAGCCCTAATCCCACCTCAAGCTCTCCTTGTACAGCTCCCCCGGTATTCGGCTCGACGATCAAAACCCTGGCCTGCTCAACCGAAGCTTCTGCCTCGTCTTTAAAGTTGCTGGAGAGGGCGTTGCCCAGAATGAATATAAGCACCATCGGCAGCAAAAATAAGTTCAGTAATACGGCGCGCGTCCGCGTAAGCATCCGCAGCTCGAACCAGGCGATTGTCCATAGCTTCACAGCGTATCCCCCTAGCCCTAATCCCGCAGCGTACGCCCGGTCAGATTGAGGAACAGCGTCTCTAGCGTCGGCTGCTCGCATACTACAGAATGAATCACGGCGTCATGCTTGGCGCAAATGTACAGAATATCCTGCAGCTCGTTCTGTGAAGAAGACGTGTACAGCTCCAGACCATTCTCATTTTCCAAAATGCGGGTGATCCGCGGGTGCTGCTTCAGCTCGGACAATACCGCCTCCCCTAGACCAGAGGCCGTCATAACGATTTTCTCCTCGCCGGCGACCCGTTCCCGGAGCTCCTGCTCCGTCCCGCAGGCAATGACATGGCCTTGATCGACAATCGCTACCCTATCGCATAAGGAGGCGACCTCCTCCATGTAATGGCTCGTATAGATTACTGTCGAACCCATGCGGTTCAATTCACGCACCGATTCCAGAATATGATTCCGTGACTGGGGATCGATCCCCACAGTTGGCTCATCCATAATGATCAGCTTCGGGCGGTGCACGATCGAGCAGGCGATATTGAGCCTCCGTTTCATCCCTCCGGAGAACGTATGCGGCAGCTGCATGGCCCGCTCCTCCAGACCGACAAACCGCAGCGCTTCCTTCACCCGCTCCTTCAGCTCCCCTCCCCGCAGGCCGTACAATCGGCCAAAAAACGTTACATTGTCCACCGCAGACATATTTTCATATAAAGCCAGGTCCTGGGGAACGAGCCCGATTCTGCGCTTTACATCGAGCGGCCGGTCCTTGACAGGGATCCCGTCGACTGTAATGCTGCCTTGATCCATCGGCAGTAGCCCGACGATCATGTTCATGGTCGTGCTCTTCCCTGCTCCGTTTGGGCCGAGGAGCCCGAATATTTCCCCGGCTTCAATGGTCATATTCAAGTGATCGACGGACAATTTGTCTCCGTATCTTTTTACGACATTGTTTACTTCTACGAATGCCATCCTGCTTTCGCCCTCCCACGCATCTTTGACTCTGTAGTCATTGTATCAGGCCTCGCTTCCCGCGTAAGGTATCGATGGTCACCAATATAAAATGACGAAAGTCACCATTTGCCGCACCCGAACTCTCAGAGGAATGCTATAATAATTGCATCTTATTTCGATGAAAAGGGTTGAGAACGATGAAGAAGCCTTCGCTTCTTCCTTTTCTGTACGGGATGATTCTGCTCCCGGGATTTTTACATATTTTCCTGCTGCCAAACCCTCCTTATGACCGGTACGTCATCCATATGCTGGCCTTGTTCGCGTTGGCCGTACTGGGACGCTTCGCGAAGGAGAGCATCCATTTAACGGCTTGGTGCCTTATGCTCATCGCCTATTCAGTATGGCTTTGCTACATTTACGGCGGACTGGCCAGCCTGTCGGCTCTGGCACCGGTGTTCGTCTATTCGTCCATGCCCGGCAGGTTCGTGCGAATCAGTCTGTTTGGGCTTCATTCCGGCGCAATCTTCTTCACAATGCTGTCCGAGCCGCTGTTCTGGAGGTTCGGCGTGCTGCTGTTTCTATCGTTGCTGGCAGGCATTCTCGCCTATCTCCAGTTGTTCAAGACCAAGCAGGACGAGCTCCAGCAAAAATACGATGACCTCCGCAGACGGCATTACGAGCTCAATGAGACCCATCGCCGTTTAATGCTGTTCAGCAAGCAGGTGGAAGGCGCGGCCCAGGCCGAGGAGCGGACGCGAATTTCCAGGGAGCTTCACGATGATCTGGGGCACCGCCTGATCCGTGTGAAAATGATGATGGAAGCCGCACTGCATGTCGTACCTGCTGATCCTGACAAAGGAATGGCCCTGCTTGGGCAAATTCGCGATCAGCTCTCTGCCGGTCTCGACCAGCTGCGTGCCACGGTGCGCCGACTGAAGCCGCCTTCCGAGACGACGGGAATTCAGGCGCTGAGCCTGATGCTGGAGGAAATCGGCCGGGAGAACGGCATCCGGACGACGCTGTCCGTAGAGGGACAGCCTTACCCGTTATATCCAAGCCTGGAGATCATTCTGTATAAAAATGCGCGGGAGGCCCTGACCAATGCGTTAAAGCACGGTCAGCCCGGCGCAGTCGAAATCCGGCTGGCCTACGGGGACGACGAGGTCCGCATGGCCGTCAGCAATGACGGGAAGGTGCCGCCGCCCCACTGGAATAACAGCAGAACGGCTGGCTTAGGGATGTCGGGAATGCGGGAACGATGCCAGGTCGCGGGAGGAAGGCTGGAGGTCGAGGTAGAGCCTTGCTTTACCGTAACGACCCGGCTTCCCGTGACGCATCAAGGAGATATTTTATAATCGGGAGTGTGAATAGGCTGCCATGACAAACACAACAACGAACGCAAACGCAGCTGCAGGAGTGCATTTATCCGTATTAATCGTGGACGACGATCCATTCATTCGGGAGAGCTTATCCCTGCTAATAGGCATGGATCCCCAAATTGAAGTCGTTGGCACGGCGTGTCATGGCCTGGAGGCCGTAAATCAGCTGGAGAGCGGCGGGATGCCTGTGCCGGACGTGGTGCTCATGGATATCCGGATGCCGGAATGCGATGGCGTGGAGGGAACGAAGCGGATCAAGGCGCTTTTTCCGCAGACCTCGGTGCTCATCCTGACCACTTTCGATGATGATGAGTTCATTATCGAAGCCTTGCAAAGCGGTGCCAGCGGGTATCTGCTCAAAAATATCCCGCCCAGCCGGATTATCGAGGGGATCAAAACTGTACATAGCGGCAGCATGCTCATCCATCCGGACATTGCCCGCAAGCTGACCGGAATGCTCCGGGCTGATGCGCACAAAGCTGGGGCTGGGGCTGGGGCTGAACAAAGTGCTGGCGATGCGGCAGGACGGTCCGAGCAGCTTCCGGGTCGGGCTTCTTCCGGCAGGGCTTCCTCTGACGGGGCTTCTTTTTCCGGTTCGGCTACTTCCGATGGGGCTTCTTCCGGCGGGGCTTCTTCCGGCGGGGCTTCTTCCGGTTCAGCTTCTTCCAGCTCGGGTTCCGCCGCGCCAGCCGACTCCGTACAGAGCAAATTGCGGGCAGCAGGACTAACCCCAGCCGAGCAAAATGTCGTAGCCCTGATTGCGGACGGCATGTCCAACAAGGAGATTGCCCAAAAACTGTTCCTTAGCGAGGGCACCGTCAAAAACTACATTACCGACATTCTCGCCAAGCTGCAGGTTCGCGACCGGACACAACTCGCTATTTTGTATTGGAAAAGCTACAATCAGCTGGGGTAAGCAGATGGTTAGGCACGGGTAACTAGTTGGGCAAGATCAGGTGACTGATGCATTTCACACCAGGGTAACTAGATGTGTTCATGCCAAGGTAAATAGGTGCATTTCATGCAGTTAGTTCATCCGATTTGGGCGTGTTGGAGGGAACTAACTGCAAAACCTGCATTTAGTTTCAAGGTTTTTCGGCGAATTGGCTCTATTTAGGCAAACTAACTGCATGTTTTACATTTAACGCATGGTTTTTTTAACAAACAGCCTTAACTAGCTGTATAAAATACATTTACCTAGCAAAACCAGAGTCTCAATGACCGCCACCAGCGATCTAACCATCTCGCTCCTCAGCCCTCTATAGTATGCAAAAAAGCAGCTGCGCTCCGTTGTTTGGAGCTGCAACTGCTTTTGCTTGTCGATCAGTGACTAGCTATTCGATTCTTACGCCTTTAGGCAGCGACTTCTGATCCAAGTTGTGTTCACCAATTGGGGAAGCATGCGCATCCCCTTCTCCATTTCCGAAGAACACAGAGGACATGCCGGAGTGTAATCAAACGCAAAATTATCCCTCATCCATCCGTTGCAGCTCTCGCTCGTACAAGACCAGACCGGCGTGTTCTCCTCAGGAATTTCTTCTAACGTTTTTTTACGGTAATTCATGTTCATCCTCCTTGGACGTAATTTCACTATAGACAAACCACGATCAACATCTTTAACAGAACTGCCCTTAACGGAGTTCGTTAAGAGCAGCTGAGCCTGCATTAAAGTTTGACTACGTTTTCGGCTTGTGGTCCGCGGTTGCCTTGAACAACGTTAAATTGAACTTGTTGGCCTTCGTCCAGCGTTTTGAAGCCTTCGCCTGTAATCGCGCTAAAGTGTACGAATACGTCGTTTCCGCCTTCCACTTCGATAAAGCCGAAGCCTTTCTCAGCGTTAAACCATTTTACTGTTCCAGTTTCCATGAGGATACCTCTAAAAATATTAACATGTTCATTTTTACAAAAAAAATTCACACATTGAAAAAAGCTCCATCTCACAAGGTGACACTCTTTTCAAAGGGTGAATTTCAGGTATGCCTCACTTGAATCGACCATTTTTAATTATATCCTGATCTCAGGAAAAAAGCAAATGAACTGTAAAAATACGGCAGGGTCATTTCACCATCTGCACCACTTCACGGCTTTCCGGGGCGGCCAAACAGATATCCTTGCGCAAGTACGGCGCAGCTGCCATGGCAAAACTCAACCCCTCCCGCCGCTCGACGCCCTCCACAAGCACTTTAACGGGACTTAATCGATTGAGGCGATGCTGTGGTTTATTGGGTGAACAGATATAATGAGGTTAACGAAGTCATACCAACGAATGGGGAGGGAATTCACAGAGCATGATTGATGCCCATATCCACCTGGACCAGTATAGCGATGCCGATATCAAGCGTATTGTGAAAAATATGCAATTCAGCGGTATCGAGGGGCTTGTGTGCGTATCCACAAATCTGGAGTCCTCAATGGCTAACCTGGCTCTTGCCGAGCGGTACCCGGGAATCATCCATCCAGCCTTCGGCTATCATCCGGAGAACCCCCTCCCAAATGAGGAGGAAGTCAGCCGGCTGTTGTCCTGGATGGAGCGCAAGGCCCCCCGCATAATCGCCGTAGGAGAAATTGGCCTGCCTTACTATCTTCGCCGTCAGATGGCCAAGGAAGGCCGCTCCCTCGACCTGCACGCATATGTACAGCTGCTGGAGCGGTTCCTTAGCTTTGCCGGGCAACATGGCAAACCCGTCGTGCTTCATGCCGTGTACGAGGATGCCGAGCTCGCGTGCGATCTATTGGAGCGCTACCGCATTCGCAAGGCTCACTTCCACTGGTTCAAGGGCGCAAAGCATACGGTGCGAAAAATGGCCGATCGCGGCTATTACATTTCATTTACTCCGGATCTGCTCTATGAACCAGAAATCATGGAGCTCGCCCGTAGCTATCCCCTCGATCAGGTGATGGCGGAGACGGATGGCCCCTGGCCTTTCGAAGGGCCGTTTGCAGGGCAGCTTACCCAGCCGGCCATGGTGCTGAAGGTCGCCGAAGCTTGGGCCGCCATTCAAGGCATCGCCCCAGAGGAGGCGCGCTGCCGGCTGCGCGAGAATACGAAGCGTTTTTACGGTATATAGGCGTAGTTGAAGAGTTTCTTTACTTCGTGCCAAACCCCCGTTCACGTAAAAAGGAAGCCATATGCATTCGCGAAGGCTGTGCGAGCTTATCCGCCATCAGCTCCGACCACGGTGTGTCTTTGGCTCCCCCGGTTCTTTCGCGCAAATACGCCGACATGATCTCGTCATACCGTTCGACATGCTTCTCCGAACCGGACGCGTCATAGCCGTTCCAATGCAGAACCGCCTGCTGCGGCAGCCTTGGACGAAGCACGGGCTGTTGGTCCGGGTAGCCGACGCACATCCCGAACACAGGATAGACGAGCTCTGGCAAACCTAGCAGGCTGGCGACCTCGGCGATTTGATTGCGGATGCCGCCGATATACACAATGCCAAGGCCCAGTGACTCAGCGGCAACTGCGGCGTTCTGGGCCGCCAATGCGGTATCTACGGTCGCTACGATCAGATTTTCCATAGAGCCTTCGTAAGTTTCCTGACCAGCCCGGTGTTGCTGCGCCGCCATCTTCAATCTCGACAAATCGGCACACCACACCAAAAACACGGGACAGCTGTACACGTACGCTTGATTGCCGCTAAGCCGGGCCAGCTCTGCTTTAAGCGGCTCCTCGGTCACGGCGATCACGCTGTAAGCTTGAACATTGCTGGAGGACGAAGCCGCTTGTCCGGCAGCAATGATCGTTTCGACCTGCTCCCGCGTCAACGCCTGATCCGTAAATTTACGGATGGAGCGGTGGTTAAGCAGCAAGGCCATCGTTTCGTTCATAGACTCCATCGCATCGGTAATATTTTCGTTATTCATCGCTTGGTTCTCTCTCCTTTCAATGCATTCATGCTTTCTACTCAAAATAACTGAATCACAATATACCCTGCCATGGCCCAGACGATGAGCGCCGACAGCTTATTGATATGACGCAGCAGTCTCCTGCTTGGATCCATGCCGCCAATCAGGCGTCCCATCCAGCACAGCCCCAGAAACCAGACCCACGATACCGCGACGGCTGCGCCGGCAAACAATGCTTTATCCAGTCCCTCGAAGCGAAGCGAGCTCGTGCCGATTACGCCGATCGTATCCATGATAGCATGGGGATTGAGCAGCGACACGGAAAGCGCGAATACAATTTGTTTACCCGCCGGGAGGCTGGCTTCACCAGCCGCTGGCAAATCCGGACGGCTCCGCCAAATCGACCAGCCCATGTACAGCATGAACAATGCGCCAACAATGAACAGCAATATTTTCAGCCAGGATATCGTTAGAACGATCAGGGAGACCCCGGCAACCGCAAGCATAATCAATAGCGTATCACATAAAGCCGCCGTTATGACCGCAGGCAGGGCGTGGCGAAACTTGCGGTGCCCCGCTCCCTGGTTAAATACGAATACATTCTGCACGCCAAGCGGCAGTATCAGTCCAAATGCCAGGACCAGGCCATATATCGTCGCTTCCCACATACAATGATTCCTCCGTTTTCTGCAAAAGTTGCTGTTCTCATTGTAAGCAGTAAGAGACGGGTTTGGCTCCAGCCATTTGGATGGATAGCAAACCAACCAAATTATATAATAGGATTAAATGAAACTTGGCATGGTGCCACTGCGCACCTGCACATCGCGACGTTGGAGGATGGTTATGGAGCAATCCCACTGGCAGCCCAGCCGTCAATCGGCTACCCCGCTGCATATGCAAATCACACAGTATATCCGGGACAAAATCGTCGGCGGTGAGTGGCCGGTAGGCACCCGCATCCCTTCGCAGCGCAAATTGGCCGAGGCCTTCAAGGTGAATCGCAGCACGGTTGTGACTGCCTTGGACGAGCTCACGGCCGCCGGGATGCTGGAGGGCTGCAAAGGCGGCGGAACTCGGGTAGTCAACCATACGTGGGGTGCGCTCGCTGCTACGCCGCCGACAAATTGGAACGACTATGTCAAATCCGGCATCCATCGGCCCAACCTGCCCGCCGTCCAGGAGATCAACCGCGCCGAGTTCCATCCCGGTGTGATCCGGCTCGGCACGGGAGAACTGTCGCCCGAGCTGCTTCCGCACCTGGAGATGAGCAATGTACTGCGCCGCGTGGCAGATCGGACTCCCCCACTTGGATATGGGGAGCCGATGGGAGACCTGCGGCTTCGCGTTCTGCTTGCAGCCCGGCTCCAGAAGCTCGGCATCGCGGCCTCTCCCGCTTCCGTGCTTATCGTCTCCGGGGCGCTGCAGGCGCTGCAGCTCATCTCCGTCGGATTGCTCGAGCCGGGTTCGGCCGTGCTTGTAGAACGTCCCTCCTACCTGTACTCCGTTCCTGTGTTTCAATCCGCGGGCATGAAGCTGCGCGGCGTCCCGATGGACGAGAACGGCCTGCGGGCCGATTTGGTCGGCGCTTACGCCAGGCAGTACAACGCTTCATTGCTGTATACGATCCCAACCTTCCATAACCCGTCGGGTACAATAATGAGCGAGGCACGCCGCGGGCAGCTGATGGAGGTTACCGAAGCCGGGGGCCTGCCGGTGATCGAAGACGACGTATATCGCGACTTATGGCTGGACGCTCCCCCTCCCCGCCCGCTTAAAGCCAGGGATGCCAGCGGGAACGTCCTTTATCTGGGCAGCTTGTCCAAGACGGTCAGCCCCGGCCTGCGCATCGGCTGGATCGCCGGTCCTCAGCCCGTACTGGAGCGGCTCGCCGACATCAAGATGCAAAGCGACTACGGCTCCAGCACATTGTCCCAGCAGGCAGCCGCCGAGTGGCTGGGCAGCGGAATGTACGAGCAGCATATGGAGCGGATTCGTGAACGGCTGAGGGAGCGCCGTGCCGTCATGCTGAACAGCCTAGACAGGCATTTCGCTGGTATCGCAAGCTGGAAAGTGCCTGCTGGCGGCTTTTATGTCTGGCTCAAGCTGCATGCCCCGCTTCCCGCGAGAACCCTGTTCGACCAGGCGCTGCGCCGGAACATTCTCATTAATCCCGGCCATCTGTACGACCGGGACGCGAACCAGCATATCCGCCTGTCATATGCCTTTGCTTCCCTGGATGACATGGAGCGCAGTCTTGCCCAGTTGGCGGAGATCATCGAGTCTATTTTGTCCTAATGTATAATCCCTATCATATTTTGCTAAAACATCCCAACCCGAGGCAACTATTGTGACCCTGCTACCGTTTAATTAGATGGGAGGGGTCATACCATGCGTACTATGCGTTTTGTGCTGCTTGTTGCCTGCGTCATTGCGATATTCCTGCTCATTGCAGGCTGTAAAAATACAAAGGAGCTTAACAGCGAGCCAGGCGTTCCACAGCCCGCCGCCTTTGAGCAGCGCCCTGAACCTGTCAGTGCCGGAGCCGATGGCGAGAATGAAGCAGATGCTGCTGGGTACCTCGAAGCGGAAGCCGGGGAACCTGGGGAGACTGAGAATGATCAGGACACAACTTCGAATCCCGAAGCCGATGGGAGCGCGGGGCAACTGTACGGCCTGGTTTTTGAAGCGATGATGCCGATCGACGAAGCCTTGAATGAGGACTTGAAATACATTGCGATAGATTTCAGCGTACTGACGCAATTAACAGAGGAAGATAAGCAGTATATCGAGGAATACATCAGCAGCAGGTTTGCCGCCCCGGTTAGGGACGCGACTTTCGAGCAGTTGAAGGAAAGCGAGGGCGACGATTTTACCGTTAACGGGATGGTACTGAGCGGCGTGCTGCTCCAAATCGATAAGGTGGAAATCAGCGAGCACGGAGCCGTCATTGAAGGCATGAAGTACCGATCCGGTAACGGGGCCGTCGGCATAGCCATCCAGCTGGAATTGAAGGACGGGGCCTGGAAAGTGATTGAGGCGACTAACACTTGGATTAGCTGATGGAATATCTGATTTTCATAAAAAAGCTGCCCGGATCACAAGATTTCTTGTACTCCCGGACAGCTCTGTATTGCGTTATACCACGTCGTAGCCCTGATCTTCGATCGCTTCCTTGATCGTCTCTACACTAAGCTTGCCCTCGTCATAGCTGACCGTGACGTTTTTGGCCGACAAATCGACCTTGGCGCTCGCTCCAAGCTTGGATACCGCGCCCTCGATGGAGTTCACGCAGTGATTGCAGGACATTCCTTCTACGTTTAAGGTAACTGTTTGCATTTCCATTCCTCCTCTAATTCATCCGGTTATATGATTAGCATTCATTCCAGCCATTATTTCATCAGCTTATTCACCGTAACCAGGAGCTCTTCCACCACTTCGGTCTCCCCGGCCTGGATGCGTTCAATGACGCAGCTCTTCATATGGCCTTCAAGCAGCAGCCTGCCAACACTGTTCAGAGCCGACTGTACAGCCGCAATTTGGTTGAGAACGTCGTCGCAGTACGTATCCTTGTCGATCATCCCCTTAATTCCCCGAATTTGCCCTTCAATCCGGTTAAGACGCCGGTTCAGATTGCTCTTCAGCTCATCGGAATGATGACTGCGTCTCTCATCTGCGGACGAATCTGCTGAGGGATCCGCACAATGATGCTCCGTTTCCCTAGGTTCTGTCATACGGCTATCACTCCTTTCCTTAAGAATTATTATATTATACCCCTGCGGGGTATGTAAAGATGTATTGAATGTAAAGCAGCCTTTAACTCAAAAGTGTATGCTCACTCCGATCATTGCACTTCGACGCTTCTCTTGCAGCGGCGTTTTGCTCTGCATTACTCCTAACCTTCGTTCGTAATTCATCTTCCCTCTTACTAGCCCATTCAGCTGCATTTTTTCATATTAGTTTGTAAATACTCGTTCCAGTCTCGCTACAGGATCCTTTTTTCTAATAAAAAGGCTTATCCCCCTCAGGTACTGAGTTGGAATAGGCTTTATTAATATTTTTACCAAGTTGTAAATATAGAGATCCTCACTACTTATAATATTCTTCTACTGAAATCACTTCAATGGAAGTGCAATAAAACTCAATAAATTGAAAGCCATCATTTTCACCATATCCACTATCATCATGTACATGATAACGCTGAGTACTTACCAGGCCTTGTTCCTTCAAATCATGAACTATTAGATCCCTTGACAATGGAATTGTAGTTGCCTTTCGTATCGTTAAGTCATCAACGGTATGATACCTAAACTTCACTTTAAATGGTTCTTTTGTTTTTAGAAGAGTTACTTGAAAGGTCAAATCCAATGTCCCGAAATAATTGTCTTCTAAATCATCCTCAACCTTATATTCAAACTTGATAATTCTTTCGTATACCCAAGATCCATTAAGTGTATCTTCAATTATTTCACTGTTTTTAATATTCACCATTTTATAACTCCTTATCAATCAAAAGAGAAACCCTGAAAGACATAGAGTCGATCAAGGTTTCAAGTTATTTATCAATGATTAAGTCAGGATAAATTCCTGCATCTGTTCCTCTAACAATAATATAACCTCATTCTCTTTGGCCAAAATACAAAATAAATCGCCATCTAAGATCCTAATCTCTAATTGTGCTAACTCATGCTGTATTTTATTATGATCCTTTGCCTCAACCCTTGGACGAAGATTATAATCAAATGGGACGTCGTTCGGAAAGCAAATAAGAACAGCGTTTCTTATTGTTTGAGTATCATCCAGTACTTCCATGAACTGCGACAGTGTCAAATAAGCAATTTTTTCCCGTTCAACTTTGTTTCCAAAATCAAAAGCTACTTCGATAGATTTATTTTGTCCATAACCAGGATAATCACCTTTATATCTGGGAATTATCTCAATATCACCCACTCCCCAATATATGTTACTCCATTTTTCGTTAATAATTTCCAGCAAATTGATAATAAAGCCACTATTGCTGTTTGCATCTAAATATCGAAATTTCAACATACCGTTTTGCGCCTCACTTAAAAGGTGGCTTTGTATCCATACGATGGTCAATTTTATACCCACCTATTGGATATTTCTCATTCCATTGTACCTCATGCCAATATGGAGCACTATGATTCTTGTTAGCCATGATTAGAATAATCAGTCCATCCCTTTTCTCCTTCATAATCGCAGGAACGTCGTACTTGTCCTGATCTGCTGGAGTGCATGTTCGATCTAGGAGAACCAGAAAATGTCTTCCTTACAGATATCACATACATGAGCTATAGTAGGGGGTAGTGGGCGCATCTCTCTTATGTGAAGGATGGAGCTACGAAGCAGATTTTGGCGAACTATCTCTCTTCAACGCTTGAGTTATCAATTGTTGAACAGACATTAGCTCGCTTACTCAAACGATTGGACGGCAATATTCATCCCAATGCAATCTTCCATTCTTATTACCAAGGTATGCACTGTACACACCATAGAACCCGTCTCCTCATCGCTAAATCTGGTTTAAACAGTCGATGTCTCGCAATGGAAACTACTGGGGATGTATATCTATTCATGATCTGAGTCTACGGGTTAATAAGTACCTCAACTACTATAATTCAGAACGCAATCAGTGAACATTAAAAAAGATGACTCCTGATGAATTCTGAAGTCATCTCCTAGCTGCCTAAGACAATTTAAAAAGTTTCTTAAATATCCATAAATGGGGTTACAAAGCTAGCTCGCAACTATAAATCACTAATAAAGTGTAATGTTTTGCGGACTAAGTTCTAATGAAATCTTGATTAAATCCATACTTTTTTGTATTAAGTATATATTCTCTCACAGGAACAAAATCAGCATTATTCAACTCGATACTTACACTTGAGCAAGTTGCCACAGATAATTCACATCTACCGTATGGAGATGTAAGAGTACCCTCTAATTCATAAATATTATTACTATCCTTTAAGTTTTCCTCTCCCCAAGTTTTATTTAGTTTCATTAAGGTCTTATCCGGCCAACATAAGTTATTTGGATTATAGTCGTAACTAAACAATTCGATTTCTATATTGCAGCCAATAACATCATTGAATATTATTTTTGTAAAACCCGAAACATAAACATCATCATTGAATGGCCTAGTACTTTCAGTTAATCCATAAGCTTCTAGACCATACACACTGATGGGAAGTGTTATTCCCCAAATATCTAACTCTAACCTATTAGAAGTCATTGCAGAATAATCAAATCTTAGGTGAGATTCACCTAAGTAAATTAATTCAAATTTTTCTTTTGAGATATCTAGTAACAATTATTCCAGCCTCCTTAGTATTATTTCTTGCTGCTTACTCAAGACATTTTCACCGAATGCTTTCCCATCTGTTGTTTTCTGTATACCAAACATTAACTCATCTGAAGCCTTACCCTTGCTTACTAGCTCAAATCCGAATTTTGAAAGTTCGTCATCATTCATTTTGTATATCTTTTTGAAGTAAGGATTTTTTTCTCCTCCGACTATCTTTAGTAAGCCTCCCGGCTTAATTACTCTCGGAATATCACTTTCGAGTGGGCTATAACCAAACGGATTTTGGCAAATCACCTCTGCTTGTGAACCAGTTCTAATCCTAGATAAGTTGTTCGCGTCCATAAATTCAATACCATCTGCTCTCGGATCAATATCCCCATTTCTATAACCTGACCGAGGATTATCACCCGCACCAATATTCAGTCTGTTATTTTCGTTAAGACCCCCGTCCCCTTATTCTTGATCCTTTCAAGAATTTCCTTCTCTTTTTTCAAATGCACATCGAAGTTGGACGCTTCTCTTACAGCTGCGCTTTGCTCTACATTGGTCTTAACTTTCGTGCGTAATTCTTCTCGTCCTTTACTTACCCACTCAACTGCATCTTTTCCATATTTGTTCTTGTAGTAGTTATTCCAATCTGCCCCAAACACAGGATTTTTATTGCTCGTATTCGACGGATTCGGAGGTTTTGGAGTCTCCTTAGGCATCTCCGTTTTCATATTGTTAAGCCCAGGCTTTTTTAAACCCAAGCTAGGGCTTATAAAGCCGCCGCCTCTTACTGTCGGAACATCTATCGGGTTCCCCCAGAAAAGTTCATTTAAAGTAACTCCGTCTCTTTCGGCATTGTAGCACGTGTAAATAATAGCTACGCCACCGAGTACATCTACTCCATACTTCCGTTTCATTTCTTTTACAATCAAGTTATAATCCTGCTTCTCTGCAATTCGCTGCGCCACATCCTTAGTTAATTCATCGGACCAATTCAGCTCTGTTTGTACTTCTAAGGTTAATCGATGGGTGTCTACATACTCCTTAGGAAAATACCTAGGAGGTTCCCAGCGCCTCCTCACATCCTCAGGAACCTCGCGGTAGGCTTGGAACATGTTGTTCGATTCTCTCAACACGTTGTAAACAAGATCTAATGGGCTGGACGAATACAGCATCTGGCGAGCACTCGTTACCATCTTGCCTAAGATCCACTGGGTGTAGTAAGCCTGTCTTTCTTCTTCGTACATTCGCTGGTCGATCAGTCCCTGTAGGAGCAGGCCTGCTAGTTGCTTTAGCGGATGAAAAGGGTTATTAGCAGGCACATCACGCGCCTTCCCATCACTTCGCACAGGAACTCCCGCCGTTGCCAGCAGCGCCACACCTACTGCCTTATTCACAGGCCCCCTAGCGCACCTATTAAAATTCCCGCCATCGCTGGAATCGAACCCACGAGCTTCGACTCTGTAGCCAGCATGCTATTGGCCGCGGCTTCAGCAGCCGGGCTCGTAATTTTGGCTGTAGGAGAATTTCCACTACCCGATGAAGTATGGGATGCGGCAGATGATTGGGCTGCCTCATATTCCTGTACGCTGATTAGCTCAGGCTCTGGGACAGGCGGCAGGTCGGTGACAAAGACCGGGGCTTTCACCGTCCCTTCCTGCTCGATCACCGGAGCTTTGAGGTCTGTTTCACCATCCAGAACCATGCTGCTGGCTCCGCCTTTGAGATACAGCGCTGTGCCGGCTTGTAGCGATAGTCCCTTCCCTGCCTCTAGCTTAACGTCGCCGCCTTGAATTTGCACATTCCCCGGACTGCTGATGGTTGCGCTGTTAGTTTCATGAACAGTAATAGATACTTTGCCGGATAAGTTCGATCGAAACATCACTATAACCAAAAAAAGCTCATTCCCACCTATAAACAGGTAGAAATAAGCTTTTATTGAGTTTTTGCAACACTAGTATGTCACATGAATAAATATAAAATGGCTACCTCAATCACCTACGATCTCATTTCGTACTGCAAACTCCTAACTATTGTCCATCCGCAGTTTTTATTTCTCTCCATTCAATCTCGTTAGATTGGATGTTTAGTACAATTACATCGTCCAAACCATTAAGAACTATTTTAATATGCTCACCTTCTCCATCAAATGGGAGTACATCAACCTCTAGTATCTCACTACTGTCCAAATTAAATAAATGAGGTTCAGTTTTGTAGAATGTCACATCGGAGAAAATTAATATTCCAAGTTGCATTTCTGGCTCAGTTTCAACATAGAAAGATTGCTTCCACTGACACAATTCTAAAGTCATCCTTAACTGCTTCTCGACTTCATTATACTCTAAATCCTCTACAAGACTATCAAAAAGGTTATACACTTTAATAAATTCTGATGGTTTCATTTTTCTCTCCTAATCTAAGGTATAATGTGAGATGCTTTCGAGCCTTTTGCTACCGGATTACCATTAACATCAAGGTAATAATCATTTTTCCCTGTACTATTTGGGTTGTGAATATGATAATGATCTTTACCCTCAAAACCATTTGCTCCTGGTTTCCCAGGGTCAAACCTAACTTTCATTCCTGTAACAGGGTCAATATATTCTCGCGAGCTAGTATTCTTCGCCATTCCTTCTGGCGTTGTATCTTTCCAGCCGTTATTAATTAATTCTTTAGGATCCTTTGGTAAATTATTCGTAGTATACTTAGCTTTTGGCGTCCCCTTATTCTTGATCCTTTCAAGAATTTCCTTCTCTTTTTTCAAATGCACATCGAAGTTGGACGCTTCTCTTACAGCTGCGCTTTGCTCTACATTGGTCTTAACTTTCGTGCGTAATTCTTCTCGTCCTTTACTTACCCACTCAACTGCATTTTTCCCGTATTTAGACTGTAAAAACTCATTCCAATCTGCCCCAAACACAGGATTTTTATTGCTCGTATTCGGCGGATTCGGAGGTTTTGGAGTCTCCTTAGGCATCTCCGTATTCATATTGTTAAGCCCAGGCTTTTTTAAACCCAAGCTAGGGCCTATGAAGCCGCCGCCTTTTACTGTCGGAATATCTATCGGGTTCCCCCAGAAAAGTTCATTTAAAGTAACCCCGTCTCTTTCGGCATTGTAGCACGTGTAAATAATAGCTACGCCACCGAGTACATCTACTCCATACTTCCGTTTCATTTCTTTTACAATCAAGTTATAGTCCTGTTTCTCTGCAATTCGCTGCGCCACATCCTTAGTTAATTCATCGGACCAATTCAGCTCTGTTTGTACTTCTAGGTTAACCGATGGGTGTCCACATATTCCTCAGGAAAATACCTAGGAGGTTCCCAGCGCCTCCTCACATCCTCAGGAACCTCGCGGTAGGCTTGGAACATGTTGTTCGATTCTCTCAACACGTTGTAAACAAGATCTAATGGGCTGGACGAATACAGCATCTGGCGAGCACTCGTTACCATCTTGCCTAAGATCCACTGGGTGTAGTAAGCCTGTCTTTCTTCTTCGTACATTCGCTGGTCGATCAGTCCCTGTAGGAGCAGGCCTGCTAGTTGCTTTAGCGGATGAAAAGGGTTATTAGCAGGCACATCACGCGCCTTCCCATCACTTCGCACAGGAACTCCCGCCGTTGCCAGCAGCGCCACACCTACTGCCTTATTCACAGGCCCCCCTAGCGCACCTATTAAAATTCCCGCCATCGCTGGAATCGAACCCACCAGCTTCGACTCTGTAGCCAGCATGCTATTGGCCGCGGCTTCAGCAGCCGGACTCGTAATTTTGGCTGTAGGAGAATTTCCACTACCCGATGAAGTATGGGATGCGGCAGATGATTGGGCTGCCTCATATTCCTGTACGCTGATTAGCTCAGGCTCTGGGACAGGCGGCAGTTCGGTGACAAAGACCGGGGCTTTCATCGTCCCTTCCTGCTCGATCACCGGAGCTTTGAGGTCTGTTTCACCATCCAGCACCATGCTGCTGGCTCCGCCTTTGAGATACAGCGCTGTGCCGGCTTGTAGTGATAGTCCCTTCCCTGCCTCCAGCTTAATGTCGCCGCCTTGAATTTGCACATTCCCCGGACTGCTGATGGTAACGCCGTTAGTCTCATGAAGCGTAATTGACAGCTTCCCTGAAGAGTCCAGCGACAGCTCTTGCCCGGACAGCTCTACAACACTCCCCTTCGCATGCTGCCAGACCTTGCCGTCAGGTTGTCCATGCGTACGCTGTTGACGTAATGCATCGGTGACATAGGCGTCTTGCTCACGGTTTGTGGGCAGATACAGCTCCACCTGATCCCCGATTTCCGGCATATTATACCACCCGCTGTGGGCTTCCGCCACATAACGGGTGGCTACGGGAAACCAGCAGGCGGCAGGATGCTGCTCGGGGTCAATCTTGAGTTGAAGCTGTACACGATCCTGTTCTATATGCAGCACCTTTCCTAGTAGTGAAACCCCTGTAATCTGCTCATTCTCAACCCGCGCATAGCGAATTTCCTGTTCGGGTTGAAGATCATATCGCGTACGCAGCATTCCATCTTCTAAACGTGTCACGGCCCGAACCACGATAAGTTCTTTACCTTGTCCAATGGGGAGTTCAATCACATCCCCTAAGGCATAGTACTCCAAGCTTTCAATCGTATAAGTGACGTACGAACCAGACCGCTCCCCCGGATTCCCGGCAGACAGCTCATGAAACGTTTTCCGCACCCGGTAGAATACATCCCGTTCCAGCTTATGCATTTTGCCTGTCGGCAGCCCAAAAAAGATCTTGGGCGATGCTGCCGTCACTTCAGGCACGAGCACCGATCCGAATCGGGAGGCAAGGCGCTTTAAAAACGCCCAATCCGTCTCCTGATATTGCAGCAGGAAAGTTTCCAGTTTGGCGCCGTCCGTGACGGTATCAATCGCATCCCCGTACTTATACTTCCGCACCAGTGCCGTGACCAAATCATCATAAGTGCGCTGCGGTTCTTGATAAGAACGATTCTTTAATTTCAGATCCAATTGATAGGAATGCGAGGCAGCCTCCAGCTCAAAAGTATAGACTCCCCTTATACAGTGTATTGACAGACGGGTGGTCATCCCGTGGAATAACCTCCTTACCACTTGCCCCTGCTCGTCCAGCTGGCGAATAACGATGGGTTCCTGATCCATCGTTTGCCCGATCCATGCAGCCCCTTGTTCTTCGGGAAGAATGCCGGTCATCTGTAAATATGCGTGTTCATTGATCGCTCTATGAATATGTAACTGCTGAATATGCTGCGGCTGAAAGGGAGCGTCTAAACGTATGCTTTCATAACCGATCCCCTCTATATGTAAACCCAAGGTCGTACTTCCTCCCTCCTGATTCGGTCACGGCTCTTGCCGTCCCGTTAGTCCAGCTCCTGGCCGTCATCTTCTATGCGAATATGTCCGCAATATAAGCAGTGGTGCGTGCAGTCCTGCGTCAGAGCCGGCTGGCCCTCGATCAACATATCGCTTTTCCCATTCAGCCATGGCATCGTAAGAACAGGGACGCACGGAGCCTTCTTCACCCCGTAAATATCAACCATTTCACTGGTCTGCACAGCAGGATTATGAGGGCTGAAGCAGTTGCCAAAGGACGGAATGTTCTCTCCGGGCACGTAATCTGCGATATTCATCATGGCTTTATTTTTGACGTATACCCCATGGCTGAAAGGACGCTTTAACCGGGTAGGCTGAGTGCCATAGCTGCAGCTCAAAATCGCACCGGCTACGACATAGCTTTTGGCCCCGCCCCCTCCTGGCTGCACCTGCTCATGCTCTACCTTTGCTTCCTTCATGAACCTGTTCCCTCCTTGCTTTCCGTCTCTACTCTTTCAAGTCTAATCCCTATAAATGGACGACGCAGCAGGCTCTCTGCCAACGCCAGATTGATAAAAATGTAAGGCTCCATCAAACCCGCTATTTGGAAAATAGGAGACATGGCCTTCCCGTGCTGCAGTACCAAATGCTTCAATGTACGATCGGGATACCGTTCGGTGCTATCAGACAAGCATTCCTCCTTAGGAGGGCGAAGCACCCAGTACACCTCTTGCCTGGCTACCTTAAAATCTGTAAGTATGGCTGCTCTCCATTCCATGCCAGGCCTGTATTTCTCCAATAACGCCTTCATGCGATTGGATACCAGCGGCACGGGATATTCCAGAAAGTCTGGAAACACGGATTGCGAATGAAGCTGTATTGCTAAAAACAAAGGCGCATCTTCCTCTTGAGCAAGAGTCATCTGCATGCCGCTCTTCATGGATAATGAGGACAGCGGCACTGGTTCAATCCGATGCTTGGGCCGGTCATCCATTCTTAGCCGATAATATCTCACGTAAGTTGCCTCCTAACTTCACGGAGCTGTTCCTCCGTCATATTCACACCCCGCAAATTGGCGCCTGTAAAATCAGTTCCACTCAACCGCGCGCCATCAAAAGACACGTCTGTCAGATCTGCTCCAGCAAAACTGGCACCTGTCAGATCGGCATTCTCGAAGCAAGCCGCCGCTAGATCCGCATTGATAAATGAAGCCTGCTGCAGCAGGGTATCCCGGAATACCGCACCTTGAAGCTGAGCTGCTCTAAAAGAAGCTCCCTGCAGATCCGCCCCCGTAAAATTCACCCCGCTAAATCCTAATGGCTCCCACTCCAGCCATGAATCTGAATCGCTTACGCTGCCCATTACCCTGTCCAACAGAGCATTCCTTAGGGAGCAGCCGCTAAAATCAGCTCCATAGATCAGGCTGAAGGTAAAGTCAGCCCGTTGAAGCAAGCTATCCTGCCAATCAGTACCCACCAACACGCAATACTGCAAACGGCTATTCTCCATCTGCATGCTGCGGAAAGCCGTATAGCGAAAATCCAAGCGGCTGTAGTCCCCCTCCGATAGGTCAAGCTCCGTCAAGGCTTCATAGCCGTACTGCTGCGCTTCCTTTAATTCCAGCCATGCTTTAACCTCTTGAACATCCCGCTTCCGGCGATCTTCTTTGTATACGGAGACGCTTTGATCCAAATACTCTCCGGCCCGAATCTCAAATGTCTCTGCACGATCCAGCGCTTGGAACTCGGGAGTACGCACCGCTCGCTTCATCGCCAGACGAAGCATATTTACCATAAATGCATGGAGTTCTGCCGCCGCGTCCAGCATGATCTGCTCTATTCCGACCTCTGAAGGCTGCTCCACGGCTTCAGCCTGACGCTGCTGCTGTAGATCACTCCAATAGGAGAAGGCCCAGCTTATCTCCCACTCAAATTGAATGGGGTTCGCATCAAATACCCAATACTCATCGGCGGCCTCGACTAAATAGACCGGATGCTGCTCCAGCCACGATGTTCGCAGCATAGAGTAAGTGATGTAGCTTATGCTGCCTTTTTGTCCCTGAACCTGCTTTTGACGAATGTCGCGGCAATATTCTCTAAATTTCTGTACACATTCCTCAATACGTTGTTCTAACGTAGCCTTAAACATCTCCGCCCAATCTTTACGACTAGAGAGCCTTGCCTCATTAAAATTTACCTGCTGCTCCGGACCCTCCAAAGGCTTGTCCATTTCGTTTACACCACCTGGTACGCTTATGCTAATTAGATTTCACTTCGCTGCCCTTCATCTTGGCTGAACCGCTAAGTTCAATAGAACTGCCGTTGCAATCCATACGCAGCTCGCTGCCTGCGGAGAGTGACATCGTTGTCCCAGCCGTCAGGCTTAGATCTCCCCCCGCCGAGATGCTTACGGCATTGTTGCTTACAATATGTATGCCATCCTTATCGTTCAGCTTGATATAAATAGCCCCTTCTTTCCCCGTAATGACCAGTTCATCGGGTCCCAGGCAAATTTCTTTGCCATGAGGGGTTCGCCATATTTTCCTCTGAGGATCCAAAATTTTATTATGGGCGCTTCCTTGCGTATTTCGTCTGACAGCACTCCCCGCAATTCCATCTTCTTCTCGGCTGCCCGGAAAATATAGCGAAACGGGATCGCCGATTTCAGGCATCACATACCAGCCCGTATGTCCCTCAGCACTATAAGCCGTAGAGTAGTTGAACCAGTATGCCTCATCTACCTTCTGCTGCTCATCGCAGTCCAAATGAATGCGCACCTGATCCTGGCGCACGTCAACAACTACGCCGCTTAACGATGCGCCGGCTAGTTTTTCCTGATAGTAGCTTTTTTGCCGGAAGCCTTGGTAAGATCCCAATACATATTGGTGTCTCAACTGGCCTTGTCTCATTTCGGTATAAGCTTCCATCACAAATAGGCTGTGCCCCTGAAAGTTCAACTGCGCTCCTAAATCCAGCACCTCGTCCGTCTCCACTTCATAAAAAATGAAGTCGTTCTCCGTCAGCCTGGCCTGGTCATTCTCCTGAAAATAACGAAAAGGCAGCATTTGCTTGCGTACGGTGTAACGGCTATGATCCAGCACCACATGTGCAGGAATATCCTCAATGCCAAAATAAAACTTCGGACTATCAAAACGGGCGGCGGGCATCAAGCTTGTATGATAGCGGGAGGCCAACCGTCTTAAGAAAGCCCAATCCGTCTCCTGGTACTGGATGGCAATACGCCCGATCTTCGCCCCATCAGTAGCCCCGTCAATCACATCAAGCCCCTCGTAGTCCTCGCGAATCTGTTCCAGCAATTGAGGAATCGTCATATTGATATTCTGAAAAGAGCGCGTACGCTGCTTGATGTCCATTCGGTAGGTATGCGAGATAGCCTCTACCTCCAAATAGTAGACATCACGTGCAACTTTCACCTCAACTGAGAGTGCAATCCCGCTGAATAATGGTGTGGTGCCGCCTGCCTCATCCTTTTGGCTTACTTCAATGACCGTATAGCTGTGCGTTGTTTCTACGCAGCTGTCCCGCATATCTTCCGGAATCACGCCTGTAAAATACAGCCGGGTATGCTCATTTATTTTCTTCGTTAAGGTGAGCTGTTCCAGGTTAATTCTCTCAAATGGCTGAATTAGAATGTTATCGTATCCCAGACTCATCTTGAAGCATCTCCTTCCTTGTGCAGCAACTCGGAGGAATCAGAGACACCTCTAAGCGACTGGACTATAACTTTAGCTACAGGCAGCCATGCTTCCCTATCGGACTCCATACAGTTAAAAGCACCGATGATCACGTATCCTTCCAGAATAAACAGCAGCATTTCGTTATATAGGTTCCCGTCCACCCCTGCTGTTACAAAGCGAATACACCCTATAGAATGGCCGGATGGATTAACGATCAACTCCGTCCCTATCCAATTGCGGATGGGTTGTACAGATCGCAGCACATCTGCCATTCGCTCCATAAAATCAGGAAGCTCCTCCAAATCCAAAGCCGTGTCTGTCGGATTAAAGGTCATATTGATGGTCCCTTCAGAAGAAGTGTAAATAACCTTCGGGCGATGCTCCGAAGGATATTTAAATTTAGCTTGCTCCAGGGGCATGAGATGAAAGGATTTTGGAATTTTCACCTCGATTTTTCCATCCAGTACGGTCACAGGGGCGAAGGTTATAACCTCATCTTTGATGCGCAGCACCATATTCTTGTCCGCCACTAAGCTTACTTGCTCTGAATCTGTTAATTGGGATTGGCTCGCTTTTGCCTCATCATGCTTATGTATTAATTCCTGTTTCATGCTAAGAATCTGTTCATCTAAGTACTTCATCGTATGTAGTCTCTTCTTCCTCCGAATCTTATTTTTGTAAATGTAACCCATCCATACCTATATTTCGGACATAGACTCATAAAAGTTAACCCATACTCCGCAGATTCCCTTATTTCACCAGAAGGGCATCCGCCCGACGATTTGCTGCAAAAAAAATCACCCTGACCCCAGGCTTTCGCCTTTGGATCAGAGTGATTCTCATTTCTATATAAATCTAGCTCTTTATTAAACTCAAACTTGCCTATTCGCTTATTGATATCCCCAGATCATCGTAAACAGTGTACCGAAAATCGTCACCAGACCTACGAACAGCGCGTACGCGATATTCGTATAAAGTGATGTCTTCGTACCTGTCTCGCCGATGTGCATGAAGACGAACAGCTGAACTGACATTTGAATGATCGCACAAACGAGCAGAACCGTCATTTGCATCCCGTAGGACATATCGAAGAACAGAACGGTCAGTGCAACGATCGAAAGGATCAGCGAAGAGACATATCCCATGACGTGTTGAAGCGGGAACAGTTTTTTCATGTCACATCAATCCTTTCAAGTATACAAAGCTGAAGATGAAAATCCAGACGACATCCAGGAAGTGCCAGTACAGCGAGAAGATGAACGACTTGTTCGCCGTATCCGGCGTGAAGCCTTCACGTTTCATTTGCAGCATCAATCCGCCGCCCCACACCAATCCAAGCGTAACGTGCGCCCCGTGGAGGCCCAGCAGCGTGAATAAGCTGGACATGAACGCGTTCGTTTGCAGTGTCGCGCCTTCGCCTACATACGTAACGAATTCATAAATCTCGACGCCCAGGAATCCGAGGCCAAGCAATAAAGTGACTGCAAAAAATCCTAATGTCGCTTTCATCAAGCCTTGCCGCATACTGTTGATCGCCAGACCGATCGTGAAGCTGCTCGTCAGAAGCAGGAAGGTCTCGATAAGCACCGGTCCGATTTCAAAAATCTCTTTCGCCGTAGGACCGTTGCCGGTCCGGTTCCACAAGGTGAAATATACGGCGAAGAGCGTGGAGAACATGACGATCTCTGCTCCGAGAAATACCCAGAAGCCGAAGATGCGGTTTTTGTTCTCTTCCGTACTATATTCCAGCGGTACTGAATGATCTATTTTCATACCTGTTCACCCCGCAATCGTTGTTCGGTCGCCACAACTTCCTTCGCAGGAATATAATGTCCGTGATCGCGTTCAAAGGATCTGATGATCATCATAACGAAGATGCCTATGGCTCCAATCACAGCCCCTACCCACCAGTTAAAGACCATGAAGAATCCGAAGATCATAAAGATCACACCCAGAATAAACGGCTGGCCACTGTTGTTAGGCATATGAATGTCGCTGTATTCCTCAGTATACAGAGGTTTGCCGGACTTCTTCGCAAACCAGAATGCATCGCGGCCTTCAATGTCAGGCATGCGCGCAAAGTTGTAGTGAGGAATCGGGCTTGGCGTGCTCCACTCCAAGGTCCGTGCATTCCATGGATCGCCGCTCGTCTCTCTAGGCGCATAGCGGAAGCTCCAATAAATGTTGTAGACGAGTACCGCAAAGCCGATGGCCAGACCGATCGAGCCGATCGAAGCGATCAGGTTCAGCGGACCGAATCCGGTCTCTGCGGAGTAAGTGTACATCCGCCGCGTCATCCCATTCAATCCAAGGGCGAAGAGCGGCAGGAACGTTACGTTGAAGCTTATTACAATAATCCAGAAAGCCAGTTTGCCTTGCTTGTCGTTCAGGCGGAAGCCGAACAGTTTCGGGAACCAGTAGTACATTCCCGCCAGAACCCCAAAGACTGTTCCTGGAATCAATACGTAGTGGAAGTGGGCTACTAGGAACATCGTGTTGTGGTACTGGTAATCCGCACTTGCCATGGCCAGCATAACGCCGGTCACGCCGCCAATCGTAAAGATCGGAATAAAGCCAAGAGCATACAGCATTGGCGTCGTAAATTCGATGCGTCCTTTATGCATCGTAAAGAGCCAGTTAAAGATTTTGATCCCGGTCGGAATGGCAATCGCCATCGTGGTCACAGAGAAGACACCGTTAACCATCGCGCCGTGTCCCATCGTATAGAAGTGGTGAGCCCACACGACAAAAGACAGGAGCGAGATGATGACCATACTGAACACCATTGATTTGTAACCGTACAGATTTTTGCGTGAAAATGTTGATATAACTTCACTAAAGATACCGAATGCGGGCAGAATAACGATGTATACCTCTGGATGCCCCCATACCCAGAACAGGTTGGCCCAGAGCATATCCATCCCGCCATTGGCCATGGTGAAGAACTGCGAGCCGAACTGCCGGTCCAGCATCATCAGCAGCAGCGCGATCGTCAATACCGGGAACGCAAATACGATGATGACGGAAGTAACCAGAATCGACCATGTGAACATCGGCATACGCATCAGCGTCATGCCAGGCGCGCGCATTTTGAGAATGGTCACGATGAAGTTCACCCCGGTCATGAGCGTACCCAGTCCGGAAATCTGCAGTGCAATGGAGTAATAGTTATTGCCTACCGTCGGGCTGAACTCAATGCTCGACAGCGGGAAGTAAGCCGTCCATCCGGCATCCGGCGATCCGCCGATGACGAACGAAATGTTGAACAGCATCGCTCCGGCGAAGAACAGCCAGAAGCTGACAGCGTTCAGGCGCGGGAACGCTACGTCCCGTGCCCCGATTTGCAGAGGGACGACGACGTTCATCAAGCCGATAATAAACGGCATTGCCATGAAGAGGATCATGATGACCCCGTGCGTCGTAAATATTTCGTTATAGTGCTGGCTGTCCAATAATCCGTTCTCTGGGACAGCAAGCTGCGCACGCATCAAGAGGCCGTCTACGCCGCCCCGAAATAGCATGATGAGTGCAGAAATGATATACATAATACCGATTTTTTTATGATCAACGGTTGTTAACCATTCACGCCACAGGTAGCCCCATTTTTTAAAATAGGTAAGCCCGACAACAATCGCGATAGACACAATAACAATACTGACCATCGCGCCATAAATCATCGGTTCGCCTGTGACGAAAAATTCGTCCCATTTCATTTAGCTTACTCCTTTCCAGTTCTAGTTGCCTTGCGAGCGTCCTGCTCTTCCAGCCTGATTAATGATTGTGCCCGGAGTGTTCCGTCTCTCCGCCTCCGCTGTTCTCTGCACCGGGTTGATCGATTTGGAACTGATCAAGCTCGGATTTCGCGGCAGAGTCGCCGTGATTATGCCCAGCGTGCTCACCCTCAGGCGGCGGTAAGAACGTCAGGTGCGTGGAGGAGTAGGTTTTTCTGCCGACAAATTTCGTGTCCAGCAGGGTTTGGAATTCGTCCGGTGTCAATTCGGAAGCCGTGCTTTTCACTTCATCCACCCATTTGTCGTATTCCTTCTGGTTCATCGCCAGCACCTCGAATTCCATGTGAGCAAAGCCTTCGCCGGAGAAGTTCGCATTCTTGCCCATAAAAGAACCTTCATGCTCGGCAACGAGGTTCAGCTTCGTAACCATGTCGCTCATCGCATATTTCTGTCCGCCGAGCTGCGGCACCCAGAAGCTTGTAATCGGTCCGTACGCATATAGGCGGAACTCGACAGGACGATGGGTTGGGATATTTACGTAGTTTACCGTTTCGATTCCTTCTTCCGGATAGCTGAAGTGCCATTTCCAGTTGGAGGAAGCCGCGTAAATAATCATCGGTTTTTGATCTTGATAATCCTTAGGTACAGCCTCGACCGCATTCGTACTGCGAATCGTAACCACCGAAAGAATGATAACGATAATTAACGGGAATGCCGTCCAGGTAATTTCTAGCCAGGTCTTTCCTTCGTCATGCGGCGGCTCGTAGTCCGGAGCAGCTTTGGAAGCCCGATATTTGGTCAGCATGTAAACGTAAAGCACATAAACGACGAGCAGTATAAACGCCATCGTGATGATGGAGAAAATAATGACGTCGGATTGAGTCTTGGCCACAGGTCCTTTCGGGTCCAATACCTTCAAAGTATTGCAGCCGGACAGGAAGACAAGCAGCGCTGAAAATGCGATTAACAGCAGCCCTCTTCTTTTCATAGATTCCGTTACCCCTTTCTAAGCAGTAAGTTACACGATGTGAGACAGGTTGATAAATTGTCACGTGAACTTAAGTATTACAACTAAGAACAATGTTAGGATTCGTTAAAAACAAAAACAAACCATAGAGAAAGGCAATTATGTAATATATTTACATTTGGGTGCCTGTACACTGCTCACCTCCCCATCCCAAAAGTCGAAATTCAGCCGTATTCGCTCAAAAAACGCCAAATTCAGCGATTTTGATAATTGTTCACAATGAACGTCCGGAGCACCCGAGTTCGCAGAATTGTCATAATAGATCGTAGACTTTGTAACTAAAATCACATACATTTGAGCCTTCTTAGGCGCCTCCCACTGTGGTAATGCTTGCTAAATTGCTAAGTCTGCGGGGTATTCCGCTGGCAATTTAGGTCGCGCCAAAATGAGCCATCGGAGATTGTGCGAGTGGAAAATGAGGTGGGGATGGGGATGGGGAGGTTGGGAGTTGTGGATGTGTGGATGTGTGGATGTGTGAATGTGTGGATGTGTGAATGTAAGAGGTGGGTGACCAGGTTCGCCGTTTGTAGATGGAAGCTCTGGGTTAGCTCGCCTGGCAAAATGTGTCGCTATGAGGAGCCGTAGATTGTTTATTACAAAGAGTCGGTGTGAGGTTAAAGTTGCTGGAACGGCGCATATAGTCAGCTTCGACGGGGGGGGGTAGCCGGGGTGGCGCACAATGGCACTTCGAGAGGTAGGTAGCTGGAACGGCGAACAATGGCACTTCGAGAGGTAGGTAGCTGGGGCGGCGCGCACTGGTACTTCGAGAGGGAGGTAGTTGGAACGGCGCTCAATGGCACTTCGAGAGGTAGGTAGTTGGAACGGCGCTCAATGGCACTTCGTGGATAGGTAACTGGGGCGGCGCTCAATGGCACTTCGAGAGGTAGGTAGCTGGAACGGCGCACAATGGCACTTCGAGAGGTAGGTAGTTGGAACGGCGCTCAATGGCACTTCGAGAGGTAGGTAGTTGGAACGGCGCACAATGGCACTTCGTGGACAGGTAGCTGGGGCGGCGCGCACTGGTACTTCGAAGGGGAGGTTGCTTACGGACATCAGGTCCGCTATTTCGCGATTTACTCGATCATTCTTATTCTTACGGACACAGAAGGCGTTATTTGCCCCTAAACTCCTCTTTTCAGTCGCTTATTGGGGCAATAGCGGAACTACGGTCCGTTAGCACAACAATTTCGGTGTTTTTGGACAAATAGCGGAACTACGGTCCGTTAACCATTCCACTCTGCCCTACTCTACTCTACTCTACTCTACTCCAATCCACCTACTCCGCTCCACTCTACTCCGCTCTACCCTACTCCACTCCACCCTACTCATCCCTACTCCAATCCGCCCGCCCCCTCCGCTCCCCCTTCCAACCCGAAATCGCCCGCACCTTCACGTTCTACTTACAACCGTAGGGCTGCTGGCACCAATAGCCATAGCCCCAGCAAATAAAAAGCCGCCCGGGAGGTCCACTCTCCCAGGCGGCCACAAAGGCATAGCCTTACAGCAATTCTTTGCGAAGCTGTTCCGGCGATTTAGGCGACAGCAGGCCAAACGGAATGTCAAATACCGTTCTTGCCCCGGACTCGCCAGCTTGGGACAGCTTGTAAGCTGCGCGCGCGTAAGCTACAAGCACGCTTGCCGTAAATTCGGGATTGCTGTCGAGCTTCAACCCGAATTCGATAATTTGCGTGTTGTTCTCTCCCGTGCGGCCGCTTCTCAGCACGTTGCCGCCGTGCGGCATAGCGGAGTGGTTCGCCTTCAGCTCCTCTTCGCTGATGAAATGCACCGTCGTATTATAATCCGCAAAATAGTTCGGCATTTCCTTGATTTCACGTTCGATCCGTGCGAGATCGGCACTCTCTTCAGCAACTACATAGCATTCCCGCGCATGCTTCTCTCTCGTGGACAGCTCCGGGTTTTCCCCTTTGCGCACACGGTCTACAGCGGACTCCACCGGAATCGTATACTGCACGCCGCCCTTCACACCGTCAACGCGGCGAATCGCGTCGGAGTGGCCCTGGCTAACGCCTTTGCCCCAGAAGGTATACTCGTTGCCCTCAGGAAGAATAGCTTGTCCAAGCAAGCGGTTCAAAGAGAACAAGCCTGGATCCCAGCCGGTCGAGATCACGCTCACATTTCCCCCTTGAGAAGCCGATGCGTTAACTTTGTCGAAATACTCAGGAATTTTCGCATGTGTGTCAAAGCTGTCCACCGTATTGAACATAGCGGCCAGCTCAGGCCCTTGCTGTGGAAGATCCGTGGCCGAACCTCCACAAAGAATCAACACGTCGATATCGCCCTTATACTTCTCCAACTCGGAAATATGCACGACGCCGCTGGCTGCCGCTACCTCATCCGGGTTTCTTCTCGAAAAAATTGCGCGGAGCTCTAGATCCGGATTTTGCTTGATTGCCTTTTCCACGCCGCGTCCCAAATTCCCATAACCTACGATACCCACTTTGATGTTCGATGCCACTTTACGTATCCTCCTTCAAAATTAGATCGTAATTATTTTATCTTACTATGGGTCATTTTTAAATCTTTAGCCTCATAAGTTAGGCATTACTTCACCCGTTATAACGGCCCTCGTCCAAAAAATTTCACAAAAATGTCAATTTTTCCGTTTTTAGTCCTCTAATATAGCCCGATAAGGTCATATTCTCCCCAAAAAAATAGCTGTAAAATGAAGTGCATTGTGAAATATGTTATTGCAATTTAGTAAAAAGGAGTGATCCCTGCATTGAAAAAACGGCACGCAGCCAAGGCGCTAATTGCACTCACGCTCTACTGCCTTCTGTTCTCCCTTCCTGCATCCGTATCCGCCCATGCCTATGTTGTAGCATCCTCTCCCGGAGAGAACGAAGTGCTCGAGGAAGCTCCCGCCCAGGTCAGCATTACCTTTAACGAGCCGATCGAACAGGCGTTTCACTCGATTCAAGTCACCGATTCATCCGGCCAGCAAGCCACCGCAGGAGAATCCCGAATGGATGACGCCAATTCGGCCAGATTAATCGCGGATCTGAAGCCTGAGCTGCCGGACGGAATTTATACCGTAAATTACAAAGTGCTGTCCAGCGATGGCCATACGGTTACCGGAACATTCCCTTTTATCATCGGGGATGCCGCAGCAGCCGCCCACAATCCTGCGGATGCGAATCAACCCGGCAGTAGCCAAGGACAGGATTGGCCCAAGCTTAGCCTCCTTCTTCTTCGCTGGCTCCAATATAGCGGCTTAGCCATATATATAGGCGTGCTTCTCTTTCATTTGCTGCTCTTGCCGCAACGCAGCTCCAATGCTGAATCTGCTGCCCGACGACTCCAGAATCATCCTTATGCTTTGGCAAAGTCGCCGGTGTGGCAGCGAAGCAAACAGCTTCTCATTCTATCTCTCCTCCTGGCTGCAGCCGGAATCGGGCTGAGCCTGCCGCAGCAGGCGGCGAGCGATGCCGGAGTTCCGTGGAGCCAAGCTTGGAACCCGGCATGGATCAAGGACACGCTCAGCCTTACTTCATTCGGTAAGGCCTGGACTGCCGAAATGATACTGCTGCTCATGCTGGCCGGACTGACCGCCGCACTTATTATTTTTACGAAAAAACAAAGCCGCTTGGCAGCGGACCTGACCGCGGCGGCCGCACTCTTGACCACTCTTGGCATTCTGCTCGCCAAATCGTTTATCGGCCATGCCGCGGCCGCGAGCGGAAGAAGTATGGCCATTGCCATGAACTTCCTGCACCAGGCTTCCTCCTTCCTATGGCTGGGAGGGCTGCTCTCGCTCGCTTTACTGCTGCCTGCTGCCGCAGAAGCAACGCGAAGCTCATCCGGCTCCAGGAGTCAATTATATTGGGAGGCTATCCGCCGCTTCTCTATTCTCGCTGCAGGCTGCGTTGCTATGCTGCTCTGTTCAGGGGTCTACGCCGGTATGCTCCATATACCTACATGGTATGCGCTGCTGCACAGTAATTACGGGCTCATCCTCCTTGCTAAGAGCGGACTGACGCTGGTTATGCTGGCTCTTGGCCTTTCCGCGTTCATGCGCGGCCGCAGGCGGACCCGGCCCTTGGGCCGTGGGGTGTGGATCGAATTCGTGACCGGATTGATCGTGCTCGTTCTGGCTGCAATTTTATCGAATATGCCGACGGCTCTGTCCAGCCCGGGTCCGATTCAGTTGAAAGCCGTGACCGCGGACGGCTACCACATCTCTGTACAAGTATCGCCGAATACCGTCGGCGAGAACCGTATTGAGGTGACCGCCCTGGATCGCGAGCAGAAACCGCTAAACGGCATCGAGCAAATTACGCTAACACTAACCTCCCTCGACATGGACATGGGAACGATCGAACTTGCAATCCCAGGAAAGAACGGTTCTATCCCGCTAAGCGGAAATACGATCGTGACGATGGGCGGCAGTTGGAGGCTTCACGTTCATATTCTGTTGTCATCGCTGGATACGGTTGATTGCAGCTTCACCTTTCAAGTCGGCAGCAAGTGATTTCTAACTTCACTATAAATAAAAATTTGCAAAGGAGATTTTCAGCGTTATGAAACAAAAAATTCAATCCTTTTCCGCCATGCTTACAAAAGCAATAGCTCTGGCTCCGGCCTTGGCCGCATGCCTGCTGCTGTTTGCCAGCATCGCCAGCGCGCACGTCACCGTCAAACCGGGCACCACAGCTCCCGGAGCCTGGGAGACTTACACGATCAAGGTTCCCGTTGAGAAAGACATTCCTACGGTCAAAGTGTCCCTGAAAATTCCCGAAGGCCTGGATTTCAAGCAATACCGCGCCATTCCGGACTGGAAGGTAGAGCTAACGAAAGACAGCTCGGGTAAAGTTACTGTCGTCACCTGGACGTCAGAGGGCGAGGGCATTAAGCCTGGCGAGTTCCAACAGTTTGATTTCGTCGCCAAAAATCCAGACAGCGATGCCGAATTGGCATGGGATGCTTACCAGTACTATAGCGATGGCAGCATTGTCGAGTGGACAGGGGATGAAGGCAGCGAGAAGCCGCATTCCATCACCACAGTCTCTTCAAGCCCAGATGCCGGTTCCGCCGCAGACAGCGCGAGCCACTCGCACAGCCACGATCACGACCAGGATCAAGCCACCAGCGGCAACGCCGGGCAAGCAGAAAATGCCGCTGAAAATACAGCGGGACACAGCAGCACCGACGCTGCCGAGACTAGCGCTGCAGCTGTGTCGGAAGCTGCAGAAAGCGCAAGCTCTGCCAGCACATGGACTATCGTGCTGGCGTCGGCCGCCCTGTTGATCTCGTTAATTGCCTTAGGCCTTGCGATTAGCGGCAGGAAGAAATCCGCCTAAATCTCTAGGTGCAAGAAACTCAAAAAACTCGGACGCTTACGTCAAATGACGCTGGCGCCGAGTTTTTTCATGTCCTAAAAGCTATTGAATCGCCGGCGGAGCCTGGTCGATGGCTCCCGTACCTGCGGAGCGGTTGTCATTCCTTGCGCCAATCAAGCAGAGCGCGGCCAGCAGCATCCCGAGCGAAGCGCTGGCGAATAGCGCCGGATAACCGAACATATCGATGATCCAGCCGAGCACAGGCGGGGAACTGATGGCTGCCAGCGAGGAAACGAAGTAATAAATCCCGGTTCGCGTCCCGATGCTCTCCTCCCGCCCCGTCGCCACGATCCACGGGTACGAGTTAATGTTGATGCAGGCCCAGAACAACCCGCCGACGACCAGCAGCACTCGAAGGAGGAGCACAGACTTTACGAAGACGATCGAGCCGAAAATGACGAACAAGCCCAGCACGCCAAGCGCAATGATTCTCTTCTTGCCGTATTTGGCGCCAAGCCATCCGCTGGGCAGCGCAAATGCCAGAAATGCCAGGGAGAAGAACGTTAGTGAGAAGGCCGCGTCGTTGTCGCTCATGCCGATATATTTTGTCCCATAGAGCGTAAACAGCGCTTCCACCCCTTGATAAGCAACGAACCAGAAAAAGATCGCTCCTAAAATGAACAATGTCGTGCGGTCGAACTGATCTTTGATTCGTATCGGGCTGCGGGTCTCCCTCTCGGTCTGGAACGGATTACTGCTGCCGTCGCCATAACCTGTCAGAGCTATGGGCTCCTTAATGAAGC
This sequence comes from Paenibacillus sp. FSL W8-0186, assembly GCF_037969765.1. Taxonomy (NCBI): domain Bacteria; kingdom Bacillati; phylum Bacillota; class Bacilli; order Caryophanales; family Paenibacillaceae; genus Paenibacillus; species Paenibacillus sp. FSL W8-0186. The sequence continues at coordinate 740,352 of NZ_CP150207.1, read as the reverse complement.
TCTTCAGGATGACTAGAGAAAACAGCATAACCAGCCCGGCACACAGAAACGGTAAATACGGAGCCTGCTTGTATAGCGGCGCGCCAAGGCCAAAAGCTAGAATCGAGCCGAGACCGCCCATGAAATTAATAATTCCATTCGCTTGGGTACGGCTGTTCTCCGGCGTAATGTCCGGCATGAGCGCCACCGTAGGTGAACGGAAGATGCTCATGGAAAGGTTCATCAGCACCATAAACAGCACTAAGGCAACAAAACCGGTATGTAGCGGGATCAACGTGGCAAACACGGCGCCAAGCGGCATGCCGATCAGCAAATAAGGCATCCGCCTCCCATATTTGCTGCGCGTCTTATCGCTGCGGTGACCGATCCACGGCTGCAGGAACATGGCAAAATAATTATCGATCGTCATCATGAAGCCGATCATGGCAGCGCTTTTTAAATAGTTGGCCAAGAAAAGCGGCACAAACGCATTATACAGCGCCCACGTCATGCTGATGCTGAGGAAGCCGAGACCGAGCAGCCACGTTTTTCTCATCCCATTAACCCCCTTCAGCCGTCAGAAGCTCGGCCAAACGGTCGGGATAATCCGTAATGATCCCGCCAACGCCTGCACGGATCAACGCTTGCATTTCGGCCCGCTCATTAACCGTGAACGGATGATACGGTATGCCCTGCTCCGAAGCCGCGGCGACAAACTCGGGAATGACGGCGTACTGGAAGGCGTGCAAGGCGTCCGCACCGATGCGCTTCGCATATTCCCATGGCTCGTACAGCCCTTCCATATACAAAATCCCGGTGCGAATTTCTGGAGCGATCCGCTTGCACTCCACAAGCGAATAGTGATTGAAGCTGGAAATAATCACGCGCTCGGACAATCCGAAACGGCGAACCATGTCTATTACTTTGCTCTCAAGTCCTGGATATTGGACAACCCCATTTTTCAGTTCCAAATTAATGATCGTGTCGCGCGGCTCAACAAGCTCGAGCAACTGCTCCAGTGTCGGGATTCTCTCTCCGCAGTAATCTTCGTGAAACCACGACCCCGCCTCCTTCGTTGACAGCTCCGCCAGCGTGACATCCTTGACCCACTCCGGAGAACCTGCCGTGCGATGCAGTGTCTCGTCGTGAATCAGCACCGGATGCCCGTCCTTCGTCATTTGTACATCCGTCTCGATCCCAGTCGCCCCTAGCTCCAAAGCACGTTTGAAAGCGATCATCGTATTTTCGGGACAATGGCCCGCCGCGCCCCGATGCGCAAAATTAATCACTTTGGTCATATTATACCCGTCCTCCCTGCGTTCTCTCTGTTATGCTTGCACTTGCCCCTTGTAAGCTTCTCTTCTGTGTACTTTCACAAAATATAATTAACCATACGCTTATCATAATCCTGCAATGTTAAGTCTGTATAATGCGAGAACGCCACTCGGCCGAATTTCGGAACGCCAAGCACCGCGCGCCGGGAGCCTCGCGCGGTGCTAATACCGCCGGCCCAAGCGCTTCTACCCCGCTGGAGCCCAATTTACAAGAGTTAAACCCTGATCACTTGTTTTCCTTTAACAACCGGCCTTTTTCTTCAACTCGCGGTTTAACCACTGCGCCTCCGCAATCGCCCGTGAATCGCCTTTAATATCGCCAGGCCTGCTGGCTTTGCCGATAACATAACCTTCCAGCGGCATGCCCACGAAATCGAAAGTGTATTTAAGCATCTGAATGAGCGGCAGCGCCTTGATCCGCGGATTGTCTCCCCCCACGACGATAACATAGGCCTCCTTCTTCGCCATGGCTTCTTTGAAATTATACCGGGTGTCGCGAAGGCTCTGCGACCAGCGGTCGATGAAGTTTTTTAATATCCCCGAGGGTCCGTACCAATACACCGGTGTAGTGAACACGAGAATATCGTGCGCCAGCACCTCTTGAACGATACCGTCATAATCGTCGTCGACAGGGTCGAATCCGCCCTCCTCATGCCTTTGGTCATGAATCGGCTTTATCCTTTTCCCCCGCAGATAAATATCCGTCCGCTCCAGCCCATCCAGCACAATCTCCGTCAGCGCCTCCGTATTGCCCTCTTCTCTCGTACTTCCATGCAGAACTGCGATCCGCATGCGGTCCACTCCTTCGCTTATATATTTGTTGCTGCTTGCCCCCCCACCTTCTGGCGAGGAACCAACCCGACTATGGTCGGGGTCAAAAACCGTCCCCAGCCGGTTATGCCCCTCCCGAAAAATCGATAAAATAAAGTCATAAACAACGGATTGCACCATCCCGATGACAATATATGAAAGTGAGTGAAGTATGATGAAGAAATTGTACCGTTCGAGAACAGATAAGCAAATTTCCGGTCTTTGCGGAGGTATTGCCCGCTATTTCAACATAGATTCGACTGTAGTTCGTCTAATTGCCCTGGTCGCAGCGATTTGCAGTTTCGGCACCGTCGTGGCCATCTACCTTATCGCCAGCCTGATCGTTCCTAAGGAACCTGCCGGCCTGCACTACGATTACAACGATTACGGTTATGATGAGCATTACTCGAAATTCTAACATTTTTTAACCCCATTCATGATTTAAGCTGTTAAAAATATACAATAAAAAGGAGTCCTGAACATGAGCATATTGAACAGACTATCCAACTTGACGAAAGCAACGATTCACGAGGTACTGAACAAACTGGAGGATCCGATCCTGATGACAGGACAGTACTTAAGAAACCTGGAAGAGGATATTGCCGCAAAAGAGAATTTGCTTCGCGAGCGCAAAACTGCCGCTAAAGTGAGTGAGCAGAAGAGCCTTGAAGCTGCACGTAATGCCCAGCTGCAAGAACAAAAGGCGCTGGATGCGTTAACTTCCGGTAATGAAGAAGCTGCCCGCCGCGCCGCCGTAGCCAAAATCCATTATCAAGACGAGGCTGAGCAATTCGCGGCTAACGCCAAGCAGGCCGAGAGCCAAGTGTTCGAATTGGAGCTGCGTTTGAAGGAAGCAAAGGAAGAGCTGGCCCGCTTAAAAGAAAAACGCAAAGAGCTGGCAGAACGCGCACGCAAGGTGGAGCAATCCAGCAGCACGGAAAGCCCGAATTTCAGCTACGGCACCTTTAGCGGAGCTGCAGCAAAAGGCTTCGAGCGCATGGAAGAGAAAATTTCCGAATGGGAGGCCACCATGGCAAAATCCGGCTATAGCCCCTTCTCCGCAGATACGGCGAACCCTGACAATGACCCGGCTGTAAACGAGGAGCTGCAGCGTTTGAAGGATCAGCTGTCCTCCGATAAAAACAAATAATCGCCCCATCGCATCTACAAGCAAAATAGTCCCTTTGAGTTAAATAGGCTAAGCTAACAAGAGGATATTATGTTCAATACATGAACATATATCCTCTTTTCTCGCCTAATTGTCGGCATATTCATAAGTTTGATATGATAAAATGGGATGTAAATGAAAGGAGCATTAGATATGTGCTGCTCATGTTGCCCCGTAGTAAATATGCAAAATTCCCTTTAATTATTTAAAAAATTGGGAGGTTATTTTGTATATGCTATTCCAGGAAAAATTAATTAATGTAGTTAAAAAAAAGTGTGAGACTGATCCACGTATTTCTGCATGCATGATGTATGGATCGTTTACAAAAGGTGAAGGGGACATATACTCGGATGTTGAGTTTTATGTCTATTTAAAAAATACGGAGATGGGGCAGTTTGAGTCTTCAGACTGGATGAAAGATATTGCCCCTTATGATTTGCTCTTTTTTAATGAATTTGGAACTGAGGTTGTCGTGTTTTCCAATTTAATTAGAGGGGAGTTTCATTTCCAGCCAGAATCTGAGATTGAAGTTATTAAGACATTTAAAGAGACAGGTGTGTTCCCTGACACAGAATCCATGTTTATTTATGATACAACAGGCAAATTAAAAGCATGTTTAGATGATCTAAAGGGTGACGGGCCAGAAAGAATGACAAATGAAAATGTCAATTTTGCTTTTAATAATTTTGTGAACGCATGGATCATGGGCATCAATGTTTTAAAAAGAGGGGAAATTGCACGTTCGCTGGAATGTCTGACATATGTTCAAAAGTACGTTTTACAATTAATCAGGATTCGTGAAAAGAACGTGGAACGCTGGCTTAACGCTACAAAAAACTTAGAAGCTGATCTTTCCGAAATGGCGTATGGTGAGTATGCTTCAATGACCTCGAGGTTAGATAAAGAAGATTTATATCATGCCTATGCGAATGCACTGCATGTAGTTGAAGGGTTAGTCCTTATCCTTGCTGATGATTATCAATTTGATATTAATCTAATGTTCTTAAAAAAGTTACGAGCTCATTTGCGGAACGACCGGTTGCCCTTAATGTGACCAACACTCTCTACCTATTTACGCCGAGCTGAATCGGCCGAGCATGAATCGCGGATTTTCTCGTTGTAAATGGATTTATGGTAGTTAGATTCTGCGGCAACGAAAGGAAAGTAAATTTAAATGGATATCATGTCGTTAGAAGAAGGGAACTGTCCATCGTAGGCCGGATTTTTGATTTTAAGTGCATAAAATCCATCTAATTCCCTGAAACATTCGTTTAGAGCATAATTAGATACATGAATTCCATTTAGTTTGCGGCAGCTTAGTCTTTGGCAGCTTAATGTTCGGAAGCTTAATGTTCGGAAGCTTAACGTTAGAGTCCGTAAGCTTATATAAGATAAGCTATAGAACGGAATACAGGCAAAGAAGAAATGGATTCCAGTGAAACGCACAGCTCTCTAAAAAAAAGGGGCGCCCCTCCGTCGTCTATGATGACTTCTGGGCAGCCCCTTCTCTTATAATTTAGGCAACGATTATTTCTTGCCTTCTTTGTTTTTGAACATTTCGCCAATCGCGCCAATGCTGCCCAGCGTTTCGATCGCATTCGAAGGAATGAACACTTTGTTCGCAGGTCCTTTGGACACTTCGGTTAATGCCTCGAAGGAACGGTATGCAAGCACCTGCTCATCCAGGCCAGCTTCACGCAGCATCTGGATTCTAGACTTCTCAGCTGCTGCAACCGCTTCAATCGCCTTGGCTTCCCCGAGCGCTTCCAGCTCTTGAGCTTGACGGAAACCTTCCGCTTCACGGATACGCGCTTCTTTGTCACCCTCGGCTTTGAGGATTTTACTCTGCTTATCCCCTTCAGCGCGAAGAATCATGTCTTGCTTCGCCGCTTCCGCCTCGAGAACGATCGCACGCTTGTTCCGCTCGGCCTTCATTTGCTTATCCATCGCATCCTGGATATCCAGCGGAGGCTTAATGTCAATAACCTCTACGCGTTCGATGCGCACGCCCCACTTCTCGGTTGCTTCGTCAAGGGCAATCCGGATATCCGAAGAGATCTTCTCCCGTCCAGACAGCGTCTCGTCGAGCTCCATCTTACCGATGATTTGACGCATCGTTGCCGTCGTGATGTTGCGAACGCCGTATACATAATCAGAAATGCCGTACGTCGCTTGCTCCGGTCCGACGACCTGATAGAAAATGATCGTATCGATTTGAACCTGTACGTTGTCCTTCGTAATCACGGTTTGCGGAGGCACGTTGGCCTGTTGGATCCGCAGGTCGTGATAGATCCGAACATGGTCGATGACAGGGATCAGAATGTTGAGACCCGGCGTCAGCAAGCGGTGGAATCTACCGAGCCGCTCCACGACTCCGACGCGCTGTTGAGGCACGATTTTGACAGTAAGTGAAATAAAGACAAATACGACGACGACAATAACGACAATAATCGCCCATTCCATTAAATGAATTCCTCCCATCGTTCTACTTCAATTATGCTGCTTCCACGTTTCATTACCCGTACCAGCTCATCCTTGCCAATCTGCTGTGTAGATGTGGCGCTCCAAGTATCTCCACCGATTTTTACGATGCCATACTGGCCCGGTTCAATCGCTTCCACCACGACTCCCTGTTTTCCCACAAGTTCCGTACCGGCATCCTCATAACCTTTGGACGCCCGCAGTCTCTTCGCCAGCGGTTTCGTAAATGCCGTCAGCACGAGAGCGATGACGCAGCCTGTGATGACCTGGAGCAGGAAAGCATCCGGGGCAATCCAGGCAACCAAAGCAGCCGCCCCCGCCCCGACACTTATCCAAAGGAGATAAAAGGTCAAGGTCATCATTTCAAGCACTAACAATATTCCGGCGGCAATCAGCCAAATAACCCATGTATGCATCTACCGATACACCACCTTTCCGCAATGATAATATTATATACGGCGTTCCAGGCAAAAAGTATCAAGAATTAAAACCCTATTGTGCAAATACTTAGCAAGCAATAAGATAACGTTCTCTCCATTTACCCTTATTTTCAAGAATACCAAAATCAAGCCGATTTCACAGTTAATTTCTTCCTGTTTCTCTCTGGCTTGTTCATAAAAAAACAGCCTGAGAAGATTATCCCCAGGCTGTCTTATCTAAATTCAATTGTTCTTATCCAGTAAGCCTTATGCCTGGGCAACATCAAGATCGACATTGCGTTTGAAGGCCTCCAGATCGTTCTCGCCAAGCACTTTACCGGTGATGACGCCGGCTGTAATGGAGTCATTCACGTTCAGCGCCGTGCGTCCCATGTCGATCAGCGGCTCGACGGAGATCAGAAGCCCAGCCAGAGCCACCGGCAGGTTCATCGTCGACAGGACGATCAAGGATGCAAAGGTCGCTCCACCGCCAACGCCAGCTACACCGAAGGAACTGATCATAACGACAAGGATCAGCGTCAGAATGAAATCCCAGCTCATAGGATTAATGCCAACCGTTGGTGCGATCATGACGGCCAGCATGGCCGGATAAATGCCGGCGCAGCCGTTCTGGCCAATCGTCGCCCCGAAGGAAGCCGACAGGTTGGCAATGCCGTCAGGCACGCCCAGCCGCTTCGTTTGCGTCTCGACGTTCAAAGGAATCGTCGCCGCGCTCGAACGCGAAGTGAAGGCGAACACGAGCGTTGGCAGTACTTTTCTAACATATTGCACCGGATTGTATCCGAAGATAGCGAGCAGGATAAGATGAATGATGAACATAACGATCAGAGCCACATAGGATGCTCCGACGAATTTGATCAGCTTCAGGATCTCCTGTGGATTCGTCGTAGCTACTGTATTCGTAATAAGTGCAAGGATCCCGTAAGGCGTCAGCCTGAGCACCAGCGTAACAATGCGCATGACGACGGCATACACTGCATCCACCATCTTGCGGAACATTTCCGCTTGCTCCGGTTTCTTCCGGTCCAGCCCCAACACCGCCACGCCGATAAACGCTGAGAAAATAACGACCGCAAGCGTAGAAGTACTGCGTGCTCCCGTCATGTCAGCAAAAGGATTCTTCGGAATGAAATCGAGAATCTGCTGTGGAATCGTCTTGTCCGCCACATCCCCAAGACGCTGCTCCAGCTTCGCGCCTTGTTCGATTTCACGGTCTCCCGCCGGAATCTCCAGCGCCTTCAAATCGAAGCTGAGTGTAGTAACGATACTGACCGATGCGGCGATCGCCGTCGTGATCAGCAATACGGCGATAATCAGTCCGCTGATTTTGCCGAGATTCTGCTTCCCTTTCAGCTTCATAATGGCGGAAATGATCGATACCATGATCAGCGGAATAACGACCATTTGCAGCAGACCAACATATCCGCGGCCAACAATATTGAACCAGTCTGCCGATTTGCCGATGACTGCGGAACCGGATGGAAAGAGCAGCTGCAGCGCAACACCGAACAGAATGCCCAGCCCCAGACCGGTGAACACCCGTTTTGTGAAAGAGATATGTTTCTTCTGCATCCAGAAAAGAAGACCAAGCAGTACGAGCATAACCGCTATATTAAGTATGATTTGCAAAGTTTCCATGGTTAAACTCCCCTTTTCACTTAATATTTGACCACTGGTTGTCAGTATTAAGTTTCATTTACAGACGTAATATTATCACAAACTCGACTAAATGGGTAGGATTAATTTATTATAAAATAACCGTCTATTTTCTCCCATATTCCCTTTGTGGAACAGCCATATAACCCACTTATTTCCTCTGCTGTAAAGCGAATATTTCAGAACCAATTCATGGTTAATATCTCATGGAGGGACTGGTCCGATTCAAGAAATAATTGGGAATGGTATCCATTTCATTGAAGCTATGCCTTTCCAACGTTTTAACCAGTCCGGAAGAGGCTGACACTATCATGATATGCGCAGCCTATTTAAAGCATCAGCCCCGTACTCGCTTATTCCAAGCAGCAAAAAGGCCAGGCAATGAATGGCCTGACCTGAATCGATAATTAGACCGCTCCATCAGAATCAATCTGAAAAGAACTCAGCGATTGCTTCAGCGTTTCCGATAGCCCTTCCAACCGATTGGCCAGCTCGACGAGTTCCTCGCTAATTTTGAACTGCTCCGAAGACATGGAGGCGACCTCCTCCGTAGATGCCGTCGTTTGCTGAACGACAGAGCTTACGCTGGCAATGAATTCGGACAGCACCTGCTGAGATGACCTTAGCTCATGCACGGAGGCTGAAGAGCTCTGGATATCGGTCACGAACCGCTCCATTTCCTGCACAACATTCTGAAAAATCGTCGAGGCTTCTTTCACCGACAGCAGCTGCTCCCCAAACATGGGAGTCACCTGCATCAAGACGTTGACCGTATTCTCAATTGCCGTCTGAATTTCCTCCGTCATAGCCGACACGGTCTGAATGGCTTCATTAGACTCCGCCGACAGCTTGCGGATTTCCTCGGCGATGACCACGAAGCCCTTGCCTGCCGTACCAGCTCTGGAAGCTTCAATGGATGCGTTCAGGGAGAGAATATTTGTCTGCTTCGTCATTTCCACCATCGGCGCAAGTATGCTCCGGATCGAATGGGTGCTCTGGCTCAGCTTCGCAGAATTCTCTTCGATCAGCCCGGTCATTCGGGTGACCGATTCCGTCTTCTCGACGAGATTGTCCATATATTCCCGACCCTTCCGGCTGACTTCACTGACTCTTCCGGCGGATGCATCCATGGACGCGTTCAGGCTCATGACGTAATCCATCTGCTGCCCGATTTCGCCAGCAATATCCACACCCTTCTCGGCCTCCACCGCCAAATTCGCCGCACCGGCAGCGATCTCTCCCGTAGCCGAAGCGATTTCTCCGGCAAATTGGGATGTATCCCTTGAAGCCTTTGCCAAGTGTTCCGCATTGATCAAAAGCTCTTCCGCAGACGTATTCGTCCGTACGACCAGCAGTGAAATTTGCTCCAGCATCCTATTGAAGCTCTGTCCCAGCTGACCGATTTCGTCCCGGCTCTTAAAGTTCGTCCGTACCCGCAGGTTGCCCCGCTCCCCTTCCTCCATTAAACGGCACAGCTTCATGAGCGGCTTGCCGACCATCCGGAACAAATAATACCCGATAGCCAAAGCGACCAGCACGGCGAAGCATAAAACAAACACCGTCACCCAGATCAGCTTGTCCGCTGCACTAAGAAAGTCGCTTTCTGGGGCGTACCCGACAATACGCCAATCCACGGATTGGAGCTGCCTGTACACAACCAGCTGCTTAACTCCGTTAGCATCCTCCATCGTAAAGGAGGCCTCCCCGATCTGCAGCTGCCGTTCATCCAGGCCGACATCGGATGTTGTCTCGATGAGCTCCGGATCTGCTGCATGAACGATAACGTTATCGGCGGTCAGAATGCGGACCTCGCCGGAACGGCCCATTTTTAAATTGGAAAGGGTATGCCTCAATGCCTCATCTTTAATTTCAATCAGCAGTATGTATTCCGCCTCCGGGTGCTTCAAGTTTTGCAGCACCCTCCCCATCGTCACCGACGGCTTCGCGAAAGTCTCGAAGAAGCCTCGTTTCTGTCCAGGAATCCATAGCGGCTTTCCTTGCGCATCCTGTATCGCCTTAATCTTTGTCTGCACCGCATCCTCGTTGCTCGGTGGACTAGCGCCTGAGCTGGCATATGTATTCGAGAAATCACCCGGCGAAATCAGCCTGATGCCTACCAGGCGTTCGTCCGATCCCCGCATGGCGTCCAGCTTATTGCGAATCCGCGTCTCCGCCTCGGTCTTCCTGACGATGTCAACATTCTGGTTGGTGACGGTCTCCAAATCCGTCCGCAGCACTTGGTCGACGGCAAGCTGCCGCGAGATCGCTTCATACTCCGCAAATAAAAAGTCCAGCTTGTCCGCTGCCTGCTCGACCGCTTGCGACGACGCGAGTCCTACTTGCCCCCGAATAATCTGTTTTGACATTAGATAAGAACTGATGCCAAGCACGGCGGATACAGTCACAACTGCAGCAAATACAACGATAAATATTTTCACGCCTACCGACTCAAGCTGAATCCGGCCCCCACGTTTCATGATGTTGTCACCCTTTCATAAAGAACACAATTCGAAATACTCATATCCATTGTCGGATTCTCAAAAAAGGTATAGTCTCCAAATAAACGAGTCTATACCTTCTGTCTGATATATATGCTATTCGAACCCTAACGGCAGCATCAGCCTTTGCTGGCCCCTGAAGTAAGTCCGTCCACAAGCAGCCGCTGCATGAACATGAACAGAATCGTAATCGGCACGGCAATGAGTACCGCTCCGGCAGCGAACATCGTAAAGTTCGAGTTCTGATTGGCCTGAACCATATCCCACATCCCGACGGCGACCGTCCATTTATCCTTGCTCCGCAATATCAGTCTGGCAAAAATAAAGTCCACCCATGGACCGACAAACTGCAGCAAGGCCATATAGGTCAAAATCGGCTTGGAAAGCGGCAGAATAATCGATGTAAATATCCGGAAGTTGCTTGCACCATCAATCCGGGCCGCCTCATCGAGCGAACGCGGAATGGTGTCGAAGAAGCCCTTGGCAATCAGCGTCATCCCTAGCGGAGCCCCTGCCGCATATACCAGGATCAGAGCCAGATGCGTATCGAGCAGCTGCATTTCCTTCAGCAGCAGAAAGATGGCAATCATGCTCATAAAGCCCGGGAACATCCCGAGTACCAAAATAACGGATAACGCATTTTGCCGCCCTTTAAAGCGAAAGCGCGACACGGCATAGCTCGTTAGCAGTGTCAGCGTTACGCCGAGCAGCATGGAGAATACGGACACTTTCAGCGTATTCATGTACCATTGCGGGAACAGAATCGTCCTGGAGTTGAATAACTCAACATAATGCTTAAGAGTAAGGGTCTCTGGCAGCAAGGTCTTGCTGTAGAGCGATGTCCCTGGACGCAGCGAGCCGAACACGATCCAGAGGGCGGGATAAATGGCGCAGATGGCCAGGATCGCCAGCGTGATATAACTAGCCGTCAATCGTATGTAATTACCTATTTTTCGCCTGCTCATTGGATCATGTCCTCCTCTTTAAACGATTTCGTTCTGCGATAGTTATAGATCGAAAATGAGGCGATGATCAGGAATATGATAATGCCGACTGCGGAAGCCATATTGTATCTGTTCTGGTTCAAAGTCAATTTATAGAGCCAGGTAACGAGCAAATCGGTAGCACCCGCATATTGGTAGTCCCCTTTGACCGGATCTCCTCCCGTTAGCAGGAAAATCATATTAAAGTTATTGATGTTTCCGGCAAACTGCGCAATCAGTGTGGGAGCCGTCGTAAACAGGATCATCGGCAAAGTGATGATGCGGAATTTCTGATAACCGCTCGCACCATCCACCTCGGCGGCTTCGTACATATCTCGAGGGATCGTTGTCAGCACGCCCATGATCAAGAGCATCGATACCGGAATACCGACCCACATATTGACAATGATCACCGTTACCTTAGCCCAGAACGGGTCCGTAAGCCACGGCAATCCGGATAGGCCGAAATAACCGAGATACTGATTAATCGGGCCGAACTCGCCATTAAACATGTTTCTCATTACCAACAGTGAAATCAACTGCGGAATCGCGTACGGCAGGATCAGAATCGTTCTCCAGAAGCCTTTGAAACGAATGCCCTTCTGATTAATCAGGAGTGCAACAAGCAGGCCGCCGAAATAAGTCGTCACCGTGGATAAAATCGCCCAGATGATCGTCCAGGTCAGCACGCCGTAAAAGGTATGACTCCAGGTTTTGAGAGCAAGCAGGTTTTTGAACGTTTCGAAGCCTACCCAATCGACCAGCTTCCCTGGCGGTATGTGGTTTGGCGCGGAATAGTTCGTAAAGGCGATCATGACCATGAAGATAATCGGCATGATCGTGAAGAACAGTATACCCATCGCGGGAATACTCAGGAACGCCTGCGCAAATTTATAGTCGAGAACATAACGGACCGATTGCCGGAAGTTATGAACCGGTCTGCCTTCATCGCGCTGCGCGCCTATCTTTCTCGCGTCCCGAATGTTGAAGTAATATACGACGAGGAATACGATGAGATACAGAAGCGTAATCAAGCTTTGAATCAGAATAAAGATGGAGTGATCATATTGCCCGGGCTGCATATTCGCAGCGGTTCGCGGCGTTTCGCCCAGAGTGATGATTCCCCAAAACGCATATCCCAGGTTAAGGATAAAATACATGACGGACGCAGCTTCGAACGCCATCATTAGCGCGCCCTTCATATATTGTTTGTTATAGATTTGGCCAAGGCCCATCAAGAGTGACGACAGTACTGTTGCCCGTGTGCGGTGTCGGCTCATTTCTCCTCCTTCTCCTCTCCCTTGATCATCAAAGGAATTACCCGCCGCAGACCGCGACGGGTGAATTCATTTCCGTTGTAGGCCCTATAATTACTCCGCAGCCAGTCCGTTGTTCAGATCTTTGATTTGCGTGATCGCTTTCTCCATGGCAGCCTTAGGGTCGGTTTTATTGTCCCAAATGTCGGCCATGGCGGCATTTACAGGCGCCCATACGTTGGCCATTTCCGGAATGGAAGGCATCGGCTCCGAGTTTTTAGCCTGCTCGGCGAAACCGGATACGATCGGATCGTTCTTGATTTGGTCGGTCTCCAGCGCTTCCAGATTCGTAGGCACCGAGCCGATCTTCTCATTCAGCAGCAGCTGAGCTTCTTTGGTCGTTGCAAACTGCGCGTACAATTTAGCCGCATTCGGATATTTCGCAAAGGAGCTTACGGTGTAGATTTTAATGCCCGAGAAGGTAATTGCCGGTTTACCATTCACTGTAGGTACCGGAGCAATCGCCAGGTTGTCGCCAAGAGCATCTTTGTAACCGGCAACCTCCCATGGTCCGTTGATATCCATGGCTACATCGCCTGCACCGAACAGGCCGCGTTTGATATCCGGGTTAATGTCTCCGCTCTTGATCGGCAATATTTCGGCCAGGCTTTGATACACCTTCATACTCTCGGCTACGCCTTCATGGGCAAGACCAATATCGTCCTTATTCGTGCCGTTGTCGCCATAGAGGTAACCGCCTCCGCTAGCGATAAACGGATAGTTGAAGTACATATTTCCAGCTTCCCACATCAGGGCATATTTCTTTTTGGATTTATCCGTGAACGTTTTGCCGAATTCAATCAATTCCTCAAAGGATTTTGGCGCTTCAGGAACGAGTGATTTGTTGTAGAAAAGAGCTGTCGTTTCAGCCGCTCTCGGATAACCGTAAAGCGTTCCCTCGAAGGTAGCGCCGATGATCGAAGCTTCGGTGTTGTTCTTCTTCGTCTCCTCTGCAAAGACGTCATTGGCCAGAATCAATCCCGATGCCGCAGCGTTCCCCAGATGGTCATGCGGAATGATGATCACGTCCGCGCCTAATCCCGAAGGTCCGTCCGTCGTTAATTTACCCACTTGATCCGTAGTGGCCACTTCTTCAATTTTCACCTTAACGCCGTACTTCTCCTCGAACTGTCTGGCGATTTCCTCAGTAAAGGGAACCTCTTCTCTGCTCTCCCAAACCAGAAGCTCCGCCCCTTCCTCCGGCACCAGTTCTCCGTCCTGTACCGCGGTATTATTTTCTTTGTTATTTACTGCATTTGACGGCGCCGGAGTATTCGCACCTTCACCCCCGCCAGTACTGCCCTTGGTGCCGCAGGCGGTCATGGAAGCTGTCAGAGTCAGTACAGCGACCAGCAGCAGCGCTTTTCTAAATGACTTTTTGAAATTCATAAAGCTAACCCCTCCTAAAATTTATTACGCTTACAAATGCGGAAGTTGCGCAAACGATTTCAAAAAATGCGACTATTCTGGTTGTTTAGTATGTATACATTTGAAATCCTGACCAAACCCCCACTTAGAAAGCGCTTTATCCTCGCCCACATCATACAACACATCAATTCTCATGTAAAAACGTTTGCACTTGTCATTTATGTCATGTAACCTTCTATTTAATCTAAATAACTTCCAATATCTCACGTTTTCACACTAAATCTTAAAATTATCCAACTTGCCCGGGGCTGCATCCTGGCCTGGTTAGTCTATAAATCTATGTATATTGCGGTTCTACGGGTTTATTACGCGTTATAATCATTAGAATTATCTTCTAATTTTAGGCGGTTTTTTTTCGACTTGTGCAATGGTTTGAACAATGCTATAATCCACCATGAATGCGGTTAACTCTTTGCTGGTGCTGCGTTTTACGCATAGAAACTGAAGGCGCTGTTATCGTTAAGGTACATCCTCGGCTGCTGCTTTTTGGCCTTGATGTGCCTTTTTTAGCTGCTCCGCCTTCCCGCCACTCATCCATAAACCAGCTTGATAGGAGAATCATCCGCCTGCGAGTATAGAATTGCCGTATTTCGATCCATACTTAAGCCAATCATTCCGTGCGATTTCTGTACTCATATCACTCATTGTTTAGGAGGAATCTTGCATGCTGCTCGAAGCTGTCTATCACCGTCCCAAACTGAACTGGTCCTATGCCTACGACCGGGAGACGATCCACCTTCGCCTCCGGGCCAAAAAAGATGACCTTACCCATGTCTATGCCTTTACCGGCGACAAATACATATGGGATCAAAGCAAAGAATTGATTCCGATGTCCAAAATGGCTTCCGACGAGTTGTTCGACTACTGGGCTTGCGTCGTAAAGCCGCCATACCGCCGATTGAAATACGGGTTCCTGCTGCAAAAGGGCGAGGAGCAAATCTGGATGACAGAAAGCGAGTTCTCGCAGGAGCGTCCGGCCGTTCCGGATCGGCTGTTCGATTACCCTTACATCAATCCGGCGGATATATTTACCGTACCGGAATGGGTGAAGGACGCGGTGTTCTATCAAATTTTTCCCGAGCGCTTCGCCAATGGCGATCCCAGCTTGGATCCGGCTAATGTCCTCCCTTGGGGCGGCAAGCCGGAGCGGCACAATTTTTTTGGCGGCGATCTGCAGGGGGTCATCGATCACCTCGATCATTTGAGCGAACTGGGGATTAACGCCATTTATTTCACGCCTATTTTTGAAGCGACCACCAACCATAAATACGATACGGCCGATTACATGAAGGTCGATCCCCATTTCGGGGATGCGGAGACGCTGAAGAAGCTTGTCAAAGCATGCCATGAGCGCGGGATTCGCGTCCTGCTTGACGCGGTCTTCAATCATTCGGGGAAGACGTTTGCCCCTTTCGTCGATGTTCTGGAGAAAGGCGAGCAATCCCGCTACAAGGATTGGTTCGTCGTCCGCGAATTCCCGCTGCAGGTTAAGGATGGGGTGCCGACCTACGATACGTTTTCCTTTGAGCCGCATATGCCGAAGCTGAATACGGAGAACCCTGAGGTGAAGGAATATTTGCTAGGCGTGGCAGAGTACTGGATCAAGGAGGTCGGGATTGACGGCTGGCGCCTGGATGTCGCTAATGAGGTCGATCACCAGTTCTGGCGGGATTTCAGAAAGGTTGTGAAAAAAGCCAATCCGGACGCGTACATTCTCGGCGAAATTTGGCATGAATCGTCCGGATGGCTGCAGGGCGACCAATTCGACGCCGTCATGAACTATCCGTTCACCGAGGCGGTGCTGGACTTCATCGTCCGCCGTTCCTTGGACTCGGCCGGATATGCGAATGCGATCGGCAAGCAGTTGTCCCGCTACCCGCAGCAGGCAAGCGAAGTTGCCTTCAACCTGCTGGACAGCCACGACACGCCGCGCCTTCTCACGCTCTGCGAGGGCAACAAGGATTTGATGAAACTGGCCGCGATTTTACTGTTCACTTACAGCGGTACGCCGTGCATCTACTATGGCGACGAGATCGGCCTCGACGGCGACCAGGATCCCGACTGCCGCAAATGCATGGAATGGGACCCTGCCAAGCAGGATCGCGATCTGTTCGCCTTTTACCAGAAGCTCATTGCCATTCGGAAGGATCTGCCAGCGCTTCGCACCGGCTCCATCCACTTCTGCGTTGCGGAAGCGAAGGGAAGCAAGCTGGCCTATGAGCGCCGCCTAAGCGAGCAATCGGTGCTCGTGCTGCTGAACAACGACAGCGTCGGCCAGACGATCCAGGTCGAAGCCGCTGGCGAGACATGGGTCGACGCCTTTGACGGCCGCGAGTGGCCGGTGCAGCACGGCACGCTCTCCGTCAAGCTGCCAGCCTACGGCTATGCGATCTTGACGAGAGCGTAGCAGGCGCGCATCGCCCTGCGGGGCGCGGCGGCGGAGCCCTGCGGGGCGCAGGGCGCACGGTGCTGGCGGCGGCGGGCGTGCCCGCGGGGGCGCTGGCCGCGGAGACGGCGCTGCTGGCGAGCGTGGCCGCAAGGCACGGCCTGTGGGGGCCGGCCGAGATGCACGCTAGGCGTGGCAGGGCAGGCGGCTCTGCCGCTGCTCGCAGCTGCGGAGCCGAGCGTAAGAACCGTGCGTAGTGCGCAGGCTTGTTAGCGCTCGGCTGGCCGGATGCGGCGCTGCCAGGGCAAATTTTTATGGCTAACGGAAAGAGGAGCCGCTATTCGCAATATATTCGAGTTTTTCTGATGCTAACGGAACCAAAAGCCCTTATTGGGCTTTTTTCCATGCCTTTGGCCGCCATTTCATCACAATAGCGGAACCAGGTTCCGTTAGACCTTCAACTAACCACATTCAGGCGAAATAGCGGCTTCTCGTTCCGTTAGAATCACAACCAAACTTTCCACGGCAACAAACCCACTCTCTGCGGAAATCTGGTGCGATATATCAAGACTCACCCGAGCAGGATGCCAAAGCGCCAACAAGCTTACGCAGCAAACGGGTGCTACCCTGCGTTGAGTAACATTAGATGCGGGAAGTAACTTTGCGTACAGTCGAGTAACACTAGATCCGGGGAAGTGACTTAACGTTCGGGGAGTAACACTAGCTGATAAAGAAGTAACTTTGCGTTCGGGGAGTAACTTTAGATGCGGGAAAGTGACTTACGTACGGGGAGTAACTTTAGATGCAGGGAAGTAACTTTGCGTACGGGGAGTAACACTAGCTGATAGAAAAGTAACTTTGCGTACGGGGAGTAACTTTAAATGCGAGGAAATTACCTCCACAAAATTAAAAAGACCTTTGGGCGGAACAATCCGCGCCCAAAGGTCTTTTGTGTTATTGCTGCAGCAGCTTCCATATCACTTGTGCGCTTTCGGCACGAGTTAATTGTTCCTTCGGTGCAAAAAGGCCATTCTCCTTGCCTTTCAGCAAACCTAGAGCTGCCGCTTCCGACACTGCCTGCTGCGCCCAAGGGGCAACGCTGTTGCCATCCTTGAATACGGCGAGTACTGACCGGGCAGTTTCCCCAGACGTACTGCGCCCCTCTCCAATGCTATTCACATGGTCAGCAGCGTTAAGTTCATCAGCACCGTCAGCGTTTTGACCGCCCATGACACCATTCAACACGCCGTATGCTCTCATGATCATAGCGGCCATTTCCTCGCGGGTAATAGTATCATTGCTGCCAAACGTGCCGTCCGCACGTCCCTTAACGATACCTGCTGCACTAGCCTTCGCAACCGCGTCAGCATACCATGCGGAAGCAGGAATGTCAGGATAGTTCATGTTAGTCGCAGTCCCCTGCCCCTGTTCCCGATCTGGCGGTTGCTTCGCCCAGAGCTGCTGTTCCGATGCCAACGCTCTGATGAGCATTGCGGTAAATTCCGCTCGCGTTACGCTCGTTGAAGGTGCAAACGCATCCTCTGACACACCCATGACAATTTGCCGTGCCGTCAGCTGTTTGATTACATTACTAGCCCAATGCTCCGATGGAACGTCGCTGAATGTTCTGTCATAGCTTACGAGCGCAAGCTTCCCAAGTGCATTAAGCTTAGCCGACAATCCTGACCCCGACCAGCGGGCTCCTGCATACTGGAGCAGACCGTTATCCCCAAAACGGTAAATGCCCAATACTCCGTGCAGTCCTAATATGGAGCCGGCTGACGCATCATCCGTATTAAAGTGGATATGCAGCGGGGCGGTGAACCTATCGAGCGCCAGCATTTTCCCGTCCCCTGTTACAACATATAGAGACAGTTCATACACTTTTCCTTGTACATTTAGTACAACGCTTTCTTGCCCCTGCTGGGCAATTGCCAGCAGTCTCCGCCCTTCCTCATCCGCTAAAGGCTGGAAGGAGAAAACGATTTGGGCACCACTCACAGCACTTACCAAAGAACCATCCGCTGCCCCATTCGCTGCATCATTCTGCGTGTCTGCCGAAATCAAGTCGATCAGCTGCTTCACGACAGAGGCCGGCACATCTAACGTGAACGGTTCAGTCTTAAATCTCAACGCATTGCTGCCATCCAACGCGGAAGCGTTTGCGGGCAGCCGGATTATGCGTTTGCCCGGTTCGGCAACAATCGTGACTACACCCTTCTCCGCAACCGGACCACTTACAAACTGCACGTCCGCAGGCTGGCCCTTACTATCTTGTCTACCCTTGTCGTTATCGGCACCATCTCCCGCTCCACTCCCGCTGCTGCCGCTGCCGCCCGGCGTCGAAGGAGATGGCCCAGAGCCAGGATCCCCGTTTCCAGGCTCTTGCGGCTTTCCTTTGTCTGGAGCGGACAGCACAATGGTTCCGCCCTGATCCTTGCCAGGAATGACCACGGACACTTTGCCGCCATTTGCCACCTTATACTTGGCCTGGCTGTATTCATCCGTGAGTGTCGTTCCTGCGGCAAAAGGAACCTTAAACTCGGCCGCAGCCTCCTCTGCTCTCGTATTCAACCCCACAATCACCGCCTCTTCTCCAAGCGTCCTGGAGAATACAACATACCCGCTTGCATCCGATCCGCCGAGCTTCGTCCGTGTTCCTTTGGAGAACACCTTCGAATGCTTCGCGCGAATTTGCAGCAGCTTCGTGTAGTGAGTGTGGATATCCATCGCCGCGGCATCAAGGCTGTCTATTTTTCCCCAAGGCATGTCATCCCGATTGTCGTTAAACTCGCCAAGATCCATGTCGCCCGCCGTTCCGCCCGATTGCCCCAATTCCTCACCGTAGTAGATTACCGGCTGGCCCTTGCTTGTCATCTGCAGCGCTGCCGCCACCTTCAGCTTGCCGATGTCGCCGTCCACATAATGCGACAGGAACCCGCTCTCATCGTGGCTGCTCAAAAATTGCCCAAACGTCTTGTCGCTCGCCAGCAATCCGTTCCGCAGCTGCAAGTAAGATTCCACGCTGTCGATCTGGCCGTTCACGAAATCTCTAGCCTTGTCTTTAAATTGAAAATCCAATAATGAATCCATCATGCCGTTCCCCAAAAATCCACCGGTATTGCCCGGGGATGCCCCGAAATATTCGCCGATCAGTTTGAAATCGGGCTTAGTCTTCGTCAGCTCATTCTTGAAAGCCATCCATGTCGTCTCATCGACATGCTTCACCGTATCCACGCGAAAATAGTCAATCGTGTCGCCGCGATCAGTGCGCGCCTTGCTGAGCCAACCGACCTGCCATTCGATCAGCTTATTCCTGACCTCGGCTTCCTCCGTCTTAAAGTCCGGCAGGCCGGCGAGTTCCCCGCGAACCGTGTCCGTTCCGCCGTCCCGCAGCATGCCCGCGAAGCGCTCCTGGTCCTCCGCCGCCGGATAACCTGGAACTCCTGCGCCCTGATCGCCTTGCTTCATGCCGTAACCGGCATGGTTCAGCACCACGTCGACCATGATTTTCATGCCGCGGTCATGAGCCTTGTCAATCAACTCCTTGAAATCGTCGATATCGCCAAGATGCTCATCCATCGTCTCGAAGTTTTTGGCCCAATAACCGTGATAGCCGAATTGCGGCCCATCTTTACCGTAGCGGACATCAAAATCGATGTTATCCACGATTGGCGTAATCCAGATCGTATTGATCCCCAGCTTCTCCAGGTAATCGAGCTTTTCAATAATACCCCGGATATCTCCGCCATGATAGGCTTCCGGTTGAGCTGGGTCATAGCTTCCCGGAATATGATTCGGGTTATCATTGCTTGGGTCGCCGTTATAGAAGCGGTCCGTCAGGAGAAAATAAATCCTCGCCTCATCCCAGTCGAAATCCAGCGGCGAGCTCCCCGTTCTCGCTTTCACTGTAATTTCTGCTTGATCCTGATGCTTGTTGCCATATTCATCAATGACCGTAATCCCGATTGTCTTAGTACCAGCTGCTATATGATCGGCCACGGAGATCGTCCGTTCAAGCAGCAGCGGGTCAATGGCTTCTTTCGCCCCGCCTCCAAGCTGCCGCAAATCCGCATAGGCTTCTCGCAGTTTGACGCCTTCATCCCCAGTTACTTTCAGCGTCAATACTGCATTTTCATGGTAAGCGATAGCTCCGTTCAAGCTGGCCGGGAATATCCCTGCCTGAATATCCAGCTCCGGCTTCCGAAACTCGATGACAGAACGGCCGCCTTCACGCTGCGGATTTTTGTCATCCAAAACGATGGTGTCCTGGCCATTGCGCGTGACCATGAAATCGTAATAATATTTGCCCTGCTCCACATTTTTCAGCGTATAGACAAAATATTCATTTTTCGGATCATAGACCATGTCATAGCTCTGGACATCATGCCCCGAAGACACATTCAGCTTCACGGCGGATATCGTATGCATGGCATCCTGCCGATACAGAGCGTCATCCCGGTAATAGAAAATAATGTTCCCTTCGTTCAACGCCGGCCCGCTCACCTCCGGCACAATTTCAATCTCCATGACCATACTCTGCACATTCACCTTCACGAAGGTCTGTCCGGTTCCGAGCGGGATGCTCCGGTCATCGGGAATATCCTGCTTCGCCGTGCTCCAGTCCGTGCCTTTGCGGACAACAAATCCGACAGAGCCGCTGTCTGGCGCGGTCTCGATATTCGCGACTGCAACGCCGTCCCGGACCGTGAAGTTCACCTGACCGTCGCTCACACCGCCGGTTCCCCAAATCCACAGGTTCCAGTCCTCATAATTCTGATCGGGGCGTGTATAACGGAGCTGTACCGTTTTCTTTTCAAAAGGCAGAACTTTGATTTGCTTCTCAGCCTGAAGTCCGCCGATCCGGGCAGTGATCGTAACCGTTCCCGGTTTCAGCCCCTTGACTTCCCCGGTCCCGCTTACGGTTGCGATGGACGTATCCGAGCTGCTCCAGGCTAACGTCTTGCCTTTCAAAATCTGGCCAAATTGATCCAACAGCGTCGCGTTTACAATCGTTGACTGGGTAGCATAAACCTCACCCGCCCCAGTCAATGTCAGCGCTGTAGGCTGTAATTTGCCAACCTGCACCGTAGCGGCAGCCTGAATCTGGCCGATAGCGGCGGTAATCGTTGCCGTCCCCTCCGCCTTGGCGCTGATCAGACCTCTTTCGCTCACGGTGGCTACCTTGTTATCCGAAGTGCTCCAGACGAGGCCTGCTCCGGCCATGGGGTTGCCCTTCTGGTCGCGGACGATGGCCTTCAGCGAGCGGTTCATGCCTGGTTCCAGCCCTAAGGCAGCAGGAGTCAGCTCAATTTTGCTCACCTCCGGCGAGTACAGCGTCTCTTCGTCGTACAGCACCATCATCGACAATCCGGCAACCTGCACACTGCCGCTTACAGGAGCCCCCAGTTTTGCCGTTCCTGCCGCCCGGTCATTGACAACGATATTCCAGGCTGATCCGCCGGGAAGCTGAACGGTCTGAGCCGTCTTGTTGGCATTGTAAATGACGACAATATTCTTCCAGGTGTCACCGTTTGCATAATCCTTCAATTGAAACGACACGATGCTGCCATCGCTTTTCGTCACCTGCAGATGCTTCGCAATGGCTTCCTTCGAATTCATCCGGAAGGCCGGATGGCTCTTGCGCAGCTCGATCAAGCCCTGATAGTAATCAAATACCCGGCTGAAATTATCCTTGTTGACCCAGCGGATCTGATTGACCGCATCCGGACTCCGATAGCTGTTATGGTCGCCGTACTTGGAGCGCAGCAGCTCATCGCCCGCATGCAGGAACGGCACACCCTGCGAGGTAAGTACAATTCCGTTTGCCAGCAGCGAGCGTCTTACCGTCTCGTTGTCGAACACGTCCTCTCCCGTGCCAACATACTTATGCGGCTGCGCCGCGGCTACCGCGTCCTCGACGCTGCCTCCGCCCTCCAGCACACCGTCTTGAATGTTCAGCATGCCCAGGTCGTTGTCCAGCCCCTGTGTTCTGACGATTTTGTCCCACAGATTCAAATTGTCATGGGCGGTAACGTAATTGATCGCTTCCGAAGGCTTAGCCGCAAAAGAATCCGTCGCCCCCTTAACTCCGGTGACAACGGCGGCCTCCTGGCCAGGCTCGCCCGTAGCGAAGCCTTTGCCCGTGCTGTCGCTATCCCCTTTGATCGCGCCGCGGACATCATCGTTAAACACCGCAAAGCCTTGATTTCTCTGCGAGCCCTTAATCGTCTTCAAGCTCTGCGGCAGTGGCGTGGGCCCCATATCCCATGGCTCTCCATACACGATCAGGCTGGGGTCTACCTCCTGATGCAGCTCGCTTGTCACGTCCTTCATCGTATCAATATCGATCAGACCCATAAGATCGAACCGGAAGCCGTCTACGGCGTACTCCTCGGCCCAATATTTCACGGACTCGCGAATATATTTGCTGACCATCGGGCGCTCCGAGGCCAATTCATTGCCGACTCCCGTGGCATTGGAATACGTCCCGGCGTCCGTCGTCCGATAATAATAGCCTGGGACGATTTTGTTGAAAGGACCGTCTTCAATGGAGAAGGTATGGTTGTATACAACGTCCATCACGACCCCGATGCCTTCGTCATGCAGACTCTGCACCATCTCCTTGAACTCTCGAATTCTCGCCGCAGGATCGCTGGGATCGCTAGAATAAGCTCCTTCGGGGACGTTATAGTTTTGCGGATCGTAGCCCCAATTGTATTTCGGAGCATCGGAGGACGGATCGTCCACCGCCAGCTCGTTCACTGTCTTGAAGTCATAAGCCGGCAGCAGATGTACATGCGTGACTCCAAGCGCTTTTAAGTGATCGGTCCCCGTGGGAAGCCCCTGGGAGGTCTTCGCTCCTCTCTCCGTAAAAGCTTTGTATTTCCCCTTATGCGTCATTCCCGAATCCGGACTGATCGAGAAATCGCGAATATGCAGCTCATACAGCACCGCATCGACAGGCTCCACCAGCTGCGGCTTCTTCTCTGGCGTCCATCCCGCAGGGTTCGTATCTTGAAGATCAATGATGGCGCTGCGCTGCCCGTTCGCCGACACGGCCACCGCATACGGATCTACCGCATAATTGACCGTTCCATCCGCAAACTCGATCTTGTACATATAAAATTGCCCTTTCAAATCGCCGGGCACCGAGCCCGACCAGACGCCGTTTGCCGAACGGTTTAGCAAGTGCTCCGACCCGCCCCCATGATCGGTGACAAGGCCGTTCCCGTCATAATCACCAGCGCCGCTGTACAGCGATACGCTGACTCTGGCTGCGGTAGGCGCCCATACCTTGAACGTGCTGCCTGATTGCGTGTAGGTTAACCCGAGATCGTCTCCGTCGTAGTAGAACGAGGGATCGTCCAGAATTTTGCGCATCGTCACCAAAGTTGGCGCCAAGTGTGCCGTCTCTAGTGTATATTGATGCGTCACGTCGAATTCCTGCGGATCGTTCAATGTAATTTTAAGCTTACGGCCGCTAAGCTTAGCGGCGCTTACGGACAGCTTACGGCTGCCACTCGTAATGTCCGTCAGCTGAACCGTACTCAGATCCGCCTCGGCGATTTCGCTGCTGGCTTCTGCTATCAATGTATCCACGGTGTCAGCCATAACTGCACTGAACTTCGGCGAAGTATCCGGCTTTGCAAAATATACCTTCGGATCGTTCTCCACCATGTACACATCAACAGCGGTCTGGCCAGCGGGCATTTCCACCTTGCGGTCCATCTCCTGTGCGCTCCAGTCATTGCCCGGTACGCTCAAACGCGTCAGAACGCCGATTTTAGGTGAGACGGAGGCATACGTTCCGACCGCAAATCCGTCCGCATCCATACCTGTGAACGAATAACCGCTGCCATCCTTCCCCTCCGGCCAAATCCACATATTCCAGTCGTTTTGCTTGCCGTCGTAACGGAAGTAATGCAAGTTGAAGGTGTACAGCCCAGAAGCTACAGTAACCTCCTTCTCGCTGCGGCTTCCCGCATGCTCGGCAACAATCGTAAAACTAGTCCCCGCCGCATCGTCCGCGATGACCAGCCTGCTCCCGGAAATCGAGATCCCGGCCAATCCGCTCTCCTTCAAGGACCATTGCGGGGACACGTGTTCCGTTGTCCCATCGGGCTGGACAAGCGCAGCCTTCAGCTCCAGGGAGCTTCCCTTGGCGACGGTATCCGGTACCCCGATTTGAATGCCGGGAACATGAACAACAGAATTGCCGTCAAGCTGGAGAGGATTTAGCGGATCGGCAAAATTATCCGCCCACTGCAGGCGGCTCGAATTGAATTTATAAGAATACGAGCCTGGCGCCAAGGCCATCGTGGCCGAGAATACCCCTGCCCCATCCAGCGTCATGGCCTCACTCTGCTCCGGGGACCAGCCGTTCATCGATCCGATGACATACAGCTCGTTTCCTGTATAGGTATTGTTATTAAAGGTCACGCTTCCGTCCCCGTTAATGACTGGGCTGGCCACAATCCGATCGACAACCTTCAGGTCAAGTTGAGTTATGATATCCTCATACACGGCCGATATGACCGTGCTCGCTCCAGCAGCCGCGTGATCGGCAACCTGCACTTTGCCGCCGGCAACCGAAATCTCACCCGGCTGGCTGGACGACCAGACAGCATAGTCCGTGAAATCCAGTGGTGTGCCATCCGCGAGAATTCTAACCGCCCGCAGGTCAAGGGATTGCCCTGTGACCACTTCTCTTCCTGGCGGATGCCCTGCATGATCCCGAACGCTTAAGCTATGAATGGCAGAATTTACGCTGATCCTGGAGACGTTGCGAGGATCGGCGTAGGAAGCACTCCAGTCTCCATCTGCAGTTGAAAATTTATATTCGACGACACCTTTATTCGTGATAAAATCCGTTTTCGGGATAGTGTATGAATACACATTCATTCGGGTTCCATTCTCGGTGTAAGAGCTTACTGCCGTCATTTCTATAAAATGAGCCCAACCCGATGCGGCAAAGTTCCCCACCACGTACAGCTTGCCCGCTTCCGTGATTCCGGTTATGGTTACAGCCCCGTCCGGATGGAACATCAGGCTCGGCTCCTGGTTCTGTACTTCTTGCTGTGAGGCCGTCCATAACTGCGAATTAGCTTGACCGGACGCTTGACTCATTCCAAGCAGGTTAACCAACATCAGCACGGCAAGGCTTAATGCAACGATACGAAATGACCTTTTATAATCCATAAGCAATAGACTCCTTTCCCTGACCATAGAAATTTGTGAACCAGATGATTGCCTTGAAGCTTCAGCTGGATGAACGCCCCCTTTCCACGCCATGTCTCACACCGCTATCCAAAATTTCAATGCGCAAACGTTACCATGAACGATCGGAAATTTCCTGTATGGCTCCCGAGTTTTATGTAAGCGCTATATCTGCAATAACAATATAACTTAAGCGTTTAACTTAATTAAAACGTTTGCATAAGTCGTTTTCTACAGCATTTATGTGCTTTTCTTGGTTTTTCTCCGATTTTCTTTAATTTCCCTTCATATTCAAATCCAGCACTTCTTTTATCCGGATTTCTGAAAAACAGAACTTTTTTAATAAATATGCCGCTGAACATGGTATTTTGTCGGGGATTATCTATTTACTTTCACTAGCCTTTAGATTAAGATTACAGTGTAAAGCAAACGGTTCCACAGGAGGTCATTATGGCTGTAACCATTAAAGACGTTGCAAGAAAGGCCGGAGTATCTCCCTCCACCGTGTCCCGGGTGCTGTCCAATCATCCAAGAATCAGCACGGAGACTTCCCAGAAAGTAAGAGCCATTATGGAGCAGCTTGGCTACCATCCCAACATTATGGCGAAGAGTCTGGTATCGAAGACAACGAACAGCATATGCATCATGCTTCCGAAATCGGCTGAAGAATTGTTCTCGAATTATTTCTTTATGGAATTGATCCGCGGCATCGTCACCCAGGCAAGCCGTTTGGGATATGATGTACTCATCAGCTCGGGAGCCAATGAGAAGGAGGAAGTCGAAGGCGTCTCCAGATTGCTTAACGGACGCAGAGTCGATGGGGTCATTCTGCTCTACTCCAGAACGGACGATCCGGTCATCGATTTCCTGGAAGAGCATGGCCATCCCTTCGTCCTCATCGGGCGGAGCGACAAATATCCCGACATTCTGTCCGTAGACACCGACAACGTTCAAGCATCCTATGATGCAACGAAGCACCTGATTTCGCTTGGACATGAACGGATCGGCTTTGTCAGCGGCCCGCCGGAGCTTGTCGTCTCGAAGGATCGGCTGAAAGGCTATATGAAAGCCCTTGCTGACGCTGGACTGGAATCCCGCCCTGAATGGATCGTTGAAGGAGAATTTCTGCAGGAAAGCGGCTACCGGGCCATGTCGTTCTTCATGAATCTTCCGAATCGGCCGACTGCCCTCGTCTTGATCGATGATGTCGTCGCCTTCGGTATTTTGCGCGGCCTGCATGAGCTTAACTATAAAGTGCCCGAAGATTTGTGCCTGGTGAGCTTTAACAATATACCTTTGTCCGAATTATCGACCCCGCCGCTGAGCAGTGTGGATATCGGCATCTACAACTTGGGATATACCGCTTCCCAGATACTGATCCAGTCGATCAAGAATAATCAGGACGCCTCCTACCAGAAGCGTCAGATCATTCCGCATCGATTGATGATCCGTGAATCATCCATCCATTCCGTCCGCCCGTAAGCGGGGAATGATGAAGAAATAATTGAAGCCCTGCTGCTTCATTTATTTTTTAATCTTTTGTTCAAACGTTTGCGCTAAAGGAGGAGAGGTTGTGACCTCAATCAAAGCATGTCTTTTCGACCTGGACGGCGTCCTCGTCGATACTGCCAAGTACCATTATCTGGCCTGGAAACGGCTCGCGGAAGAGCTCGGATTCACGTTCACCGAACAGGATAACGAGAAACTGAAGGGCGTCAGCCGTATGGCATCCCTGGACATTCTGCTCAGCGTTGGCGGCCTGCAGTTCGATAACGCCAAAAAATACGAGCTTGCCGAGCGGAAAAATAACTGGTACTTCGAATCCATTTCCAAAATGGATCATACGGAAATATTGCCAGGGGCGCTGAATTTTCTTAAAGCCTGCCGGGAGAACGGGCTGAAGACGGCGCTCGGGTCGGCCAGCAAGAATGCCATGACCATTCTTGACAATACCGGCCTTACCCCGTATTTCGATGCAATCATCGATGGAACACGCACGACGAATGCCAAACCCGATCCGGAGGTATTCCTGCTTGGAGCGGCAGCCCTCTCCGTCCCGCCGGAGCAATGCATTGTCTTTGAAGATGCCGAAGCCGGGGTGGAAGCAGCGCATCGGGCCGGGATGAGCTGCGTTGGCATCGGCTCGCCCGCAACGCTGGGCCAGGCCGAGCTGGTCGTATCTTCGCTTCAGGAAATGACGATAGAACGCCTTAAGGAGCTGAGCCTCGCCCGTTAGATCAGCCTGCTTCAGCCGCCTTACTCGTCCGTATGTAAGTGTAATTGTTACTTCATCATATGATTAAAGGAGTCTGGTTATCGTGAGACAATATCTTAAAATCAATGAATGGTCGATTATCGAGGAGTCCTTCGATCCATCAACGCATGAAATATCCGAAAGCATATTCAGCATCGGCAACGGATTTATGGGCCAACGCGCCAACTTCGAAGAGAAATACAGCGGCTCATCCCTGCAAGGCAGCTACATGGCCGGGGTCTATTACCCGGACAAGACGCGTGTCGGCTGGTGGAAAAACGGATATCCCGAATATTTCGCCAAAGTGCTGAACAGTACGAACTGGATTGGAATCAACGTATTCCTTGATGGCATCGAACTCGATCTTGCTAAATGCAAAGTCAGCGATTTCGTTCGCGAGTTGAACATGAAGGAAGGCACCTTATCCCGCCGCTTCAAAGCGGAGCTTGAGGATGGCAAGCAAGTTCAGGTAGAGGCGCTGCGTTTTGTCAGCATGGCCCGCCATGAGATCGGAGCGATTCGCTATGCGATTACACCGCTGAACTTTAGCGGTACGATCCGCCTAGTACCTTACCTCGATGGGGATGTGCAGAATAAGGACTCGAACTACGACGAGAAATTCTGGCTGGAAGTAGAAAAAGCGGCGGCAGCGGACATTTCCTACCTGACGCTAAAGACGAAGAAGCTCGATTTCCATGTCACCTCGGTGATGGCATTTGATGTTTTCAAAGACGGAAACAAGCTGGAATTCGCCCCGTCCCTGAAGGAACGCGAGAAATTCGTTTCCAGTGAAGTGGCCGTCGAGGCAGCCGCTGGTGAACAGATCACTTTGTACAAATATGTAGCTAACGTTACTTCCCGCAACCATGGTCTAGGGCAGCTGGTAGAGGCCGGTACGAAATCGCTGACCGCGGCCAAGGAAGCCGGGTTCGACACGCTGCTTCGCGAACAGGTCGATACCTGGGCCGCGAAATGGAGCGAAAGCGACATTATTATCGAAGGCGACGAGTCCGCGCAGCAGGCGATTCGCTTCAATATTTTCCAATTGAATCAGACCTATACCGGCGATGACGACCGTCTGAATATCGGGCCTAAGGGCTTTACAGGTGAAAAATACGGCGGCAGCACCTATTGGGATACGGAAGCCTACTGCCTGCCGTTCTACCTCAGCACGGCGGATTCCAGCATTGCCCGCAACCTGCTCATCTACCGCTACAAGCATCTGGAGAAGGCGAAGGAAAACGCCCGCAAGCTTGGCTTTGCCAAAGGCGCCCTCTATCCGATGGTAACGATGAACGGCGAGGAATGTCATAACGAGTGGGAAATTACGTTCGAGGAAATCCACCGCAACGGAGCAATCGCGTACGCGATTTACAACTATGTCAACTATACCGGGGATAAATCGTATCTCGGCCAATACGGTCTTGAGGTGCTCGTGGAAATTTCCCGCTTCTGGGAAGAGCGCGTCAATTTCTCCAAGGACAAGGGCAAGTATGTCATGCTCGGCGTCACGGGGCCAAACGAATACGAGAACAACGTCAACAACAACTGGTACACGAATCGGATTGCTGTCTGGACGCTGGAATATACCCAGGAAGTTATGAACTATCTGAAGGAGCATGAACAGGCCCGTTATGCAGAGCTTGTCAGCAAGCTGGAGCTGAAGGACGAGGAGATCGCCAAGTGGAACGAAATTATCGATAATATGTACTATCCATACGATGAGAAGCGCGGCGTCTTCCTGCAGCAGGACGGCTTCCTCGACAAGGAGATTATCCCGGTCAAAGACCTGAAGCCAGAGGACCTGCCGCTGAACCAGAACTGGTCCTGGGACCGGATTCTCCGCTCCTGCTTCATCAAACAGGCCGACGTGCTGCAGGGGATTTATTTCCTGGGCGACCAGTTCGACCTGGAAACCAAAAAACGCAATTTCGATTTCTATGAGCCGCTGACCGTGCACGAGTCTTCCCTGTCGCCATGTCTCCATGCGATCATCGCTTGTGAGCTGGGCTACCAGGAGAAGGCTTACGAAATGTACCTGCGCACCGCGCGCCTGGATCTCGATAATTACAATAACGACACCGAGGACGGCCTGCACATCACGAGCATGGCTGGCACATGGATGTCCGTCGTTCAAGGCTTCGGCGGCTTGAAGGTAAAAGACGGAGCGCTGCAGCTGCATCCATTCGTCCCTTCCCATTGGACCGCCTTCTCGTTCAAGGTCATGTTCCGGGGAGCCCGCCTGAACGTCAGCGTAACCGAAGACAGCATCACGGTCACCAACGAAACCGAGACGCCGGCAGCGATCGTCATTTACGACCGGAGCTACACGATCGGCGGCCTGGGCGAAGTCCAGTATGCAAGATCGTCCGTGAGAGTTTAAGCTATCATGAAGCCAAAAAGCGTCCCCTCAGCCATAGCGGCTAGGGACGCTTTTTTCGTGTTTGTGCGCGTGTAGATGCGCAGGATTCAAGACTAGCTATTCCCCGCCGCAGCTCTTTCATTGCCTCCAAAGCGGCTTAAACGAGTTCCTTCCACTTTTTCTCCAGCACCTGCGGCTGGTAGGATTCCATCAACTGCAATAATTCGGCAGGATCCGGGGAGATATTAATCAAACTCAGGTGAGAAGAATTGGAGAAGCCCTCTTGAATGCTGTGCTCGACCATTTGAAGCAGCGGGTCGTAGAAGCCGCGAACATTCAGGAGGCCAACCGGCTTCTTATGGATGCCGATTTGGGACCAGCACAGCACCTCGAACAATTCCTCATAGGTTCCAAAGCCGCCGGGCAGCGCAATGAAGCCGTCGGCCAGCTCCCCCATTTTTGCTTTTCGGGCATGCATGCCGTCCACTTCAATTAGCTCAGTCAGTTCCCGATGCACCATCTCGCCTGCAAACAATCCCGATGGCATGACACCGATCACCTCTCCGCCGGCAGCCATTGCCGCATTGGCCGCTTCTCCCATCAGCCCGATCCTCGATCCGCCATACACCAGACGGTACTGCTGCTCGGCCAAATGGCGCCCCAGTTGTCCAGCAGCCTGCTTATAGTCTTCATGCGCACCTAAATTCGAGCCTGCAAAGACACAGATCGTTTTCATCCCATCATCTCCTAATTTCTGAATGTGCAATTTATATGAATTGCAGTCATCTTTATTACTATATTTTGCACAACAATTATTTTCAATATGATGCCGGGTTGATAACGGACTGTTAATGTTTGTTTCATTCATTTAGCACTTTGATTGCTGGGCCGGTGGTTTGTTAGAAATTGTTTGAGATTGCTATAACATTTATGGATGGCGGCCATCCAGCTCCTGGTTTAGTTTTACTAGGCCATTTAGAAACTAAATGTATTGTATACAGCTAGTTAAGCTTTTTTATCAAAAAATCATGCGCTAAATGTAATACATGCAGTTAGTTGGCCTAAATGGAGCTAATTCGCCGAAATAGCCTAAAACTAAATGTAGGTTTTGCAGTTAGTTCCCTCCAACACGGTTAAAACCGATGAACTAACTGCATGAATTACATCTAGATACCAGCTGATCCTTGCCATCTAGGAACCGCCATAATTCAGCCGTCTAATCTACTTGGAAGGAAAAATTCCAGTTCAACTAAGATGCCGCAAGGAAAGTGCAGTATTTCCTCGTACTTCACCAAAAATAACTGGATACCGGGAATTTCCCCTGCACTTTCGCATTCAATGGACATCAGCATCTATAAAGAGAAGGTATTCCTGCATTATTGCAATCTTTCTTAGCCAAAGAAGCTTTCGACGACGCTTTATTTGCTTTACCTGCTTTACCTGCTTTACCCATCATTACTCCGCAACCGTAAGGACAACCATGCCGAGGCCATGCACCTCTAATCGTTGGCCCTCCAGCGCGGCGATATGCTCGCCTCCGAAGCGGATCGTCCATTTCCCGAGCTCAGGCAAATTCAAAAGAAGGGATTCCTCCATGCCCTTGTACAGCACATAAATATGCTTGGCAGCATCTCCGCCCGCATGATTGCGCAGCGTATAGGCTACGCAATGCTCCGGCGCCGGCTCAAAACGCAGATGCTCGCGAATTTGATCCGCACTACGCAGACGGAACGCCGGATGGCTCTTGCGCAGGGCAATCAGCTCCCTCATATAGGCTACGTCATTTTGCCGTGCGGCGCAGCGTTCCCAATCCAGCCAGTTCACCTCGATCGGGGATTTGTAGCTGTTCTCTTCCCCGTCCTTCGTTCTCATGAATTCCTGTCCTGCATGCAGGAATGGAATGCCTTGGCTCGTCAGGATCATTGCCGAAGCCAGCCGATGCATGCCACGGTGGAGCTCTTCGGGCTCGCCTGCGGCCGAGAGGACGATTTTATCCCATAAGGTATGGTTATCATGACATTCGACGTAATTTACGGATTGGCCCGGCTCATTCGCAAAATTGCGGATATCCCTGTCATAGTCAACGGCACCGACGATTCCCTCCCGAATGAGTCCTTCGTAGCCGGCACCGCCGCTGACAAAACCTTTCTGGTCAGCATAGAAAATGCTTCCCTTGATTGCATCGCGGTAATCATCGTTGAAGTGCCCGATTCCCGGGAGCTTGGCGGCATTGTTCTGATGAGCCCTGTGCTCATCCGGCAGCACCGTGTCCATCACCCAGCCCTCCCCGATCGTGATGATCGCAGGATCGAGCTCATCCAGCCGCCTCCGAATCTCGTTCATCGTCTCGATGTCCATCAAACCCATAAGATCGAACCGGAAGCCGTCCATATGATACTCCTTCGCCCAGTGCAGTACCGAATCAACGATGAACCTCCGCATCATCGGCCGTTCTGAAGCGCATTCGTTGCCGCAGAACGAGCCGTCCGACAGCGTGCCATCCTCCTTGTAGCGCAAATAGTATCCCGGCACAAGCTTGGTGAAATTGATCAAGTACCAATCGTAGACATGATTGTAGACGACATCCATAATGACCCGGAGCCCGCGCTCATGCAGGGCTTGAATGGTCCGCTTCAGCTCAGTGATGCGCAAGCCCGGCACATAGGGATCGGTAGCATAAGATCCCTCGGGCACGTTGTAGTTCTTGGGGTCATATCCCCAATTGTACTGCGGCTGGTCGAGCCTCGTCTCGTCCACACTTTCGGTGGCATAATCATAGACAGGCAGGAGCTGAACATGTGTGACGCCAAGCGCAGCAATATGATCCAAGCCTGTCAAAATGCCATTCGGCCCCCGAGTCCCGCTTTCCGCAAGTCCAAGGAATTTTCCTTTATGTGCAATCCCGCTGTGAGGATGACTGGACAGATCCTTGACATGCAGCTCGTAAATCACCGCATCGACCGCAGCCTCGAAAGGCGGTTTACGGTCATCTTCCCACCGTTCCGGGTCTGTGCGCTGCAAATCCATGACCACCGCCCGGTCCCCGTTTACACCAACGGCCTTGGCATATGGATCAGCCGCTTCGTTCCAATCCTGCCCGACCTTGACGCGGTACGTATAGTAACGCCCCAGATAATCCCCCTGCGCGGCCAGCAGCCAGGTGCCCTGAATATCGCGATTCATAGGGAGGATCTGAGCGGGCTTCTCCTCATTCCATGATTCATAGAAAACGACCTCCGCCTCCGAAGCCGTCGGCGCCCATAACCGGAACCTGGTCTCCCTGGACGTGTACACGGCACCCAGGTCATCCCCGCCGTAATAGAACTTTTCATCAAACCGTTTATCAAAGACGGATATTCCTTCAGTTACCGCAAGATCGCCATAATCGACGACTACGTCATGCTCCCGTTGTACCGCCAATTGATTCACTCCAATCGCGAAATATCGTGTGTAAACTTAAGCGCTTAAGTGACTATTTGAGCGGGATTATATCACCGATCATTCACGAGTGTCAATCCGCTGGTGAAGTCGCTCATTCAGGAGGTACATAACTATAATCTTCAATTTCATCATATTCCTTGCGCAGCAGCTTCTCCATAACAGCAATAGACATTTGGGCTTTAACCCCGTTATCGAACACGATGCGCCGGACTCCGCTTGGCAGCAAATACTCCGCCCCCGCATTGGCAAGCACGATCATATCCTCAGCCCGCATATAGGGCGCTGCCATGACCGCCAATAACTCATTTGCAAAAATCCCCGGCAACCCTGGACGGGCAAGAACGTACTGCTCCAATCCTTCCCGCGTATCCATCTGATATACATGATCCGGGCGAAACGTTTCCGTTAAGGCCTGTTCCATTCCGGCATTATTAAACTTCCCTGTCACGAGGAAAGGCTCCAGGCTTTTGCCTAGCATTTCCCTGGCCAGCCGGATCGCGGATCGATAATCAGGGACTACCTTCCGGAACATCGTATCCTCGATATAGCTGTCGATAACTATGATTGGCACGGTAAATTTGCGTGAAATGTTGAAAAAACGCTCCTCCGGCACATCGATCAGGAATAACGCATCGAGTGTTCTTTTTAGAATGATATCCAGCTCTACCTGAGAGCTATCCGTACCAGCCACGATCACGTCATAGCCCCGCTCATTGAGCAGTTCCTGCAGCCGCATCGTCAAATCGTGATACCTGCTCTTGCGCCACGGCTGATCATCGTTATCTTTAAGCGTGACGATGGCGACGAGCTTGGAAGAAGTATTCCCGACCAGGCTGCGAGCGGCCATGTTGGGAACATATTGAAGCTGCTGAGCAATGCCGAGAATCCGCTGCCGGGTTTCCTCGCTTATTTTTTGCTTCGTATTATTGTTGAGCACATAGGAAACCGTGGCCAAGGAGACCTGGGCTGCCTCGGCGATATCCTTCATCGTTACCTTGTTCATTTCTCGTTCCCCCACCAGATTACTGTTGGCTGTTGTTCATAATTCCATCATATCCGAATGGCGCACCAGGCACAAAGCGGGAGAAACCGCCTCCCGGCAGCAATGGAAAATAAGAGCAGCCCTTAGCAGGGCTGCCCATTGCTTGCCATATTCAGCTTCAAATTCACGTATACTCACGGAAATGTTCACTTATGAACGTTACGCCGCATGCAGTGCAATATGGCCAAGCAAACGATCAAACCATACCGACCGATGCGCGGCAACCACCGGTTCGTTGAGCGGAAGGATGCTCACCTGAGGGAGCGGCTGCGCACTTACGTTAGCGATCGTTACCGTCTTCGTGAGTACGTTGGCGCTATCCTGCTTCAAGCGCAGGTTCGCAGCACCCGCCTGGTTCGGTTTAAGCTGGACGATCAGGTCCTTCGAAGCCTTGCCCTGCGCATTGGCCGTCAGGGAAAAGCTCGGGCTGTACCCGTAAGCGGACCACGAGCCGTCGCTATTTTTGAACCGGGCAATCTGCTCGCCGCCGCTAAGATATATTCCCACCGCAAGACCGGTTACCGTCTGCCCCGGGTTCAAGCCATCGGCGGTCAAGCGGATTGTAAATTCCTGCGCGCTCGGCAGCTGGGATTGGTGGACGAAGGCATACACCGGCTCGGCCGCTGGCGGCTGCGAAGAGCCGTAAGATCCCGGCTTGAAGGTGGATGGATCATACCATTTGTAGCCCGCGGCCGGCGCAGACCAAGGCTCGGGCATCGGTTCCGTCGAAGCCGCTGGCATCTCGTCCGCACGCAGCACTGTCGGCGTATCAAGGACAAGTCCGGATACCTCGCTTAGGGAAGTGTAGTTTTCCTTATGGGCGAGCCATTTCACGGTCTGGATGAGAAACAGCCCGTCATCCACTTCCTTGAAGCCGTCATACGTCGTCTTCTTCGCTCCATTCTCCTCGCGGACGTATTTTGGCGTAGCATCCTCAACGGGCGAGGAATCGCCGATGAACGCCGCTTTGCCAAGTCCGATTTTGGCGATGGCCGCATACGGTCCTTCGGCCCGGCCGCCGCCGTTATAGACGCCGCTGTCCACGGCGCTTCCCCACTTCGGCACACCGGACGGAACATATACGATTCCCTTGGCCTTCGCGGGATCGATAATCGCCAGCGTTGAACCGGCATGCATGGCGACTGCGCTTACGCCCGATGTAATCCCGAATGACTGGGACGGAACGACAATATCAGTTGCATTCACGTCGCCAAGCGCATTATAGCGGAAGCGCACGCCAAAATGATTGGCAAGCCAGTCCGAGCTTGTCACGTTCTGCATCGCCGGGGAGGACGCTTCTTCCGTGCTCATGCCCTTGGCCGGCAGCCCGTAGGCGCCCCGGCGGTAGCCGTTGAATACCTCGGAGGAATCCCAGCGGTTCTTGTTGCGGTCAGCATTGTAGTGGTCTGCGATGAAGAACACGGCGCCTCCATCTTGAACGTACTGAACGATCGCATCCTGCTCCGCGGTCTTGAAAGGGATATTCGCTTCAGGAATGACGAAGACGTCATAATCTTTAAGACGGTTGTACGTAATGGCCGGAGTATCGAATCGGTGAGGAGCCGTGCGCTCCAGCGACTCTACTGCAAACCCTGCCGCACGCAGCCCATCGGCAAAATCGGAAAACGCCCCGTCGATAATCCAATCGGCAGCCCCTGCCGTCTGGGCATGAGCGTTGTCGAAGAGCACTCTTTTGCCCGTGCCGTCCGGCAGCGCCGGATTCGCTCCGCCCCCAGGCTGGCCTGGCTGTGTTTCGCCTGGATTTGGCTGCCCTTCAGCATCTGCCAGCTGAATTGCGGACACGCTCTTAAGTCCAGCAAAGCTGTTATAAGCCGCAAGAGTACCCGTTACATTTACGCGCTGCCCGATCAGTCCCGGATTGCTCTGCAGCCCGAACTGGTCTCTGAGGCCGGCGGGGATTTGCACATCAATCAGCTTGGCGGAACTGCGCTCAGCCGGACTATCGGAAATCAAAAAATTGTAGTCATTCGCGAAAGGACTCTGGAACTTAGCTGTCAGCGAGCCGGTAGCATGTCCAACAATATAGCCGGAGACCTGCACGGATTCCCCGTTATTTCCTTTAGCAATCGCGTCAGCTACAGCAAGAGGCACAGCTGCTGCTTGAATATCAGCGCTAGCAGTGTCTGCCGCATTCCAAGGGCTTGTCTCCTGGCTGGCCTGAAGCAGAATTTCCTGTGCGTTTTCTTGTGCGCTTGCTCCTGCAAACGGAGCTAAGCCCGCCAGCATGGTTGCCGCAATCGCACCTGTAACTATCCGATTCAGCCACTTTCTTGCCCATTTTTTCCTCATCCGTAATCGATTCCTCCTTCGCCTTCATTTCTTGGATTACATTTCCATCTTACATACGAAGGAACTCCTCACAATGGGTTTATTGTAAAGTTTTTGTAAAATATCACCGTTCGCCAACTTGTGGCTAAAATGTGTCATATATTAGCTTTCCAGTTGAGCATGCTATATAATTAATAGTATTTCATATATTTTATTTCATGAAGGAGTAGATGAATCGAATGGATAGTGACAGGCTTTTGGTACTAAACTTGGTGCTGGTCGCCATACTAATCGGGTTTACAGCGTTTTTCGTAGCCGTGGAGTTTGCCATCGTGCGGGTACGGGCAAGTCGGGTGGATCAAATGATATCCGAAGGAAGCAAGAATGCTCTCTCGGTCAAACAAGTGACTAGCAATCTGGATGGTTACTTGTCGGCTTGCCAATTGGGAATTACGATTACAGCGCTCGGACTTGGCTGGTTAGGGGAACCGACAGTGGAGAAAATACTTCACCCGCTGTTCCATAGTTTAAATGTACCTGAAGCAGTAAGCAGCGTTATTTCATTTATCATCGCTTTTGCCGTAATTACTTATCTTCACGTTGTTGTGGGGGAATTGGCTCCAAAGACGATTGCCATCCGCAGAGCAGAGCAGGTTGCTTTGCTTACAGCAAAACCACTGATTATTTTCACCAAGATTATGCACCCTTTCATTTGGGCGCTCAACGGATCTGCGCTTCAGCTCGTACGCCTGTTCGGAATCAAGCCTGCCAGCGAGCATGAAGAAGCTCACTCCGAGGAAGAGCTGCAGATTATCATTAATGAAAGCTTCGAGAGCGGTAAAATCAATCAAAGCGAATACGGGTACGTGAACCGGATTTTTGCTTTTGATAATATGTTAGCCAAAGAAATTATGGTTCCGCGCACCGATATGGTGTGCTTATATACAGACAAGACCCGGGAAGAGAACCTGGGGATCATCAAAGAACAGCAGTATACCCGCTTTCCTGTTGTCGAGGGGCATAAGGATAATATCGTGGGGATCATCAATACGAAGCAATTCTTCCTCGCGTACGAGGATAACCCGAACCTGGAGATTTCCTCGATTCTGCAGCCGGTCATGGCCGTGTCTGAGGTTACCCCGGTCAATGAGCTGTTAAAAAGAATGCAGCATGAAGGTACCCATATCGCGATACTAATCGATGAATACGGAGGCACGGCCGGGCTGATCACCATCGAGGACATTCTCGAGGAAATCGTCGGAGAAATCCGCGATGAGTTCGATAAGGAAGAAGAACAGCCGATCGTTCATCTGGATGAGTATCATGTCGTGGTGGACGGCAAAGTCACGATTAATCAGATTAACGACATTATGCTGACCGAGCTGAATACCGAGGATGTCGATACGATCGGCGGCTGGTTATACGGGATGAATCCAGAAATGAATGAAGACGACACGTTCGAGCACCAGGGGCTGATCTTCAAGCTGCTGGAGAAGGAGCCGCACCGCTTCAGAAAGCTGGAAATCATCAAGCAGGTCCCTGAGCCTCAGGAAATCGAAGAGTAAGAAAAAAAAGAACCTCAATCCCGAGAGAAGCCTTTCGTAGATTGAGGTTCTTTCTGTTTGTAAATGAGCAGAAGGGAGGGCGCCTCTCCTCCCTCACCTACTCTTCATCGCCGATCCAGACGGTTTTGCTGCGGAAGTCCTCTCTTTTCCCTTTCAGCTCGCCCATATCGGAAACGCCGAGATAAATGAAACCCAGCATTTTATCCTGCTCTCGGAGACCAAAGGCTTCGTTCACGATGCGGTGGTAACAAGGTTCGCCGGTTCTCCATACCGCTCCCAGCCCTAAACTGTGCGCCGCGAGCAGCATGTTCTGTATTGCGGCAAATACGGCTCCGTATTCCTCCAGCTCGATCACGCCCGGCTTATCGGTGGGAGTTACAGCTGCGGCAATGATGACAGGGGCGCGAAAGGCCTTGGCCAGAGCTTTATCCAACGCCTCCTGCGACTCAGGCGAATCGGGATTCTCCATGCCCTCCCGCATGATGTCGGCCAGCGCCTGGCCCAGCTGCTCCCGGCCCTTGCCTCTGAGCACGAAAAATTTCCACGGCTCGGTGTGTCTATGATTCGGCGCCCAGACTCCAGCCTCTAAAATTTGCTCGATCGTCTCTACAGGAATTTTATCCTGCTTGACCTTTCCAATACTTCTTCGCGTATGAATAGCCTCTATTACGTCCATTGCTCGTTTCCCTCCTCCTTTTAATTTCCATTCTAACATCCTAGACCGCCAGGGAACATCTTTACGCCTCGCTCCTATATAAAAAATCTATCCATTCTCGCAAATGATCGTATAATAGATTGTTGTGGAACTACGCTCAACGAAGCTAGCGACTCCATCCATACCTGCCACCATGACGCATCTTAGAAGGGAGTTAAATACATGTCTGGCCGTCAACGTACCGGGGGCGCCTATGAAATCTTCTTTATCCTCGGCATCATTGCTATCTCTTTCTCGGCCATCTTTATTCGCTGGTCGAATGCGGAGGCATCCGTTGTTGCGATGTACCGCTTGCTTATTACCAATTTAATCCTGATGCCATTCGCCTGGCGACACAGGCATGAAATGCTGCGGCTGAAGCCGAAACAATGGGGACTGCTTGCCGCTTCGGGCCTACTGCTAGGGCTTCATTTTCTGCTGTGGATGAATTCGCTGCGGTATACCAGCGTGGCAAGCTCTACGGTCATCCTTACGCTGCAGCCCGTGCTCGTCATGCTCGGCTCCATCTGGCTATTCAAGGAGAGAATCAACCGAATGATGCTGCTCGGCATGGGCATAGCAGTGGTCGGCTCCATCCTCATTGGCTCGGGCGACTTTCGTCTGTCGGGATCAGCCCTGTACGGGGATATTCTCTCGCTGCTGGGCACGCTGGCGATCTCCGTTAATATGCTGGTCGGCCAGCACTTGCGCAAGGATCTGGCTGCCCTGCCGTATAATTTCTGGATGTTCTTCATGGCCGCTTGTTCCCTGGGCTGCTACAACCTTGCAATGGGTTATCCATTTACCGGTTATCCTATGAAAGAGTGGGGAATTTTCTTCCTATTATCCGTTGTGTCCACCCTGTTTGGCCACTACCTGTTTAACTGGCTGCTGAAGTATATGAATGCTACCACGGTTTCCATGGCCATTCTGGGCGAACCAATCTGCGCCTCCCTGCTCGCTCTGGTGCTCCTGGGTGAAATGCTGACTGGATTGCAGCTATTTTCCGGATTGATTATCATAGCCGGCGTCTGGGTCTTCATGCGCCATCGGCAAGCGAGGTGACATAACCTCGCTAGCGAGGTGCCGCCAAATTGAACATTCACATCTCATCCGTATCTAAAAACGTCCCGGTTCTAGAACACTCGCTTCTTAGACCGGGACGCATGTTTTGATGTAAAAGACTCTGCTATTCATTTCTTGCGCTTCCTTAATCCAATCAGCCTCGTTCGCAGCATGTAGTAGGCCATCGCTATGAGCAACAAACCGCCCATCTCTAAAACCAGGGTTAATCCGTCCGTGCGAGCTATGGTTCCAAATGCCACCTGCTGCTGTAAATGCTCTACTGATGCATAGTTATTAATAACATCTGGGACGTAATTTCTGGTCAACAGCGCCCCTTGCACGACCTGAAAGCCGACCACACCTGCCAAGATGAGGACGACAAAAATTATAGATTCAATGAGCGCCCGCTTGTTTAGCTTATTTAGGTTGTTTCGCTTGTTTAAGTCCATTTTCTGCTCCTTGTTCCATCCCTTTCTCATAAGATAATACAACTTATTCCGCCTGGATTTTTACTACTTTAGTCCAGCCCAAATCCTGTCCAAATATTCCTTTCTCTTTATGAACATATACCAGGTACATATCTTCAAGAGAATTAAAATTATCATTTGCTTCAAAATACATTTTTAATTTGTGTTTCCCTTGTTCTGGAGGACTCCAAAACCCGATAAAATCCAAGTAACCATTATCATAATTCATCTGAGAAATATTGTGCTTATGCAGCGCATCTGCAACCTTTACCTCGTCGTCCCCTGCACTTCCTATACTGCTCGGTCTAAAAAAGCCCTCATCCTCTTTAGCATCGAAAGACATAGAATGCAATCCTGAAATATATGGGTATATCATATGCTGACTGTACTTTCTTTTGTCGATATAAACCTCAAGCAAATAATCTTTGTAGTCCATGTTCGGGTTAGAATTGGGCTTTAATACAGCCTCGATAAAGATATCTTCCGGAACTGTTTCATTTTTATCCCATTTATTGTAGACGTAGTAAGCTGCAAACAATAGAACGGCACTACTAATGATAATAAAATACCATCTTCTCAACACTTCACCTACCCTCTGTACAGCTCAACCATTGCCTCTGCTTCTAATAATACTCGATCACGCAGCTCCAGTGGCTCCATTACCCTGGCAAGCGATCCATAGCCAAGCAGAATTTCACATGCCGACTCCAGCGTATTGAACTCAGCAGCCGCTTCGATCCATCCTTGTTCTGCGGGCATCATATGGATTAGCTTGAGATATCGCTGCTGGGCTAGGCGCGGTAAAGCTGCTTCCTGAAATCTGAGCCGGGCGGGATAACGCGGAAGATTCGCTTTGAACTCTTCTGTTGAGCGCTCCCAATATAGTGCCAGGTCAAAAGAATCGGGACGCTGAAAAGATTTCTCCAGCACTTGGGCATTCCTGATCCGGGAGATACGGTAAGTGCGCATTTCCCCTTCCACTCTGGCTACAAGATACCAGATACTGCTCTTGGCGACCAGCCCCAGCGGCTCGGCGATGCGCTCCACGGCCGAATCTTCCCGCCGGTAATCGAAGCGGAGCATGCGGTCCTGCCAGACCGCTTCCTGAATCGTCGGCAAATCGGGCAGCCGATCGGCGGACTGATGCCAGCCGGCACCGTCGATATGAATGCGCTGACGCACTCTTTCGGCTTCGCCTCGAAGCCGTTCGGGAAATGCAGCCAGCATTTTCTGAAAAGCATGCTCAAACACGCCTCCAAGTCCCAGGTCTCCTAAGAGTGAAGATGAATGAGCCAGGAGCAGCGCCTGCATCTCTTCGGGCTTCATTCCCGTCAGATCAGTGCGGTAGCCCTCCGACAATACCCAGCCCCCGCTTGTTCCCCGTTCCGCATACACCGGAATTCCCGAGGCGCTTAGGGCCTCCATATCGCGGTGTATTGTCCGCTCGGATACCTCCAGCCTAGCCGCCAGTTCCCGCGTCGTGAGCCGTCCGTGATTTTGCAATAACAGCAATATCGAAATGAGCCGATCCGCCCGCAAGCTGATTCCCTCCTTTGTACGTTTCCCTAGCTGCACTAGGTTCATGGTAGCATGGATATATGACAGGGATTGTCATATATCGCACCGCGCGAAGCTCACAGCGCACGGTAGTCGGCGTCACGTAACGGTGGTCAACCACATGACGCAAGAAGCAACCCCAGATACAGGTATCCGTGTGCTAATTGTCGAGCATGCCAGCGAAAATGGGATTCTAACGGACACACAGGGCGCTATTCCGTTTTTTTGACTAAATTTGATATGCGAACGGACCCTGGTTCCGCTATTCACTCTAAATGAGCATAGCTTGCCCCACTTTTTGCCCAATAGCGGAACTACGGTCCGTTGGCTTAGATATTTACGCGTATTTGGAGAAATAGCGGATCTAGGGTCCGCTAGATTGCCGGAGATATCTCACATCACAAGAAGTAATTCACCGTGCGCTTGAAATCAACAGTTTGCTTAAATCAACAGACGCTTAAATCAACAGGCACTTAAATCAACAGGCGCTTGGAT
The DNA here is from genome assembly GCF_037969765.1 of Paenibacillus sp. FSL W8-0186. Lineage (NCBI taxonomy): Bacteria > Bacillati > Bacillota > Bacilli > Caryophanales > Paenibacillaceae > Paenibacillus > Paenibacillus sp. FSL W8-0186. The sequence continues at coordinate 697,423 of NZ_CP150207.1, read as the reverse complement.
CAACAATGTGCTTGGGTAACAGGTACTTAAATCAATATTTTGCTTGGATCAACATTGTGCTTGAATCAACATTGTGTTTAAATCAACAGTCTGCTTAAATCAACAGTGCGCTTGGATGAATGGGCGAGGACGAATGTGCTTGGACGCGGTGGACTTGCTGGACAATGTACGCTTCACCTGCAGTGTCATGGCCAGACATCACGCTTGACCGACGTCGTACTTAGCCAACAGCGTGCCCCGACCCAACAATATACTTGGCCTAACAATATACTTGACCTGACGGCCTGCTTGAACCTACAGTGCATTTGCTCGACAATGAGCCTGGATTGAACGTCCATGAGTCAACATACCAAATGGATCGGCGATTCACTTGATCAATGTTCTGCTCAATCCCCGCACAAACCTTACTGCCGAAGAAAAGGGCCCCCTTCACGTACACAAAGCTGAGGAAGGCCACTGCCCTACACGTACAACGCTACCGAAGGAAGGCGCTGCCCTTCACATACACATACCGCTCACCGCGAGCCATGACATGGCATTTCTGCTCAGGGAAGTGCTCATAGAGATAGTCCACGAAGTAGCCGGGCTTCTCCGCATTCCCCGCAAACACGTCATAATGCAGCGGAATAACCGTCTCTGCGCCGATTCTTACCGCGAACTCGGCCGCTTCCCTATAGTTCATGTTGCCGACAATTCCCCGTTCCCGGCGGAAAAAATCAGCTCCATTGATCGGAAGCAGGGCGACATCTGGCTGAATTGCGCTCAACCGCTCGACCAATTCAGGGAACAGCACCGTGTCGCCGGCATGATACAGCGTAACTCCATTCAACTCGATGACATATCCCACGTAGCGCGGCTTCCCTTCTGCATCCTTGTCCAGCTCTTCGTGGGCCGCGGGAATAGTCGTTATTTTGATTTTAGAGAATAGCTCGGCTGATCGGCTATCATCTGCCTCTAAAATCTGTGATGCCCCTACGCCCATTTCGATCAAGTCCGGTTTACAGCAAGCTGGAGCCATGACGAGCGCCTCTTTGTTTTGCCGATGAAAAATAGGCAGCGTGCCTGCATCCATATGATCTACATGCTCATGCGTAATCAAGCAAAGGTCAGCCCCGATAATATCCTCAGGGGTGATCGGCGCAGGGTAAGTACGAGGTAAATCCAGGTGATCCGATACATAAGGATCGACATACACCGTTACTCCGTCACCCTTGATAATTACGCTCTCTTGCCCAAGAAACCAAATCGCCAGCGTCCCGAAGGGAACCTCGGTGCGGTTGACCTCTTGAATCAATGTTGCTCCTCGTCTGTGATGCTTAGTCATGATTAATCCTCCTGTCGATTCTGATGATTGTCCGTGAACAAAGGCGAACGCTTCGCTTCTCCGGAATATGTCACACCCTGGCCAATCACTGCTGCTTCTTTAGTTCAGCATATATATAGTATAAACCAGACAGCTGCCTGCCAGATTCGTCTGAAATAAATGGAGCGCTGCCCGGAACTTATTGCAGGGCGACCGTATCGCCTTCCTTCAAGCCTTCCAACACCTCGGTTTTATCCGTTGTCTCCAGGCCTGTCTTGATATCTCTGCGTTCGTATTGACCCGATCCTTTATCCAGCATGACATAGGCGGAGGTCTGATCGCGCATGACGGCGATCGACGGAAGAGCCAACACATTTTCCTTGCGATTAGTTTCGATATCGCCGGTGAGCGATAGCCCGGCAATCAGATACTCGCTTGGTTCAAGAGAGATCGTGACCTCGAATTGAGCCGCTTTATTCAAGCTGTCCTGGTCGGTTCCCGTCTTGGCAAATTTGGAGACATGCTTCACAGTTCCGGTCAGCGGCACATCCTTCATCGCGCTCATTGTCACTTTCACATTCATATCCGGCTTGATCCGGAATACGTCCTGCTCCCCGACAAGGGCCGTAAATTGCAGCTTGTTCAGATCGACAATCTTGCCAATATATTGATTGTCGCTAAGCGCTTGCGGCTTCTTCGCTTCCGAATCGAACAGGAAAATGCCCGCAGCCGGAGCGCGGAATTCAGAATCCTTCAGCTTCAGCTTTTTCTGCTGCAGCTCCTGACGCTGAATCGAAATGCGTACGTCCTCCAGCTCCTTCGTCAGCCGCGCACTCTCCCGGTTGGCGAGCAATTTTTTGCGGTTCTCATCGGTTAATTCGCCTCCTGCCATCTCGGTGTCGAACTCTGCGACAAAAGACTGCAGTTGGGTTTCCAGCTCGGCTTTGCGAAGCTCCGCTTCCTCACGTGTAATCTGGTTCTGCAGCTCGGTCTGATCCAGCCTGAACAGCACCTCGTCTTTTTTGACCTGCTGGCCGTCCTCGATCTTCCATTCCGTTACTTTGGAGCTGAACGGAGCATAGACCGGCGTCTCCTGCTCATACAGCGATTTTCCCTTGACCCGTATCGTGTGAACCAGTGTCTCTTTCGTTGCCTGGAATGTAATGGCTTGGGACTCCATTCCCGGATCGGCGACTTGGGCAGGCTTCGACATGGAATACAGCAAGTAGCTGATTCCGGCAAGAATGATGGCGATAATGATCCATTTTATTTTTTTCTTCACTTTCCCTGCTCTCCTTCTCTCATACCGCTTAGAATTGGCAGCGGCGAGGCCGTGTATGACTCTGTATGCAGCCCCGTGTCCCTCTATTGCACCGTCTTGGCGGAGCATCTTATTGCCATGCGGAACGGATATCGAATCTCTAATCCCGCTTGATCGCGGTTAAAGCATCAGTCCGCGATGCGCTGACCGCCGGATAAATGCCCGATATAATGCCTGTCATGATCGCAAAGGCCAATCCGACCGGAATGGCTGTATACGGGATAAAAATCGATATATCCGACTCCCCGCTATTCAATGACAAAATGAGTGCGTTAATTCCCCATACGATCCAGTAGGAAAACATAATGCCCAGCAGCCCTCCCAGGAAGCCGAGCAAGGCTGCTTCAACAATGAACATATTGCGGATCTGGGACAGGTTGGCCCCCAGCACCTTCATAATGCCGATCTGCCGGCGGCGCTGATAGGTCGACATCGTCATGGCGACAATAATGGAGATCGAGGCGATGATCAAAATAAAGACGCCCGCACCGATCGCAATCGCCTTGAACACGGCGAATTGCTCCTCCAGCTGCTCTTTCTGCAGCAGATTCGACTGTGTCGATACGGTAAGCCGCTGCAGCTGCTCCTCGACCTGCTTTACGTTCTGCTCCGCATCCACCTTCACTTTAACCGAGTTGTATGTAGGAGTACTGCTTTGCACCGAGGAAGGCATCAGCTCTTTTCGCAGCTGCTCGGCCGTTTCGATCGAGATGTAAATCTTGCTGTCCTGAGCGATGGAAATATCGCTGCGGCCCTTGGGCTTCTTCAGTACGCCAACGACCTGCAAGGGAGTGCTCGTTAGCTGTTTGCCATTGTCGTCATACTTCACGAGCTGAATTTGCGTCTGGTACATGGCTGTCGGTATGACCATCATATTGCGGTATTGCTCCTGCGAATTGCGATCATATCCTGAACGTTCCATTGCTTCATACAGTTTGTTTCTAGTCTCCTCATCCATCAAGCCCATCGTGGCCCCGTAACTGAGCACAACTGAATTGATATCAACGCTGTCGGCCTTACCCTGCCCGAAGGTCTCGCCAAAGTCCTTAAGCCGGGTCAGATCCGTGGCAACCACTTCGACGTAGCCCTCCTTGCTGTCCGCTGTCGTCATTCCCAAATGATCGAATGTCTGATATGGCGCGACTGCCGTTACATGCTTCATATTGCGCATAACCTCGAGCTTCTGATCCGTCAGCAGCCCGCGGTTATTCGCCTCTTCGCTAACCTGGTCGGGGTTGTCCTGGCCCGGCATGGCGCCGGAATTGGGCATGACCGTAATCTCATCCATCTTCAGAAAGCTGTTCAGCTCGGATTCGACGATCTGTTGTGTCGATTCGCCGATGCTCATCGCCAATATAATTGCGGCACAGCCTATGGACAAGCCGGCTGCGCACAGCATGGTCACGACTTTGCGCCGCCGCACCTGATCCCAAGACAGCCTTGTCAGATCGCTGATTCTCAAGCCTGTACCTCCTCTGCTTCCGCTTGCGGATCTACAGCCGGCTGTGATGTCTGGAGCTGCCCGTCCCGCAGCGTAATAATCTTCTGCGTTTGCTGCGCCACCTCGCGCTCATGCGTGACAATAATAAAGGTGGTGTCCATCGTCTGGTTAAGCCGCTTGAGGATCGCCAAAATTTCTTCCTCCGTCTTCGTATCCAGATTCCCGGTCGGCTCGTCGGCGAAGATGACCGAAGGCTCGGTAATCAGCGACCGGGCAATGCTGACCCGCTGCTGCTGTCCGCCCGACAGCTGGGACGGGAACAGTTCGGCCTTGTCCGGGATGCCGACCTGCTCGAGCAACTGAAGCGCTTTTTGCTTGCGGACGGAGGGGCGGGTAGATTGAAAGACAAGCGGCATCTCAATATTTTCACGCACCGTCAGGTTCGGCAGCAGCTCATAAGCTTGAAATATAAAACCGATATGCTTACGGCGGAACTCGGCCAGCTTGTTCTCGTTCATCTTCACAATGTTATGATCGGCGATATAAATTTCGCCTTCGGTCGGCTTCATCAGCCCCGCCATCAGATTGAGCAGGGTCGACTTTCCTGAGCCCGAGCTGCCCAGCAGCGCAATCATCTCGCCCTTGCGGACATGAAAATTGATGTTCTGCAGAACAAGCGTGGTCTCGCCGCCATTCTTGAAAGCATGGGACAAGCCCTCTACACGAAGCAAGTTCTCCACTCCTTTTATATGAATCTCTCAAACGTAAACGGCTGACGGCCCATGAACGGCACAACTGCGTTTCGCATAGAAATATAAGCCTTGTATAAGGGTGAAACTTATATATTCTTATATCTCAATAAATAGACGATGCATCCGGTATCTGCCCCTGCGTGTTATACGATATAAACTTCCGCAAGATGCCAATCTAGTTGCCGCACTGTCTATTTTACCAGAAAAAGGCATGCCTCGGATCGACAAATATCACTTTGCCGTATCAGCGAGGGCGATTGATGCTATGACTAACTGGATTTCTTACATTTACAAATGAACGATTATAGGTTTTGAGTCTTCAATGATCTTCACTCTTCTTCAGCGCAAATGATATAGACTGCTCCACAAAATCCAGAACTTCTGGCGACACAGGATACAGCCCGGTTTCCTCAGCAGGCCGTTTGCGCACTTCCCAGAACCGGTCCATCAGCTCGGCGTCTCCCCCAAAGGTTTCGTCCGAAAGCTTGATCAGTTCACACGCCAGCGCGTAAGCCTCCTCTGATTCCGGAGCAATGGCATGCTTCACGCAATGCTCGATCCGCCGAAGCAGCGATACGTACTGCTGGGTGGCGCGGTCTCCGCTCTCCAAAGCGGGCAAAGCCTTTCGCAAAAACTCGCGCTCCTCCTCAGCAAAGTAATCGACCCATTTCTTCGTGCCAACCTGTGCGTTCTGTACCAGAGCGGAGACTCGTTCCCAAGGGAGAGTCCCTTCCAAGTCCAGCATATTTATGAGCGAAGCTGTATTCGCAATGCTGGCCTGTAAAGAAGCAAGTTCCTCCTGCAAATGATGGTGGTGGGCGATCAGGATGTCCCGCAAGGAAAGCTGGCCGAGTACCTTCTGAATGTCCTCCAGCGAAAGGGACAGCGATTTGAGCAGCATGATTTTTTCGAGTATAAACAAATCTTCTTCAGAATAGTAACGGCGGCCGTTATCCTGCCTCAGGCTTGGCGTCAGCAGCCCGATCTGATCATAGTAGCGCAGCGTGCGCACCGAGATATTCCGCAATTTGGATACTTGTCCGGTCGTCCATCTAGTCATTGCCTGCCTCCTGCAAAAAACGCTTGAAGATAACGTTGCGTCACCTTTTATAATGCAAATTATACCATAGGGAGATAATGGAAAGGAGTTTGTTCTATGAACAGAATGGCTGGATGGAAAACAAAAGATGCATGGTCCTGGAGGGAATTCGTGCTTCTCCTGCTGCTTGAGTTCGTCTTCGTGATGGCTGTGGTGAAATACGGTGCACAGAGATTGTATTTGTCCTGGCTGGGCAACCCGCTATATTCAGGTATGCTTACCGGACTGACGATCGCGATCGTGCTGCTGGCAGGCTTGAACTATATTGCCCTGCGTCCGCAACGATTAACATGGGCGGAGATTGGGCTCCGCAGGTTCCCGGCGAAGGATTGGGGGCGGATTCTCATTTGGATTCTAGTCCTTGTCGTACTCAGCACAGGAGCGATGCTCTTAACCAACTTGTTTGGAAATACGGTAAGTAACAGCAAAACGGAAAGCCTTCAGCAAAATGTCACCTGGTTCACCGTACTCCTCGCGGTGATTTCTGCAGGGGTTATCTCCCCCTTGTATGAAGAGCTCTTTTATCGCGGCTTCATGTATCGCTGGCTGCAGGCACGAGCGGGAGTAGGCTGGGGAATAATGATCAGCTCGCTAATTTTTACGGCGGCGCATTATCCAACTATGAATGCGATGCCGGTTAACTTCATTGCAGGCGTCGTTCTGGCCTGGGCATATGAAAAGACGGGCTCGGTCGTGCCCGCCATGATTATCCACGGAGTAACCAACACCATCGCTGTCCTGCTTACGGCAACAGGATAGTCCCTTCCCCCTCTGAGCCAGCGAAGCGGGATTTCGCGGCAGCCTGCTTACGGTAATAGAATAAGTTCTTGCCCCTGAGCTTTATTGATAAGCACATCACGCAGCTGGTACTGTGCGTACCCCGGGCCAAGCCCAACTTCGCATGGCGCTTTCCAAATAACGGTTCAAATAGCGGTCCAAGTAGCGCCATAGCGGAATTCCCCCTTTGCCTAACCCCTTTTCATTTGATCCTACTTCACTTAACCCTCCTTTGCTTGATCCTGTTTCGCTTGAACCCCCTTCGGATGATTTGGACAACCTAGGGCTCCATATCCGCGTAATGGACAAGCCTTCCGGGTGAAAATTCGTTTTCGATGATTTTCAATAAGTGCCTGCCGAGCGATTCCACGGGCTGGACTTGGCCGGCCTCGTAGGCCTGCTTGAAGTATTTGCCCATCCCGAAGTCCTGCTCATCCTTACCCCGGGCTGCTGCTTGCAGTCCGGTCTCGACCATTCCCGGATCTACGGCAATAATCTCCACAGGGCGGGCATGATTCGCCTGCTCCGCTCCGACACATTGAGTGAACATGTTGATCCCAGCTTTAGCCGTACAATATGCGCTCATGCCTGGAGCAGGATACGTGCCTGAGCCAGAGGTAATATTGATGATTTTCCTTCTGATGTCCATGTCCTGGGTATACCGGATAAAGCTAGAGGTCAAGGCCATAGGAGCAGCGAGGCTAATCTGCAGATGCTGCTGGATTTCCGT